>NZ_JAKKUR010000102.1 GCF_021890735.1 Thermanaeromonas sp.
GGTTCCTTTAATTCTAAGTCCACATATTCAGCTTCGCTCTCTGCACCTACTGCTAAAGCGGGGCCGAAGGACATGCGGGGGTGGGGATTAAAACCCTCTGTTAAAGCTAAAGGAAGCCCGGCCCTCCGTGCTGCCCTTTGTAAAACCCGCATCACCTCCAGCTGGCTTAAGAACCTACCTGTACCCACTTTGGCAAATTTAACCCGTAGGCGCAAAGCTACGCGCCTCCCCCTTTAGATTCATCTTCACCTTTAACCCAGGGCATACCCCGCAGGACCAACACCGTCCCGAACGGCAATCAGGGGTTACTTGGCCAGCCATGGCCCGTTGGTAATCCTCCCATAAGAAGTCTTTACTTACACCAAAATCCAGGTGATCCCAGGGAAACTTCTCTAGATATTCCCGGCGGCGATAAGCATAAAAAGCTGGCTCCAGCCCGCAAGCCCGGAAGGCCTTCTCCCAAGCCTCATACCGGAAATGTTCAGACCATCCCTCAAGCCTTGCTCCTTCCCGCCAGGCCACAAATAAAGCTTGTCCTAACCGGCGGTCTCCCCGGGCAAGAACCGCCTCTAAAAAACTCATCTCCGGCTGGTGCCAGCTAAAATATAAACCCGGGCCCTTTAGTCTTAACCTTAAAAACTTCTGCTTTTCCTTAAGTTTGTCCAAAGGAGCTTGGGGCTCCCACTGGAAAGGAGTATGGGGTTTGGGCACAAAGGAAGATACGCTTACCGTGACCCTGGGCTTTTTACCTTTAGTTAACCGCCGTCCCTGTTCCAGGACCTCGCGAGCAAGTTCTGCGATCCCCTCCAGATCTTCTTCCGTCTCCGTAGGCAATCCGATCATGAAATACAGTTTGATATGCTGCCAACCAGCGGAAAAAGCCTCTCCTGTAGCGCTTAAAAGGTCTTCCGCAGTTACTCCTTTGTTGATTACGTCCCTAAGCCGCTGTGTTCCGGCCTCAGGAGCTAGGGTTAATGTCCCTTTTTTCCGGAACTTTTGCAAGGCATGGGCCAGGCGCACGCTGAAGGTATCTACCCTTAACGAGGGAAGGGAAATGCTTATACCCTGATCAGCGTAACTTTCAGCCAGGGCTAAGGCCAGCTCCTCTATACATGTATAGTCGGCGCTGCTTAACGAAGTCAGGGAGATTTCCTCGTACCCGGTGTTGCGGAGGAGTTCTGCGGCCTGCCGTAATAATACCTTGATATCCCTCTCCCGTACCGGGCGGTAAATGGCCCCGGCTTGGCAAAACCGGCATCCCCTGGTACATCCCCGCATAATTTCTAGCATTAAGCGGTCGTGCACTACGTCCAGGTAGGGCACGATGGGCCGGGAGGGGAAGTAGGTAGTGTCTAGATCGGCTACTACCGCCTTTTTTACCTTCTCCGGGACGCCCGGAAACTTAGGCCTTATCTCTTTAATAGTTCCGTCATCCCTGTAGAGAACGTCGTAAAAAGAAGGAACATAAATGCCGGGGATGGTGGCGGCCCGGCGCAAAAATTCCTCCCGGTTCACCCTCCCATTAGGAGATCCCTTGAGTTCCCCTACCAGTTCTAGAAGCTTAAGCAAAACTTCCTCCCCATCGCCTAAAACAAAGCAATCAAAAAAAGGTGCTAAGGGTTCCGGGTTGCAGGCGCAGGGACCCCCTCCGATAATTAAGGGGTGTTCCTGGCCGCGCTCCCGCGCCAACAGGGGTATACCCGCCAAATCCAACATATTGAGGATGGTGGTATATGTAAGTTCATACTGGAGGGTGAAGCCGATTACATCAAAGTCACTTAAGGGACGGTAGGATTCCAAGGAAAAAAGGGGTAATCCTTCTTGCCGCAGGATGGCTTCTAAATCGGGGGCCGGGGCAAAAACCCTCTCTAAAAGCATCCCGTCCCGTTCATTAACCAGGCCGTAAAGTATGGCCAGCCCCAGATGGGACATGCCCACTTCATAAAGGTCAGGAAAGGCAAAGGCCATGCGCACTAAAGTGCTATCCCAATTTTTATGAACACTGTTCCACTCAGTGCCCAAGTAACGGGAAGGCTTTTCTACTCGGGGTAAAACATTATCTACTATGTATGATTTTAATTCTTTGGAGGGCACTTGCGTCGCTCCTTTAAACCTTCAATTCTTGCAGCCACTAGTATAGCAAAGATAGGGCTTATTTTATACCCCCTAATATAATTTCTACCTCTAACTAACTTATGCCTCTAACTTTATGCCTCTAACTCAGCAATTTCCCTAAAGGTTCCGCCCAGCGTCCCTCCAAAAGAGCCTGAAGTATCTCCTTTTCTCCTACTAGCCCGCAGAGCTTACCCCGACCATCCAGCACCGCCACCACATTATACTTGCCTGGACGGAAGCGACGCACTATCCGCCCCAGCGGTTGTTCACAACTGGCCACGAGCCACCTCGCTTCCTTTAATACACCTTCTCCCCTGTCGTAGCGGGTACGCCACAACTGCCTCCAAAACAAGTAAGGCCAGGCCTCCTTTTCCGTAGAGGCTAAACTGAACAGAAAAAGGGCTAATATAACGCTTTGCAAATCCATAATACCCCAAAAGAAACCCGCTAAACCTGCAAGGCCCAAAAGCAGGGCCCAGATTTGCCCCAGTACACCTCCCTCCCAGGTAGCTTGGCCAGCTCCTACCTGGAAGGTGCGCCACGCCCGGTACAGGCGTCCTCCATCTAGTGGAAGACCGGGAAGCAGGTTAAAGCACCCCAATATCACATTAACTTGCAAAAAAAAGGAAAGCCAATCCGAGCTTACACCGCCAAACTTTTTACAAATTAAAGCCAGCAAAGCTAAAACAAAGCTTCCCAAAGGACCGGCCAGGGCTATGCGGGCTTCCTTGGAAGGGTAAAAGGCGAGGGGAACTGAAAAACGGGCTACGCCGCCGAAGGGGAAAAGCTCAAGGCTTTTCGGGGGAAGTCCTGCCCGGTACGCTACCCAGGCGTGGCACACTTCATGCCAGGCCACACAAATAAAAAGCATCAAAGCTTGAGGAAGGACTCCCAATAAAAAGTATACGCCTAACAGAAGAAGGAAACAATCGTTTAAAACTATCTCCGTTTTGGCTATCCTGCCCAACCACATATCAAATCTGGCCGGCCGGGAGCAAAAAAGGTAAGGGGTCCACCGGTCGGCCATCTTGCCGTACCTCGAAATGTAGCTGCACCGCCGGCCCAGGCGCTAGAACCCCGAGGGTATCTCCCTGACGAACCTCTTGGCCCGGCTGAACGTATATTTTACCCAACGTCCCGTAGACGGTGACTAACCCCCCACCGTGATCTACCTCTACTACCCGTACCAACACCGGATCGTCCCCCGCCCGCACCACCCGTCCATCTAAGGCCGCCTTAACCGGGGCTTCTCCTTTAGCCTTTATGTCTATGCCCGGATGGAAACTACTGGTCTCCTTTTCCGTCACCCATCCGTAGGGCTTTATAATTTCCCCGGAGACAGGCAAAGCCATGACCGGCAGCTCCTGGCTTCCGTCTCTTGGTTTGTAAGCGGGTACGGCTTCTTGACGAGAATTTAGCCCATGGAAAACCCACCGGTCAAAGGTATCCAGCCACAATCCTTCTCGTATCAGAGCGGCCACCACCTGGGTTTTATCCGAAGCTGTATCCCTTAGGTAATAACGTAAGGCCGTTTGCAGGCGGGCAGCTCCCGGACCTTCCAGACGAAAAACGAAGGTCAAGGCCAAGAAAATTAAAACTGCAGCTAGTATTTGTTTTAAGAACTGCCCGAAAAACCGGGTGGGGGGAAGGGAACGCCCCGGACCGGCCATCCCGCCTAAAGGCGCTCCCTTGATTTCTTCCCAATCCCAATTGGAGCGCATATTTTTCTGCCCCCTGGAAAGGCAAGCTCTATTTTAATGTTTATTGCCTGTCCACGGGGGATATGACTCTAAAAGTAAATATCACGGTAACCCTCTTCAATCTTAGAAAGTTTAGCCTCTGTGGCTTGGCGTAAGGTTGTATCTTCTATCTCTTCTAAAGCTTTCTCTATAACTTTTTCACCTTTTTTTCGTAGTTCAGGCGCCCCCTTATCTAAAAGATATTCTTTAAAGCTTAAAAGGGCGTTGGGCAAACAGAACCGTTTTATCTCCCCCTGGCGGGCAAGACCCGTGAAGCGGCCGCCCGTTCTACCCACCCGGTAACAGGCCGTGCAGAAGCTGGGAAGGTAACCTTGGGATAGTATAATTTCGAGGATGCGCTCTAGCGGCCGGTGATCGCTCACTTCAAACTGGGCCGCTGGATCTTCGGGTTCCGCATAGCCTCCCGGGCTTACACAGGAACCCGCCGACATCTGGGAAATACCGATATGGATAAGCTCATCCCTGAATTCCGGCCGCTCGCGAGTAGTGAGCACCAAACCCACATAAGGCAAGGCCAGCCTATATACGGCTACCACCTTACGGAAATCAGTATCGCTTAAAGGATGGGGAACCTGAGTGAGGGCTGCGCCTTTAGCAGGCCGCATCCTAGGTATCGACATAGTATGAGGCCCTGCACCGTAATCTCGCTCCAAGGCCCGGGCATGGCTTATAGAAGCCAAAACCTCGTATCTGTAATCATATAGACCAAGTAAAGCCCCCATGCCCACATCATTAAAGCCACCTTCCATGGCCCGGTGCATGACTGTTAAACGCCATCCATAATCAGCTTTAGGTCCACTAGGATGAAGCAACCTATAAGTATCGGGGTGATAGGTCTCCTGGAAGCACTGGTAAACACCAGCCCCAGCTTCCTTTAGCCGCTTGAAACCCGCCACCGTCTGGGGAGCAACATTAAGGTGAACTATGCGTAAAGGAGAATAGCGGTATACAGCCTTAACAGCCTCTACCAGATAATCCACATCGGTACCCTCATGGCCTTCTCCTGCTACCAGAAGCACCCTTTGAAAACCCTTCTCAGCCAGAGCCCGGGCCTCCCGCCCGATCTCCTCCGGCGCTAACACTTTACGTTTAAGGCTGCGGTTATCCCTCCGGAAACCGCAGTAAAGACAGTTATTGCTGCAACGATTGCTAATATAGAGGGGAGCAAACAATACGATGCGCCGTCCGTATACCTTCTGCTTAACCTCCCCGGCAGCAGCATATATGTCTTGAAGCTCGCTCTCTTCGTTAAGATTTAGGAGAGCAGCAGCTTCCTCTAGGGTCAAACCTTTAAGCTCCCTGGCTTTACGCAATATGCTCTTAAGACCTGCCGGTCCTGGGGGAGGGGTGGACAAAAGGTCGGTAACCAGCTTAGGATCAACTATGTCAGTAAGCTCCCTTTCCTGTTTCTGCCCAGGATCTGCCATAGCCATAATACCGTTACCTCCT
>NZ_JAKKUR010000103.1 GCF_021890735.1 Thermanaeromonas sp.
AATTCGGAGAATAATTTAACTCCTGCATGGCCCGCAGGACTTTCTCCCGCGTCTTCTCCGCTACAAAAGGATAACCGTTTAGAACCCGGGAAACTGTAGCAATGGATACTCCCGCCGCTTTAGCTACATCATAAATAGTAGGCAAACCTGCGTCACTCCATAGAAAGGGCAAACAACTCTATTTGCTATGTTTGGAAGCGCTTTCAACAATTTCTGATGTAATATATTCGCTGTCTGAAGATAAAATCCTGCTGGTTAAATAAGTTCTTTTTTTCACTTTTCTATCAAAATCCTCTCTATTTAATTAGGAAACCTTTCCCGTTCATAGCATCTTGCCCCGTTATTATAATTTTTACTCCTTAAGCTATATTCCCTTTAAACTATATTTAACTCCTTTCTCCCCCCTATTCCCCTACTTTCTCTCCACTTCCACTCCGATCTCGTTCCAAAATTCACAATTAAGCATAGATAAAACTTCTTTTTCTGCTTTAAAACGCTTAAAAAGGCTGCTGACCTTTCCTTTCGGCCAACAGCCCTACAAATTAAAAATTAGTTTCCTTATTTGCCCTCCATGTTCTTGGTGTTTAAGGCTATTTACTACTAAGAAGCCACTTACCTGATGCCGGCCGTAAGAAGCCCTAAAGTGCGTTCGTGGGTTCCTTCCGCATCGGAAAAGGTCGCCCTGGCTTCAAGTTTTTCCCTTCTGCAACTTCCTGTATGGCTACGCTGTTTCATAATAGCAACAAACACTCAGACCGAAACCGGAACTTAAAAATGAAAGGGCAGTCTTTCTAAAATACCAGAAGTCTTAATAAATTAACTCCAAATATTCTGGCATGTTTTTTGCAGTTATGGTCCGGTAGAATCCCTGTTTTGGGATGGTCTGGAGGGAAGAAAAATGCTCTCTTCAGAAATCATTGCCCAAATTAAGAGAATGGTTGGTGAAGGACGTTGCTTTGATGGAGAAGTAGAAAGGCTTTGTTACGCTTTTGATTCCTCTCTTGAATCCCAGCTTAACCGATGGATTCCCGATTTGGTAGTTCAACCTCAAAACCGGGATCAAATAGTGGCTATTATGAAGCTGGCTAACGAGTACAGAATACCAGTAGTTCCCAGAGGAGCAGGTACAGGACAGTGTTGCGGAGCTATAGCTCACCGGGGCGGGATAGTCATGGATATGTCTCTTATGAATAAAATCTTACGCTACGACCTAGAAAATCTGCAAGTTGTAGTACAGCCCGGTATTGTTCATGCAGAACTAAACCAGGCTTTGGCCCAACACGGTTTTTTCTTCCCACCCGATCCTGGGAGTACCAAGATGTGTACTTTAGGAGGAATGATTGCTTTCAATTCGAGCGGAATGCGGGCCGTTAAGTATGGTACGACCAAAAATTACGTTTTAGGGCTGGAAGTAGTCCTGCCAACAGGGGAAGTTATTGTAACCGGAGGCCAAAGGTCACGAGCGCTAAAGTCTGTAGCCGGTTATGACCTGACTTCTTTATTTGTGGGTTCAGAAGGAACCCTGGGGATAATAACTGCCGTCCGGTTGAAGGTATTACCTATTCCGGAAAAGAGGGGCCTAGTAGTAGCGTTCTTCGATAATCTAGAGGCTTCAGGGGAGGCCGTTATACAGGTTTTTAAGTCCCGTTTATCCCCTTCAGCCATTGAAATTTTAGACCGGAGCGCCATTAAAGCAGCCGTTAAATATAAACCGGAACTGGTTTTGCCGGATGTAGAAGCCATGCTCTTGTTCGAGGTGGACGGCAGTCCTCCTGGGGTAGCTTATGAGGCTCAAAACATTGCCAGAGTATGTGAGAATTTTGCCTCTAAGGTGGAATGGACGGATGACCCCGAAAGATTAGGCCAGCTTTGGGCAGCTAGAAGCGTGGTTGGTGCTGCCGCTGGACAGATAAAAGAGGGAGCTACCCGGGTTTACATAGGTGAGGATATATGTGTACCTATTTATAGGGTTCCAGAAGCCTTGAGGCGTATCCAGCAAATAGGCGAGAAATACGGTATAACTATAGTAACCTACGGGCACATCGGCGACGGAAACCTCCATGCTGCCCCCATAATCAACACCTATGATTCTTCTGAAATTGAAAGGGCAAGGAAGGTAGGCGACGAGATACATCGCCTAGCCTTAGAACTTGAAGGTACGACTACAGGCGAGCACGGAGTAGGCTTAACGCGGGCAGCTTATATGGAAGAAGAACTCGGCCTTTCACTAGAAATAATGCGCCGGCTTAAAAAAGCTTTAGATCCTTTAAACATTCTCAACCCGGGTGTTGATCTACAGTGAAAATTGACCCCCCATTTGCATCGAAAATTGACCCCTCTGGCAGGAGAGAGGTTCACCTTCGGGGAAGTTTCCCCGGGGGTGAAAATGGGGGGTATGCTAAAAGTGGAACAGTGGGCAACTATTCGTACATTGTATGCCAGGGGATATGGGAAGAAGACCATAGCCCGTATGCTGGGCATCTCTCGGAACACGGTCAAAAGGGCCCTGGCTCAGAATGAACCGCCACGCTATGAGCGTAAACCTGTAGAAACAAAGCTTGAGCCTTTTAAAGAACATATTGAGCGCATGTACTGGGAAGAGGATTTGATTGGTACCCGGATTTACGAAGAGATAAAGAAATTGGGCTACACTGGCTCTTTGACAACCCTATATCGCTACTTACAGAGCCTGGGTCCCAAGAAACTAACTAAAGTTGTATTTGTCAATCGAAAAATTGACCACTTGATCTCTTGAAAGTTGACCACCTGTATAGTTTGGTTTCGCTAGGACTATGTTTACTTATTTTAGAATGGCAACCACCTCCTGGTTTTGCTTAATTAATATTTGTTACTCGCATAATGTTAACCAAGGTTGGCCGGGCTGGCTCGGGAGGCCGTCTAGCTTACGTGAAATACTTTTAGCTACTATGCAGAGGCAGAACTAACCAATCCTTCCTCTTGGCGTCGCCTTAAACTCTGACGGAAGCGATAGCTTTCCCCGTTCATGACCAGGATATGGGCATGATGGGTGAGCCTGTCCAGGAGGGCAGCAGTCATCCTTTCATCTCCAAATACTTGTACCCATTCGCTGAATTCGAGATTGGAAGTAATGAGCACACTCCCCCTTTCATACCGGCCAGCCAAGAAGCGGAAGAGGAGCTGGGCTCCTTCAGTGGTATAGGGTACATAGCCCAGCTCGTCTACCACTACCAGGTCTTGCTTTAGCCACTGCTTTTCCAAGGAAAGTAATTTATGTTCCCGGGCAGCTGCTAAGAGTTCTGTAACCAGGCCGGGGGCAGTATAAAAGCGTACCCGGTAACCCTGCCGGCAGGCACATAAAGCCAGGGCAATGGCCAAATGGGTTTTGCCGGTTCCACTGTTACCAAGGAAGATGACATTTTCCTTGGCTTTGATGTATTCTCCCCGGCTTAGAGTTAACACCTTAGGTTTACTCAAGCTTGGTAAGGCAGTAAAGTCGAATTCTTCCAGGGTTTTGAAGTAGGGGAAGTTGGCCCGGCGGATACGGTTCTTAAGGGCGCTTTCTTCCCTGCTCAATACCTCTTGTTCCAAAAGAGCGCATAAGTATTCTTCATAAGTGCGGTTGTTTTCTGCGGCTGTACGGGCCAGACTTTTGTAGTGCCGGGCCACCGCTGGAAGTTTTAGTTTGTGTAAATACTCTTTAAGAAGGAGTTCTGTGCTCAATGGACTATCCTCCCGTTATTACAGCTTCCCAGGAGGTCGAACTGTTTTAAGTTCGGCCTAGACACCCGGTAAGCTGATAGGTCTTGGGTTCCTTGGGAAATGAGGCATTTACCGGTTAACTGCTCAAGGATACTTCTAACTCCAGGGGCATGGTAAACTCTTTCGTCTAAAGCTTTATTTAAAGCTAAAGTTAGAGCATCCCATCCCACTTCCCGGTGGTACATGAGGATCTGGACAAATTCCTTTTCCGGTTGGGCATGATGTTCTTTTAAGGCCGCCAAGTACCGGTGATATACTGGCGGAAGGTCTGCACGATGAAAGGGCTTAGCATCCTCCAAAGCCCTAGGTTTGCGGTATAGGGCTTCTAAGTAATGGTCCAGGTCATATATCTCCTCTCCTGTGCCATAAGAGCGGCGGTGAGTGGCCACCAGCCGGTGGTCAGCGTAGATTTCCACCCGGTGAACGTAAGCCCTGACCACCACCAGGCGACCTGCACAGGAGGGAGGTACAGAGTAGTAATTGTTTTCAAAGCGCACAAGTTGGTTTCGGGCAGCTTTGGCCTCAATATGACGGTAGCAGGGGAAGGGGTGGGGAGGTAGAGGAAGGAGATGTTTTTTCTCTTCCTGCCAGGCTTCATACACCGTCATCTTGGAGCCGGGCACCTTGTGAGTGCGGGCATAATCTAAACAGCGCTTAAGAAACAATTCGTTTAGCTCCGCCCAATCCGAAGCTTCCGGAGTGGGGGTGAAGAAGTTGCGGTGGACAAAGCCTACCAAGTTTTCCACCCCGCCCTTTTCATTCCCCTTTCCGGTATTACAGTACCGGCTTTCAAAAAGGTAATGGCTACGGAAGGCGATAAAGCTGTTTTGTTCAATGCGGTTTCGG
Source organism: Thermanaeromonas sp. (assembly GCF_021890735.1). Lineage (GTDB taxonomy): Bacteria > Bacillota > DSM-521 > Neomoorellales > Neomoorellaceae > Thermanaeromonas. The sequence goes on from NZ_JAKKUR010000103.1 coordinate 4,588, forward strand.
CCCGCAAGCACCTTGAAAACAGCTGTCTTTAAGTTGTCGTAAGTGATACTCAAAGGAACGCCGCCCAAGAAGATAAACCCCTGGGTATGACCTTCGAAAAAAGCTTCCTGCCTTTGGGTGGGAAAGGCCATAACAAAGGGCATCCGGCTAAATCCTAGACGTAGACAGAAGAACTGGACCAGGGTTTCTACTTTGTCCAAAATGGCCACATCCTCACCCCAATCGCACTGGGCATTACTGCCGGGGCGGAACTCTAAGGGAATAAAGGTTTCTTTGGCGTTTCTACGCAATTCTCCAACTAGACGCCTGATAGTAGAAGGGCTTCCCGTGTAACCGTATTCTTCCACTAAACGCTGGTATATACGTTCTCCCGTGAGGTGACGCTTATTCTCTTGTTCTTCAGCCACCCACTGGGCCAAGACCTCCCGGATATGCCCGGTCACAGGTCGGGGTCTGGGAGACCTAAGGTGATACATAGGTGGTTCTGCATCTTCGAGGGCTTTTCTTATGGTTTGCCGGGCAAAACCCAGTTCTCTGGAGATCCACCGAATGGATTTCCCTTCTACGTAATGGAGCCTGCGGATCATCTCCTTATCGACCACGTCGTTCATCCTCTTTCCCCCTGTTGCCGAAGGTTTGTCCCCTTCAGCATAACAGGGAATGTGACCAGGGTGGTCAACTTTTCGCTGATCATCTGGTCAACTTTTAGAGTATCAAATACA
>NZ_JAKKUR010000104.1 GCF_021890735.1 Thermanaeromonas sp.
GAACTCCCCTGCTGTAGCTGATGGCAAGACTACTTTGAGCATAATCTCTTTATTCTGGTAGTCCCAAAGTTCGGTCACCCCAGCGGCACCGGCTCTCGCTGCCGCTGCCGCCACCGCCGCCTTCGCGGAGGCCAGGTCATCCACTTCCACCTTTACCATCGTGGTCCGCACATGCCTGCTTTTACTTAAGAAGGTTTTAGGCTGGTAGGCTCCTGTGTCCTGACCGGCAGCCACCCGCGTATCGGTTTTAGCCTGCTCCCGGAGTTCCTGCCCTGCGGTTGCATTTCCAGGTTTCTTTTCTTCTACTGTTGCATGCGTCCTACCCTGGACTGTTTCCTGCTTTTCTACCCTACCGGGTTCACCCTCAACAGGAGCATGCCCAGGCTTGCCAGTGCTTTCGTCCTTGTTCGGAACTTGGACTTTTTCAACCTCGCTTACCTGGCTACCTGATGAACCTCCTTCGTCCTTTTCTGCCATAACCTTGGTTCCCGGTGTGGCCAACTTATAGGAACTGGGCCACGTCAGGGTGTTTCCCAAATGGGCACGGCCGTACTGCAATATTCCTAGCCCCATACCCACCGTCAGGACGGCCGCTAGCCCCACCCTTAGCCACCTGTTTTGGTAGCCGGGCAGGTCATCCTGAAAGAGGCGAGGACTTTTCCCCTCCTCCAGCTCCTGTATACGCTTCATTACTTTATCCACGAAATCAGGAGGAGCTTTAACTTCCTGGTAAATTTCCTTTAGGCCTTCGGAAATTCTCTTCAGGGCTTCAAGCTCCGACCGGCAGGCCTCACAAGAGTTAAGGTGCTCCTCGAGCGCTGCCCTCTCCGCATCGCTGAGTTCATCGTCTATGTATGGCGAAAGCATTTTCCTTGCCTGCCGGCACCTCATTTTTGACGCCACCTTCTTAGGGCTTAAAACTTTGTCTCTTGCCCTTTCCATAAAGAATCACGAACAGAATGGCTGTAAGTTTCGCGGTCTTGCCAAAAAATTTTTTGGGGGATTATAGAGGATATCCAGCTTTCCGAAGCCTCTCCTTTAGCATCTGGCGACTGCGGTTAAGTTTAGATTTAACTGCTGCTTCCGTGTCTCCTGTAAGGGCTGCTATCTCTTTATAGGAAAGCTGGTCCACCACACGAAGTTTAAGCACTATGCGGTAGTGATCGGGCAGTTCTCCCCAGGCCCTCCATACTGCATTCCAGAACTCTCGGCGATAAACCCTTTCCACATCTTCTTCTGAACTCGCTATCTCATAAGCAGCCTGGTTCTCTTCTTGAGTCATGCTATCCAGGGAAAAGGTCTGAAACCTTTTTCGCCTCCTCGTCCAGTCGATCCATAAGTTTACGGTCATCCTATGTATCAGAGCTTCAAAGCTACCCTTCTTTTGCGCGTACTCCTTAAAGCCAAGGTAGATTTTTAAGAAAACCTCCTGGGTAAGATCCTCCGCGTCAGCCTGGTTGCCAGCCAGGGTAAGGGCCAGGGCATAAACTTTGTTACGATACTTCGCAACCAGCTCTTCAAAGGCCGTAAGATCGCCCTCCTGCATCCTGGCGACCAGGCTTTCCATATCGCCCATCCCGAAGGCTCCTTTGGTTAATCTTGCTAAGTCTTCCCTGTATACTCACGAAGGAAAGCGGGGAAAGTTTCGCTTGGAGAAAGAAAAGTTTTCTAAAGCCTGAGATGGGCAGAGGCGAGCACTAATAAAATCAGCAACTTTAGTACGAAAACAACGCAAAACATAGAATAAAGGGCCCTTTCCCGGCATTAGTTGCTATTTCAAGGAAATGATGGTATGTGTTTAATTGAGGTGTTATAGGAGTTTTAACTAACTAGTTAGTTAACAGTGGTCATTATAAACTTAAGGAAGGGGTAAGCTCAAATGGCACATCCTGTAGTACAAAGTCGAGAAAGGATACTCGCCGCAGCGGAGGAAATTTTTGCTGCTAAAGGTTTACATGGCGCCCGGGTAGACGAAATAGCCTCTAAAGCAGGAGTTAATAAAGGGATGCTTTACCATTACTTTCACAGCAAGGAAGACCTCTATACTGCTGTACTTAAAGCTAATTTTGAGAAGATCCTGGCCGCCACTAGCCAGGCCGCTAAAGGAAAGGGCGATCCCCAAGAGCAACTGGTGGAAGCTATAAAGTCTTATTTCTATTTCCTCGCTGAGAATCCCAGGTTTGCCCGTCTTATCTCTTGGGAGGCCTTGGAAGGCGGTATTTATGCACGCAAAGTTTTGTCCCCTATCTGGGAAGAAGGCTTGCCCCAGATCAAAAAAATATTGGAGGAAGGAAAAGCTAAGGGGATTTTCCGTCCAGATCTCGATATAAGGCAGATGCTAACAAGTATAAGCAGTTTATGCATCTCTTATTTTACCCAAAAGGATCTCCTGGCCATTATCTGGGAAGATGATCCTGTCCGGCCAGAGAACTTGGAAAGACGTTTACAGCACATACTCGAGCTGGTGTTAAGGAATGTCCTGCTTTAAAGGAGAAAACAAAAGCCCGGGGTTTAACCCCCGAGCGCTTTTCTTTCATCTCGCTTTTTGCTTATCCTCTCATACCATAAAGGATGCCGGTGGCGGGCGTACTCTTCGCTGACGTAACCCGTAATCATGCTTAAGATAAGCGGCCGGTTAGGCTTAAGGGCAAAGGCCGCCAGGTGCGCAAGAATTCCCAGTATAACGAGCACTGTGCCTACATTATGCAGATTAGTAGCCCATTGCCAAACCGGGTAGGGCAGGGCAATAGAAGGGAAATTCTTGAGGACTTTTATAAATCCGGTGATTATAACAAGGAAGAAGCTGAAAGCCATATAGGCGTAAGCTAGGCGCTGCTCCGGCAAGTATTTATCGGCCGGCGGCTCCTTCCCCCGGCCAAACATGGCCTTGATAACCACCCAGGATTCCTTCAGATCCCCCCGGCGGGGGAGGAGGTCAAATTCTTTCCTTAAGGCATGGTAAACTACATGCATTATACTCGCAAACACCAGCCAAGCGGCTGCCACATAATGGATAAGAAGGGTGATATAAAAATTAGAAGCCCACGACAGTCCCGGTAACTGGTCGACCATGTAGCGCTTATATAGGGGAAGCTGCCCCAAACCGCTAAAGATGAGGAGAAAAGTGGAAATGGCCACCGAGCAGTGAATAAAACGCACGATTCCGCTATGTCTCTTTACCTTACCGCCGGACACACCTATTCTCCTCCTTTCATCTCCTTATATTTCATCCCCTTATAAACGGCCACGCCTGCCGCCAGTAACCCCGCCACCGGGGCCAGAAGCACCGCCTGGCCGATTCCGTTAGGAGTATCCAAGAAGTTGGGGACGCCTACCGGCATGGCGGGCTGTTGCCCGGCCGCCACTAAGGCCCTGTGTATGGCCTCAAAGGGTACGGCCGAAACGTAGAAGGTAGAAGTCCCACCGTTTTCTTTTTCTCCGTATATATAACCCCCTATAGCGCCGGCCCGCCTGTGGGCTTCCCTTCGCATCTCCTCCTTGGGCCCAAAGGATATAGCCTGGCGGGGGCAAGCCTCCACGCAAGCCGGCAGTTTCCCCTGCAAAATGCGGTCATAACACAGGGTGCACTTGTACATCACTCCCCCTCCTGCAAATTTGGGGGCGAATTTAAGATAAGGCCCCACCCCTGCCTGGCGCTGCGGTATGTGCCAGGGGCAGACCTCGCGACATTTAGCCCCGCCAAAGCAGATCTCCGGGTCGATTATCACCGGCCCTTCGGGCTTTTTCTCCTGAGCACTGAACGGGCAGAGCTTGGCACAGGGAGGGTTATCGCAATGCATACAACGCCGCGGGATGTAAACTACGGTTTTGTTTCCTTTATGTTCCACTTCTACCTTCTGAACAAAGGTCCAATTATAAGGTGTGAGCCTATTGGTAATATTTTGTTTTGTCGACCAGTCCTCGTAATTTTTCTGCGGCCAATAAGGCTTAAGGTCCTCTTTTCGCGGATTCGGGAAATAACGTTTGTTTGCCTCCCGGCAAGCCTCTACACAGGCCGGTATTTTGCGGTATTCGCAACCATCGCACCGGGTAAGGTCGATGAGCGACCCCACCTGCAAGGTAGCTGCTTCTGCGTCTTCCCACCCGTTTAGGCCCGAAAGAACCAGAGCGGCCGTCGCTCCCGATAAAAAAGAGCGCTTTATAAACTCCCTCCTGTTCATAAGACCGTCACTCATAAGGCCACCTTTTACCTCCTTCGTGTTTGACTTTGGGTAAAGCTCTCTTTTTATAATACTTTATGCTTTTTTCGCTGTCAATATTAACCGACGACTACAGGTCCGGCTGGAACAGGACAACAGGTTTTAGTAAAATATACCTCGGAGGTGTAAACCATGCGCATGTGGCTTAAAGCAGGAAATATAAAACTTAAGATCGAGCTCAATGAGACATCGACCGCCAAAAAAATATGGGAAGCGTTACCTATTGAAGCTACTATCAACACCTGGGGGGACGAAATATATTTTAGCATCCCTGTTAAGCTTGAGCAGGAAAAACCCCAGGAGACGGTCCAAGAAGGGGATGTGGCTTACTGGCCGCCGGGCCATGCTTTGTGCGTTTTCTTCGGCCCCACACCGGTGTCTAAACCGGGAGAAATAAGGCCGTACAGCCCGGTCACAGTGGTAGGCAAAGTACTGGGGGATGCTAAAGTGTTAAAGGACGTGCGGGACGGTGAAAAGGTGAGGTTAGACAAGGAAGAGCCGTCTTAATGGCAAACACAAATAACTTCAAGGGAGCCAAGCCATATCCTTTTGAACCCTTCCGCGGCATAGAAGGTGAAAGAGCTTGTCTTAAAACAGCGATAAGCCGCAGTTTCGGAGCTGCGAAGTTCAAAAGAAGTACACTGGGAGCGTACCGGAGTTATGACGTGTGGCAGCAGGGTTATCTCCTTGATTATCTTCTCCTTGGCCATACTTTTCACGATCCTTTATTCCTCTCCGGCTTGGGCGGAAACAGCCAACCAGATCATCTTTGCGGAAGGTTCAAGGGAAATATGGGTGGACGGCGTACGGGCCGAGCTACCGGGAACCCCTTATCTTTCCGGCGACTATATTATGGTCCCTTTAAGAACCCTTGCCGAAAGGCTGGGCGGTAAAGTAGAGTGGAAGCCCGGCCCGCCGGAGACCATAGAAATTTTTTGGGGGAACCGCCGGGCTACTGTTTATCCGGGAAGTAAAATCGTATTTTACTTAGAAGGGGAGCAACCGGGAGCCGA
>NZ_JAKKUR010000105.1 GCF_021890735.1 Thermanaeromonas sp.
CAGGAGGCTTTTTTATTGGCAACAACTGCCTCACATTATTACAGGAATGCTTTTAGTTACTTTTTTACTAATTTCTCAATCTCGCTACGGCACTTTTCATCGGGAACATAAAAGTACTCTACGATCTTACGTTTACCGGCAATAGCACGAATAGAATCGGATAACCTCGTTATATCACGTGGTGTACCTGATCTGTCAAGCACCCAAATCGGTGGTTTACTCGTATCTTCTTCCTCGGGCGAGGTATAATAGTCGTAGGCTACATCAGACTGGGCATCCCACAAAAGATAATAATCTGGGTCATAGCCGTTGTTGCGAAGTATCTCCTTTATCTTATCGAGGAGATCCAGAAAATTGACGGAAGTGCTCTCTACTACCTTAACGGGCTTAAACAGCTCCCGATTTAAAATTCTTTTTGACAGATCGGACAAGATGGGGTCTGTGCTGTTCTGCCAAGTCTTTAAGGCAATCCAGATATCGGAATCATCAATAGATAAGTAATCCTCCCAATCCCAGTCGTCAGCTAAAAATGATCTAAGGGAGGCAGGTATTAACTCATGGGGCAGTAAGTCTCGGCGGAAGAGTTCTCTGGCCCTCTTCCAAATCATTTGGAGTACTTTTTCGGCTCCTCTTGTAGTCTTATGGAAGTATATTTGCCAGTAGGCATAATACCGTGCAAAAACAAATTGCTCTGCGGCCATAAGCCCTTTATTGTTAACTATCAAGCTGGTTCCTTTGTCATTTAACTCCAGAACTGCTAAGAGCCTAGCCAGGTCAAAATGGCCATAACTGGTCCCGGTCATTAAGGCGTCACGCAAAAGGTAGTCCATGCGGTCTATATCAAGCTGCGAGGAAATGACATTTTTTATTAATTGCCATTTGGGATCACCTTGAAGCACCTGGCATATCTTCTTCGGCAACTGTGGATCTATGTTTTCCAGGGCGCACCGGATCTCTGTAGGAGCTGTGATAATCTCTATAGCCCAAGCTTCATGTTTTTTATCCGGAGTTATCACACCTTCCAAAACATGTGACAGCGGCCCATGTCCTATATCGTGCAGGAGCCCGACACAACGCCCTAGTAGCCTTTCTGCCTCGGAAAACTTGAATCCTTTGCGCTCAAGTTCAGTTTCTAACCTTACGAAAAGGTGAAACACCCCAAGAGAATGGGCAAAACGAGAATGTTCGGCACCGTGATAGGTAAGAAAAGAGAGACCAAGCTGACGGATCCGCCTTAACCGTTGAAACTCCCGGGTACTAACTAATGCCATAAATTCTTTCGGCAAAACAATATACCCATGTACAGGATCCCGAAATAATTTCGCATCAACCATCCAAACCACCACTTCGCTCTATCCGAGATACCGCCATTAGCCTACCTGGACCTTCTTGTATCCTTTCTGGACCCTAAACTCAGGCAAAACCATCCTTAGGGCTTCCTCCACTTCCGCCATCTCTGGCTTCCAGTCCGGCTTCGAGACTAAGCGTAAGAAATTCTCCAAGCTTACTTCATCTATCTCCTCCGGATGGGCAATAAGGATGCGCTCATGGGAGGTAGTATCGATCCTTTCCTCAGCGGTAAACAGTTCCTCGTGAAGTTTTTCCCCTGGTCGAATGCCGGTAAAAACTATCTTGATATCCTCTTCGGGCTCATAACCCGAAAGGATAATCATGTTACGGGCAAGGTCAACTATTTTTACGGGTTCACCCATATCTAGCACAAAGATCTCCCCGCCCCGGGCCAGGGCTCCAGCCTGGATAACAAGTTGCACTGCCTCGGGGATGGTCATAAAGTAACGGGTCATCTCGGGGTGGGTTACCGTCACCGGACCTCCTTGAGCTATCTGGCGCCTGAAAAGTGGTACTACACTTCCCCGGCTCCCTAGCACATTTCCGAAGCGTACTGCGGCGAAGCGAGTGCTACTTTTTTTAGACATGTACTGGACGATCATTTCCGCCACCCGTTTGGACGCGCCCATAATGCTGGTGGGGTTGACGGCCTTGTCTGTGGAAATGAGAATAAATATTTTGCTTTTATACTTGTTAGCAGCTTGAGCCACTACCCAAGTCCCCACTACGTTGTTTTTCACTGCTTCTGCCGGGTTAACTTCCATAAGAGGTACATGTTTATGCGCGGCCGCATGGAAGACAACCGTCGGCCTGTATTTTCTAAAAGTGTGGTCTATGGCCGCATAATCCCGAACATCGGCAATAACCTGGGCAAGCTTTACTCCCGGGAAACTTGAGCTTAGCTCGTACTGGATCTCGTAGATACTGTTTTCGCCCCGACCTAAAAGTACCAATAGTTTAGGCTGGAAACTGGCCACCTGGCGGCAGAGTTCGGAACCTATGGAACCGCCGGCTCCAGTAATAAGCACTACTTCTCCACTCAAGTAACCGGCGATAGCCTGTAAATCCACCTTAACTGGTTCCCGACCCAGAATATCTTCTATCTGTACCTCGCGTATGGGGTCCACCTTTACCTTGCCTTCGATCAAATCATACATGCCTGGTAGAATCCGTAGTCTGGCACCGGTACCATGGCAGATCTCCACAATTTCGCGTATGACGCGCCCGCGGACCGAAGGCATGGCAATGATGATCTCTTCTACCCCAAACTGTTCCACCAGCCGGGGAATATCCTCCCGGGTTCCCAAGACGGGCAGGCCGTAAAGTCGCCTGCCCTGTTTTAAAGGGTCATCGTCCACAAAGCCGATGGGCCTCATCTCGCCGTTTCGGCTGAAGAGTTCACGGGCCACCATAGCTCCGGCATCCCCTGCTCCCACAATTAACACAGCTTGTCCATTACGCATAAAAGCGGAAAAGGGGTGTTCCCGTAGGAGACGCCAGAAAAGGCGGGAGGCGCCGACTAGGGCGACTATGAGGAGCGCCCACAGTATAAACACGCTGCGCGGTAGGGGAAAACGTCCGGGCGCCATGCGGAAGTAAGCCCAGGAAACCAAGGCCATGGTTCCTACTAGCGTTGCACCGATGATGGAAAGCAGTTCGCCTATGCTCGCGTATCGCCACAGGCGGTGGTAAAGCCGGAAGAAATAAAAGCAGATTATGTACACGCAGGTAGCCAGGGGTGCCAGCCGTAAAGCTTCTTCGACATAGCTTATGTACCGGGGAGAAAAAATACTTTCAAAACGTAGCCATAAAGCCAGGAATAAGGCCAGATTGATAATCAGTGTATCGATCCCCATGAGCACAAAAGTACGCATAATCCTTCGTAAGGCTTTTTTCATAACCGAATTCACTTCCCGTTCTCAACACTCTTTTAAGGCTTTCTCCAGCACACCGGCAACATAATCTATCTCTTCTAATGTTAAATTATTATGGAACGGTATGGCAATACTGGTCCGGCCTAACATTTCCGCCACGGGGAAATCGCCCTCCCGATAGCCGAACTGGGAACGATAGAAAGGCTGCAGGTGGATGGGAGTAAAATACGGCCGGCAACCGATACCGGCCTCCTTAAGGCGGTGCATCACATGATCCCTTACGGCCGCCTGTTTCTGGGGAGAGGGCTCCTCAAAACCTACGCGGATAACGTAAACAAACCAGCTCATCCGGGTCACTTCAGGAGCTACAAAGGGTATCTTCACGCCCTCAATGGAAGACAGCCTTTCGTTGTAGAGCTTGGCTACCCGCTCCCGCCGGGATATAATTTCTTCAATTCTTTCCATCTGGGCTACACCCAGAGCCGCCGACATCTCGTCAAGGCGATAGTTGTAGCCCAGCCTCTCGTGGACCAGCCACGTGCCCTCTTCTCCCCTACCTTGGTTGCGTAGACTCCGGCATAGCTTGGCCACAGCTTCGTCATCAGTGACGATCATGCCGCCTTCGCCGGTAGTGATCTGCTTATTGGGATAGAAAGCGAAAACAGCAGCATCGGCAAAAATGCCGCTTCCCGCCTTATGTCCCTTGTATTCCGAACCCAGGGCTTCACAGGCGTCTTCGATGACCACCAGGCCGTGCCGCCGAGCAATGTCCCTTATGGCGTCCAGCCGGGCCGGCTGTCCAAAGGCGTCAACTGGTAAAATAGCCTTTGTGCGGGGGGTAATTGCTTCCTTAATAAGCTCGGGGTCGATATTGCCTGTTTCCGGCTCAACATCCACAAAAACCGGCTTGGCCCGCTCGTAAAGGATGCAGTTGCTGGAAGCGATAAAACTAAAGGGTGTGGTAATGACCTCATCACCTTCGCCAATACCGTAGGCCTTTATAAGTAAGTGCAATCCGCTGGTGCCGCTGTTTACCGCCACAGCGAACTTCCGCCCCACATAACTGGCGACCGCCTCTTCAAACTCCACCATCTTCGGCCCCAGGGCTAAAAACGGCGAGCGGAGCACCTCATTGACCAGGTCTATTTCTTTTTGGGTGATGTCCGGCCTGGAAAGGGGGATGTGCATTTTTAATTAGCGCCTCCAATTTTTAGAGCTTTCTTATTGGCTTGGCAGGTACTCCCACGGCCACAACCCTGGACGGTATATCTTCAACCACTACCGCCCCTGCCCCTATAATAGCCCATTCACCAATCTTACAACCCGGGATAACAGATACACCCACTCCAATGTGGGTTCCTTCTCCCACCGTTACATTACCGGCGAGATGGGCGCCTGGCGAAATGTGTACAAAATCACCAATATAACAATCGTGGTCGACAGAACAAGCTGTATTTAAAATAACATGTTTACCGATATATGCTCCGGCATTAATAACTACGCCAGGCATGATAACCGTGCCTGGTTTTACGACAGCAAAAGGAGATATAGCAGAGGAGGGATGGCTAACGATAGCGTAAGTTATATCATTTTTTGCCAAAGAATAGGCTATATGTTTACGGGTGGCGTTATCACCGATAGCCAGAATAAGTTTGTAGTGGGGGTTATCTGAAAATAAAGCAGATATAACGTCCAGATTCCCTAAAATCTTTTGACCGGGCAAAGGTGCTTCTTTTGCATGGTCATCAATAAACCCCACAATTTCATACCCTGCTATCAAAGCAACATCTGCTACTACCTTGCCGTGACCCCCAGCTCCTACAATCACCAGCTTTTCACTCATTGCTATATCAGCTCCACATCTGGCCTGAGCCCTGCGAACCTCTAAACTCGGGCATGGTGGCATGACCCTCGGCACTGATACCCTCACGCCTTAAAACTTTTATAAGGGTCAACGCCAAGATTTTAAAGTCCAACCCCAAGCTCCAGTTATCAACATACCAC
>NZ_JAKKUR010000106.1 GCF_021890735.1 Thermanaeromonas sp.
CTCATAGACGGCCTTCTCTTGCTCACCCAGGCGGCTTAGAAGTATCTCCTCAAGCCTCTCTATGGTCTCTTGCAACTTTTGGTAGTCCTGGCACTCGTTCAGCTTGATATGGGCCTCATCAATGCACAGGCCGGTGAAGTCATAGAAAGATTTACGCACGGCTGTTCACCTTCCTTTTGGCCCTTTGTCTTTCAGGTAGGATACTTGCCACTGGTGAGCAAACCTCATGCTCCCGGTGTAAATCAGCCTCCACTAAATGCACATACCGCTTGGTCATAGCTAGGCTGGCATGACCCAACTGCTTTTGCACGAAGAAGGCACTTCCTCCATTGCGTAGGGACATAATGGCTGCAGTGTGGCGGAGGCTGTAGGGGTTAACTCTAACGCCTAACTTCTGGCCGTATCTTCTTAACCTGTGTGCCCAGGAGGTTTCCAGCATGGCTTTGCCGTCCTGGGAGGCAAATACCGGCACGTCTTCCTTCCACGCCGCAGGCCTTACCGCCAGAAGCCTCTTTATGGCTTTCGCCGTCTGTGGTGAGATTACCACAACCCTGGCCTGCCTGGTCTTAGCGACAGAACTGGGAATAGTCACTTCCAAGTTTCTCAGGTTAAAGCAGGAGGGTGTAAGCTGAAGTGCCTCTCCGGGCCGGATTCCGGTGTCCACTTGCAGGAGAATCAGGGCATAATCTCGAATACCTGTATAGCTGTTTCTGTCTGGCAGGCTGAGGAGTGCTTTGATAGTCTCCTCATCAACGCTTCTCGGCCTGCCTTCATCTTTCCGCTTAGGCACTCCCTCCAGGGGATTTCCCACAAGGTAGCCTTCGGAGACACACCAGCCAAAAAAGTGTTTGAGATAAGCACGAGGGAGGTTATAAGCAGTTGGGCTTTTGCTGGCAAGGGCAGCGAAGTATTCCCTTATAGCGGCTTTTAGCTTGTGGTAGTCAGGCCAGGCATCCGGGTGTTTGCGGAAGAAGGTTTTTAGGTGGCGGGTGTAGTCCCTCAGTGTCAGCGGCGACCTGCCTTCGGCTTTTTTGGTAAGAAGGAACTCCTCTACAACCTCTTCCCAGGGAGGAGTTAGCAGGTGGGGAGATACTTTAATAACGGCCATAAATACTAAAGCCACCTCCAGTATTTTTGAAGGCGGCCATGAACAGAGGATTTATACATTTTACCTGCGGCTTTGCTTGCCGCAAATCCTTGATTCTCAAAGTGGTGCCCCAGGGCGGAATCGAACCGCCGACACGAGGATTTTCAGTCCTCTGCTCTACCAACTGAGCTACCGGGGCAGGTGTGGCGGAGCCGACGGGATTCGAACCCGCGATCTTCGGCGTGACAGGCCGACATGTTGAACCGCTACACCACGGCTCCACCGCTGGTGGGCGATGGTAGATTCGAACTACCGACCCCTTGCTTGTAAGGCAAGTGCTCTCCCCCTGAGCTAATCGCCCGTATGCTGCTTGCTGCGAGCTTTATTATATCATGGCGTGCTACTTAAGTCAACGGTCCCGTGGCCCTTAAACGTTGGTTCCGTGTATTTCGCCGCGGGCCAAGGAAGCCAAGATACCGGCGGCCGAGAGAGCAGCAAAAGTGAGGAAGGAAATGTGATTACTTTTAAGAAGCAGGGCAGAAGTCTCGGGGGTGATGGATGCGCCTTTAAAGTAGAAAGAGAACACCAGCGCCACGATGCCCATGCTCAAGGCTTGGCCTACAAGGCGCATGGTTCCCAGGGTAGATGAAGCTATACCGTAGTAGGTTTTTGAGACGGAGCTCATTACAGCATTGGTGTTGGGGGAGGAAAAAAGGCCGAAGCCTATCCCCAGAAGTACGAGATTAGCTACGACTAGTGTTAACGGGGAGTTAAGGCCTAAAAAAGCCAGGGTCAACAACCCCAGGCAAGTTAGGGCCATACCGGTAGATGCTACAAGCCTGGGTTCTATTCTATCGGAGAGATAACCGGCCACGGGAGACAAAATGACCTGCATCAGCGATTGTACTAACAGTATGGAACCTGCCAGTTGGGGGTCTAAGCCCTTAGCTACTTGGAGATATAAGGAAAGAAGAAAGCCGCTACCGAAGGTGGCGCTATAATTTATGAGCGCGGCCAGGTTAGAAAAAGCGAAGGGTCGGTTGGAAAGGAATAACTTGAGATTTAACAAGGGGTAGGAAGTGTGTCTTTCATACCACGCGAAAATACCGATGCCTATTATGCCTAGCAATAAAAGAAACACATATATGGTGCCTGAGGAGAGGCTAGAAGCCCCGTAGATTAATGCACCTAAACTGAGGATAGATAGAAGAGACCCTACGAAATCGAACTTTTCTCCCCGGCCACCTACCCATTCACTTTTAAGTCTGGTTCCTGCCAGGGTGAAAGTTGTTACCCCTATCAAGAAGGTGACCAAGAAGATGGAACGCCAGCCGAAGTGGTGCGTTAACAGTCCCCCCAGAAACGGCCCTAAAGTTAAACCCGTGTAAACTGCCGCAGCGTTTATTCCCAGGACACGGCCCCTTTCCTGAGGCGGGAAAACGGAAGTTAAGATGGCCACAGCCGTTCCAAAGATCATGGCACTGCTTATCCCTTGCAGGGCGCGGAAGGCTATTAAGAATAAAAGATTGGGAGCCAGGGCCGAAAGAAGGGAGAAGAGGGTATAACTGCTTATGCCGGCCAGGAAAATTTTCTTCCGCCCGTATAAATCGGCCAGGCGCCCGAAGGGTAAAAGAAAGACCGCTGAAGTTAGCAAAAACGCCGAGACAACCCAGTTGAGGCTCAAAGCGTCGGCTTTAAATTCTGCTCCTATAGCAGGGATGGCCAGATTAAGAGAGCTGCTAGTAAAAGGGGTAAGGAAAGAGGCGAGGGTGGCCGATATCAAGGCAAAACGAGGCTGAACTACGTCTTTGGAGAGGCTCGACATAAACTAGGCCTCCTTTAAGTTTATTTAATTTAGTCTTTATTATAGCACAGGTGAATACTAAAAGAAGGAAAAATAGTGGACCGTACTAAAAGACGGCCCGTATTCCGGGGGTGCGGGAGGAAAAATTTCTTGTGTGTCGAATGAAGCATAGAACAGTGAACCTGATACTTTACATCCTCGAAGAATAGGAGGCTGGGTTTTTGCCTTATTATTTTTTTGACGGACAAGACCTAAAAGCTATGCTCGTGGGTGCGGCCAATCTTTTAGGGCAGGTACGTACGGAAATTGATAACTTAAACGTATTCCCCGTGCCGGATGGAGATACGGGGACCAACATGTATTTAACCTTTTTAAACGGGGTCAAGGAAATACAAAGCCTAGATAATTCCTCCTTGGGCACGGTCGCCGAAGCCTTCGCCCGCGGATGTCTTTTAGGAGCCCGGGGGAATTCAGGAGTGATCTTATCCCAGATAGCACGGGGTCTTGCCGAAGCTTTAGCCGGCAAAGATCGGGCTGGCGTTTACGAGCTTGTACGTGCTTTTGACTTAGGTACTGAATATGCTTATCGCGCCGTGAACAGTCCGGTGGAAGGTACCATCCTTACAGTTTGCCGGGCTATAAGCCGGGCTGCAACAGAGGTATCGGGAAAAACCAAAGATTTACTCCGGGTAATAATTTACACTTACCGGCAAGCTCAACAGGCGCTGGACCGCACCCCCGAACTTTTGCCTGTTTTAAAAGAAGCGGGAGTAGTGGATGCGGGCGGGAAAGGATTGGTGGTGATACTCGAGGGAATTATCAAGGCTTTGGAGGACTTAGCTCTTAAAAAGGATATCCAGCTTTTCGAACTGGCCACTTTCCAGCAAAAGCAATTTGCCCCCCTAAAGAAAGCCGCATTATCTGCACAAATAGATTATACCTATTGCACCGAATTTGTGCTGGTAGGTCCCCACATTCCTCTGGAAAGCTTAAAAAAGGAGCTTTCCCCTTATGGAGACTGTCTATTGGTGGTGGGTAACGATAAAACGGCAAAGGTCCACATCCACTCTAATCATCCCGGGCTGGTACTGGAGTGCGGCCTTAAATACGGCAGTTTGCGTTCGGTGGTAATAAACAATATGGAAGAACAGTATCTGGAGTGGACGGGGAGTTCGGAAGCTGAGGAGCGTGCCCTGGGAATAGTAGCGGTAGGTCCTGGGGAAGGCATTAACGCCATACTGGAAAGCTTGGGTGCCAGCGTGGTGGTAGACGGCGGGCCGACCATGAATCCGAGCGCGCAAGATCTGGCCGCGGCCGTAGAGAAAGTAAGGGCGGAGGCCGTTTTAATCTTGCCTAATAACGGCAATATACTTCTTACAGCCCAGCAGGCGATAAAGATAGCAGGGAGACCCGCGCGGGTGGTACCTTCGGTGAGTATACCCCAGGGCATAGCAGCTCTTATGGCCTTTAACCCCTATTCTAGCCTTGAGGAAAATATAGCCAAGATGACGGAGGCTCTAAAGAAAGTCAAAACAGGCGAAATAACCCGGGCGGCCAGGGATTCTCTTATAGATGGACGTAACATCCGGCAAGGTGATTACCTCGGGTTGGTGGAGGGCCGGGTTGTAACTTGCGGCTCTGACCTCCTGGAGGTTTTAAAGCAAACCTTAGAGGAGATGCTGGAGGAGGGTTCTGGTCTTGTAACCCTTTATTTTGGAGGAAACCTTACGACCTTGGAAGCGGAGGACTTTACGGAAGCTATGCGGAAGTATTTTCCAGAGGCGGAATTCGAGCTTTATTATGGGGGACAACCGTTATATGAGTTTATTATTTCCGTGGAATAAACAGGGAAAGGCAAAAGGAGTTACGATGAAGTATGGGCCAAGTAAGGATCGTTACCGATAGTACGGCAGACCTGCCTCGTGAATTGATAGAGAAATATAACATCGTTGTGGTGCCTTTAAAAGTAATCTTCGGTCCAGAAATTTTTAGGGATGGAGTGGATCTCGATCCCCGCGGGTTTTTTCAAAAACTGCGCAGCTCTTCTGTATTGCCCACTACCTCCCAACCCTCGCCTCAAGAGTTTGTGGAAGCCTATCGGCCGCTGGTAGAAGAAAAGGCGAGTATTATTTCCATCCATATTTCTTCGGCCTTAAGCGGCACTTTACAGTCGGCCAGAGTGGCTAAAAGCATGCTCGGCTATGAAGATTTAGAGATAATTGATTCCCGGCTGGTAAGCCTGGCTTTGGGTTT
>NZ_JAKKUR010000107.1 GCF_021890735.1 Thermanaeromonas sp.
CGGGCTGGCGGCAAGGGTCGCCGAAGGCGAGGCCGAGGAATAAATGGAGGGGACCCGCCCGAAGGGCGGGGAGGAGGCCGTTTATGCCGCAGGCCCTTGCCCTTGCCGCCTTAAGACCGGGCGGCAGTACAATGATGAGGCAGCCGGAAGGCCAGAGTCTCCCCCCAAAATCAAAGCAGCAGGAGGGCGAAAGCCGTCCTGCTGCTTACCGCTGTTAAAGATGGCCGCCACGACGCTGGCCTGTAAAGGCCCAAGCGTGGCGGCGGCAAAAGGCGTCCAGGTGAAGCGGGCTTTGAAGCTTTGGGCCGCAAGGGATAGAGGCCATTTTTTGGCGTGTAGTGAAGCACGTTTCTGGGGAGGGGCAAGAGTGCTTCACGCAGTTACCCTAAAATGGGCTAGAGGCCTTCAAAGGCAAGGGCGGATGCGGTGCTTCAGCCGGGCATGGTTTGGAATATTTATGGGTTAAGGTGAAGCAAGTCTTAAAGCTTTGGGTGGCAAGGGCTCAAGCCAACTTTTTTAAGCTTTGTGAAGCAGTTTTGGCAAGGAATTCCAACCTGCTTCACAAGAGCGTTTTAAGGTTCTTTGAAGCCTTGGGCGTCAAGGCCTGGAGGAGTGCTTCAACCTAGTTTTTGTGTCCTATTGTTGCACATATACTGTGCCATCCTGGTAGGTTACTGTAGCCCCAAGGAACTCGGCCCAATACCGGAGGGGTACGTAGATTTTGCCGTTCCACTTAAATCCGGCAGGGGGTGGACCGGCTTCGTCGTTTGCGGTGATTAGGCAAATGGGATAGTACCCGTATTTGCTCTTCGGAGCTTCTATCGCCAGGGCTGCTCCTTTTTCGTTTTCCTGAACGATCACATTTCGTAGCAGACCCAAGGCCTGCGCCGGGATGTAGGTCGTATCGCCGATAAGAATTGGTTTGAGGTTTTCTCGGGGGACGTGGAGGCCGTTGATATAGACTTCTATGCCCGGATCAGTTTCAATCGCGGGTACTCCTGCAAGGGCTAGCCCCTGGGTAGCTAGGAGTATGAGAAAAGTAGCGGCAAACACCAACAAAAGTTTCTTACGCATTTTTGATACCTCCCTGTTTTAAAGTTGTACCTTACCGGCTGGCTGATAGTACCGCATCCGCACGTCTAAAAACTGCGGCCCTATAAAGGGCACATTCCCCAAGAGTATAGGCACATTTACAGTAGCCACAAAGCCCGGCTGCCGGGCAATGCCGCCCGGCACGGGCTCACCCGGCCGGACGTACCGGAACTCCTCCAGGACCGCCGGGGCCTTTATGGGAGAGGGCCCTACCGGCACAAAGCTGGTCCCGTTGAAAGTGGTCTGGGTCATGCGGGAGAAAGCTAGGACAAAATACTGGCGGGCAAGGTGTTCCGAGCCCTCAAGGTTGCCGCCGGTATCCCGGCTGGCAGCCCGTCCAGCAAAGTCGACCGCCTCCCCAAGCATCTGGTAGACTACATCGGCGTTTTTCTTTGCCCCAAAGGCTATCCCCGTGAGGACGGCGAAGGCGCTTAGGGCCATCACCGCAAAAAGGACAAGTAGATAGACCTCCAGGAAGCCACGCTGATCACGAAGCATTGCTACCACCCTGGGAGTCATGTGCTGAATTTAGTTTTCGTATTAAATCTTCAGCAGGGCTGAACCTTATCCATAACCGTCGGGTGCCTTCTTTATTGCGGCCGTAGGAGAGACCAGGATAAAATGTACCTAAATGCGCTATGTGTACTTTTTCCCCTCTAGAAATAGCCTCTAAGAGCACTTGGAGGAAATGTTGTAACAAAAGTTCCCGCACGTCTTTTTTATAGCAGCCCATGCGTTTGGCCACTTCGCTGATAAGTTCATTGGTATTCACTGTCTCACCTCCCCATAACACGTGGGCCGCCCCCACAAAAGGAGCGGCCCGTTCAGACTAAAGTATGTTTATCCCTGTACTGTTCACCAGAAGCTTTCCAGAAGCCGTGCCGGAAGCTGTAGCCTCCTTTCTTACGGTCCAGCACCCATCTTCATCACACTCCGTATACTCGTATACGTACCTTATAGTGTAGCTGGCGGTTATGGTGTAGTACGTCGGCGGCGGAGCCATCTGGTCAGTCGCCATATCATATATCGGTGCGCCCGCAAGGCTCCAGTCCTGCTCAAACTCCACCGTAGCCTCATGGCCGTTGGGTACCATAGATACTGTCACGGTACCCACCGGCTCGACCGGGTGACCGAACCAGAAGTCAGGATGGCGCTTTGGATAAGCCAACGTAGCCGACGTTATCTCCCACGACACCAGCCTGCCCCTCGGAGGAGTGGGAGGCTTCGGCCTCAGAACCGCCTTAACTATGTCCGCATACTTGGCGGTGTTCACCGGCCGGTCTTCAGGAGGCTTATAGTTCCCGTATATGTCCTGTCCGCCCTGGCTGCGGGCATAAAATACCAGCTCGCCGGTTGTAGAACCGGAGCCGTCCTCGCCACCACCAGTGGTAGTGCCTCCCTGATCGCCAGGGTTAACCGGAGGAGGTGGAAGGACAGGTTTCACGGTTATTTCCACGTAGTTATCGGTATATTTAGCTTCTAGTATCCGCGGGTCTAAAACTGCCACGCGGACCTTATAAGGCTGGCTTTCTACCCTGAAGTTCAGGGTGAAGCTGCCGTTGCCCCACTCTGGGGCCGTTACCCCTTCAACAACTGTACTGTACTTCTGGTCGCCCTCCCTCTTTACGCCAACTCTGACCGAGGGCTTGACCGGCGATTCGTTCTTGAGGGTAAAGGTTACCTCCTTCTCTTCGCCTGGGTTACCTGTTATCTCAGTAGGACCGGACAAGATGAGGTTGGCCCACCAATCGATGGCGGCAATGAAGCCAGGCACGGCATCCGGGCTCTTCTCTAGCTGGTCGCTCCAGTCTTTGCCACGGTAAAATCCTTTGCCAGAGGGGCTAGCTTCGTCATAACGAGGTGTGGTTTCGGCTGCTACCGACCAGTTTGCGCTTTGGGGCCCCGGGTTCAACAGTAGGTGATAATAGTACAGGCCGCCGTTCTGGAAAGCATCCAGGGCCCGCACGTAAAACCTGCTGCCGTCGGAGGAAGGGATGAAACCGTTGAAAGCAGCGTACTCCGGATCCTTGCTCCTAAGATAGACACCCCACTTCTGGAGCATTTCGGCGTTCATGCCCTCGGCCTGGGAGAGGAGGCTTTCACGGGACGGGAGAGGTACGTAAATGTAAAGTGCGTCGCTTGCGTCGCCAGCCCAGGTGTTGCTCTTATCTATCACCTTCACCTGGGGACTCCGCTGGGCCAGGTCCTGGAAGTACCACAGTATGTCGTCGTCCCAGTTGCCGTAGGGGACTAATACCTTTTTCATGCCTTCCGCCTGGGCCGGGACCATGTCGGGGTTAACGGGAATATAGAGCTCGTTTAAGCCGTACCGTGTTCCTTCCTGGCCCAACCCGGCTTGGTCCAGAGCTCGCCCCAGATCACCTGGGTGTCCTTAAGGGCCAGGCCGTCGCCGCCAGGGCCTACATCGAGGCTGGCCGGGTTGTAGAGTAGCACCGGGACGCGGCGGACGAACCAGGTCATGCCGTTAGAGAGAGGAGCCTGAGAGTCGGAAGGCACTCTTTTGAGGCCTGTCCCTCCTTCAAAAGCTAGTGCGGGAAACGCAAAGAAAGAAAAAAGCAGCAAAAATAAAAAAGCCCTAAACAAGGCTTTGCGTAACATAGTTATATCAACTCCTCCGTCAGGGTAAATTCTCTAAAAAGTTTATCTCATATAGCCAACTGCCTTAAGGTATTTTAGGTCCCGATTTTCGGGTATTCCTCCCTGGGTCATCATCCATCGACCGTCTATCTTCTTAAAACGGGAAACACTAATCCAAAAAGCGCCATTGTCGTTCCGCATCTTCGATACCACTATCGCGATGGAATTATGCTTCTCAGCTATACGTATATCCTCAGCCTTAGTTTGGTTATTTTTCCTTCCATCGTCCCGGGTAGCATACATAAACTCTCGCTCGCCCTCAAAGTAGGTCTTTGTGACCCGTTTATAGGGTAACTTCTCATAAAAGGTGAGATCTACATTTTTGCGGGCCTCGAAGTCAGCCGCATTTGCATTAATGTCCTCGATGGCTTCCTGCCTGGCCTGGATCAACTCTTCGTCCGAAGGCAAGTCCGTATCCACGCTCCTCGCCACCCTCAGCAAGAGCACCGCCGCCTGGCCGCGGTTGAGGTTCTGGTCAGCGCCCAGGACCCCGGCGCTCACGCCCTTAATCAGGCCGGTCTGGGCAGCGTAGATCGCGTCTGGGTCAGTGGTATCGGTAAAGGTTGCAGTGAGCTCCTTTACTGGCACATTATACACCCTCGCCAGCCTGCCTAGCCACTTCGCAGCTTCTAACCGGGTTATCGGGGCGTCCCAGTCGCCGCTTTTATCGGGTATTACCCCCGCCTTCACCAGGCCGTCCACCACAGCAGAATACCACTCGGGTCCGGGCTCGCCGGAAACGTCTACCACGCGAGAGAGCACAGCGGCAAATTCGGCCCGGGTGATGTTGTTCCCGAGGCGCAAGGTGTTGTCGGGATAGCCACCGTAAAGCTCGAAGTCTATCGCTTCGATGATGTCGTCCTTACCCCAAGCGAAGTCGGTCTCTATGGCTCCCTTGTCGGTGAAACGGTATTCCATTTCAGCACGGGCCTGTAAGGGCACCGCGGTGAGAATGAGAATGGCGGCCAGAAGGCCGGCAGCAATTTTCTTAAGCATTAGTAAATCCCTCCCTTGAGAATTTTGGGTATAAAAATAGCGGGGAACACCCGCCTTAAGGTCTAGCTTATCTTTGCAGTAAGGCGATAATTACACCGGCAAACCCGGCGATTAGCGTGATTACTGCGCCTATGGTCCAGAATCTGAGGGTATCTAGCTTTGCATCTAGCCTAACCTCCACTTCTTTGATCTCCCTGGACAGCTTCTCGTCCAGCCTGTCTATCCTCTGGAGGAGGAAAAAAAACTCTGGCGATGCCAATCTGTTTGGCGGTTCACTGGTGGCCGCAGTTTCCCTCAATGCTTCCTCCGGCACGGCGCTCACCTGCCTTCACCTCCATTCTAGCCAAAGGTTGCCAGGATAGCAAG
>NZ_JAKKUR010000022.1 GCF_021890735.1 Thermanaeromonas sp.
CCGTCCCCCTTGTACTTGTTTGTATTAAAACCATATTTTGTGACCAGTATAGCACTTAATTAGAGCATAGGTCAATAATGGTAACTCGTGGCCACAGCCCGGTTAGCCTGCGACTTCGACTGTGCGGTGCAATGCTTAATTTAACCCTACTTTATGATACATATGTTCTAAAAACGGATTTGAAACGGAGTTGAGGCGGAGATGGTCCGGCGAGAATAAGTTAAATGTGATTAAACTCCCTGGCCAGGCATAGCCAAAGCGCAGTAGCCTACAATCCCAATAAAATTTTCAAGCGCTCTTCAACAGCTGTCATGGTTTCCGGCTTAACTTTCCCCAAGCACTGTATAAGCCTTTCCTTAGAGATCGATCTGACGTCTTCGCATTTAATAAAACTAACCGACTTTACCCCGCCTTCAGGAGGAGTCAGTTTTACATGAAATGGAATCCGTTTATCTCTGGTAGTTAATGGGACTACTACAACCATATCAGCTGGTCCATGGTTATAGGGATCTACGGAAACGATTAAAGCTGGGCGTGTACCGGCCTGTTCGTGTCCGCGGCCAGGGTTCAAATCAACAAGCCAGATTTCCCCGCGTGAAGGCAGGGCGACCGTTTTATTTGTCGAGATCATCATTTAGCGTCACATCCCAGGCTTTTCTTTCCTCTTGTTCTATCTTCCACTCTTGCCTGTCGGCTTTCAAAGCAGCAAAAGCGGCATTCGCTTGCTCTAAAAATCGCTGGCGTTTATAAGCATCCAGGGCTTTCAAAAGAATTTCCTGACGGGATTCACCTGTAAGACTAGCTATCTCTTTAAGCATTTTTAGAACCTGCTCGGAGATTCGTGTCACGGGCATCGTTATTCCTCCCAATTGCAGCATTGTCTACGATTGAGTATACTATTTTGTTTACAATTTTGTCAACAAAAAAGTTCCGTAGCCCCACTATTGCCAGCCCACGCCCTGATCGATTATTCCAGTTAACCTTCTTATCCCGAGAGTTCATCCCCGAGAACACTGCCGGAGAAAAACACTACGTAGATATGCTGGCCAGTGTTAAAATAAAGGGAGAAGAAGGCTATGTCCTTGGAAGGGATGGTCAAGGAATGGGTCTTACCCATATTGAGGCTAAAGTGGTGGGGCCCACTGGGATTACCCGGGAGGTACGGTTCTTAGTGGATAGTGGGGCCACCTATTCTCTTCTTCCTCCCGATGTTTGGCAGGCTATAGAGCTTAAACCCAAACGCAAAGCGACCTTTGTCTTAGTCGACAGTACTAACATCGAAAGAAGTATTTCTGAATGCTATATTATCCTACCTTAAGGGGAAGGCCACAGTCCGGTTATCTTGGGTGAAGAGGGGGATGAACCTTTATTGGGTGTGGTCACTTTGGAGAATTTGGGGCTTATCTTGAACCCCTTTACTCGCACCCTTCAACCAATGAAGATGGTATTGATATAAAGGAGCAGAGTTCGCAAGCGTTTGCCCTGGGGTTTTTTCTCTGTTATAATGTTCCCGGTAGACTTTCCTTAAGGTGGTGTACGTATGCCTTTAAGCAGGGAAGAAGTAGAGCATGTGGCCCTTTTAGCCCGGCTTTACCTTTCGGAAGAGGAAAAGGAAGCTTATACTAAGCAGCTAAATGCCATCTTGGAATACATGGAGAAGTTAAATGCCCTGAACACGGAGGGAGTAGAGCCTACAGCCCACGTTTTACCTTTACGCAATGTGTTTCGGGAGGATGTGGTGAAACCCGGCTTGCCCCGGGAGAAGGCCTTAAAAGGCGCACCGGCTACCCGTGAAGGCCAGTTCGAAGTACCTAGGGTCGTATAAAGAGTGGGGCGATATAAAGATTTGTGGTATATAAGGCCAAAGGGATGAAGAAGGGAGGATTTAAGTCCTTGGAACTTTTTTATTTGAGCGCCCATGAAGCTGCACGGCTTCTTCAAAACAAAGAGATAAGCGCTGTGGAACTTACAAGAGAAATCCTTAAGAGGATAGAGCAGGTAGAAGATAAGGTGAAGGCTTTTGTTACCTTGACCCCGGAGAAAGCCCTGGAGCAGGCTAAAGCCGTAGACGAGGCGCGAGCCCGGGGAGAAAACTTAGGACCTTTGGCCGGTGTACCCATGGCCCTGAAAGATAACCTGTGCACGGAAGGGATACGCACTACCTGTTCCTCTAAGATGCTTGAGAACTGGATCCCGCCCTATGATGCCTTTGTAGTAAGAAAATTAAGGGAAGCGGGAGCTATTTTAGTAGGAAAATGTAATATGGATGAATTTGCCATGGGATCTTCCACGGAGAACTCCCGTTTCTTCCCCACCCGGAACCCCTGGGATTTAGACCGTGTGCCCGGAGGTTCCAGCGGAGGCTCGGCAGCGGCCGTAGCGGCGGGCGAGGCTTTCTTCGCCTTAGGTTCCGACACAGGGGGATCCATCCGCCAACCGGCTTCCTTCTGCGGGGTAGTAGGCCTTAAACCCACCTATGGAAGGGTTTCGCGCTACGGGCTGGTAGCCTTCGCTTCCTCCTTAGATCAGATAGGCCCCTTAACCCGGGATGTCACGGATTGTGCTTTGGTATTGCAAGCTATAGCTGGCCATGATCCTCTGGATTCTACTTCGGCAGACCTACCTGTTCCGGACTACCTTGCTGCTCTGCGACAAGATATTAAAGGGTTAAAGATAGGGGTACCTAAGGAATACTTTGGGCCGGGGATGGACCGTGAAGTGGTGAGCGTAGTGCGGCAGGCCATAGACCGCTTAAGCGATTTGGGGGCTTTTTGCGAGGAAACCTCTCTCCCCCATACAGAATACGCTCTTCCAGCTTACTACTTGGTAGCCCCGGCCGAGGCTTCGAGCAACCTGGCTCGCTATGACGGTGTGGCTTATGGGTTCCGGCTCCCGGGGAAAGATGTGGTGGACATGTATATGAAGACCCGGCGGGAAGGATTCGGTGCTGAAGTTAAACGGCGCATCATGTTAGGTACATATGCTTTGAGCGCTGGCTACTACGATGCCTATTATCTTAAAGCCCTTAAAGTCCGGACTCTCATCCGCAGAGATTTTGACCAGGCCTTTGAAAAGTACGATGTTTTGGTTACGCCTACCTCTCCTACGGTGGCCTTCCGGTTGGGGGAGAGGGTGGGGGATCCTTTAGCCATGTATATGTCTGATTTATGTACTATCCCGGTCAATATGGCAGGCCTGCCCGCCATCTCCATCCCTTGCGGTTTCGCCCAAGGGTTACCGGTAGGCTTGCAGATTATAGCTAAGCCCTTTGCCGAGGAGATCCTTTTCCGGGTGGCTTATACTTTTGAGCAGGCTACCGGAAACTTTCGCCGGTGGCCTGAAATATAGGAGGGGTAGCTTAAATGGAATACGAAGCGGTCATCGGCCTTGAAGTTCATGTTGAGCTTAAAACAGCTTCCAAAGCTTTCTGCAGTTGTAGCACAGCCTTTGGGGCCCCTCCCAACACCCAGGTTTGCCCTGTATGCTTGGGCTTACCCGGGGTGTTACCGGTTATTAACCGGCAGATGGTGGAGTTCGGTATCAAAACAGCGCTGGCCTTAAATTGTAGTATAGCTCCCATCTGTAAATTTGACCGCAAGAATTATTATTACCCCGATCTGCCCAAGAATTACCAGATATCCCAATACGATCTCCCTTTGGCCCGGGACGGATATCTGGAGATAGAAGTGGACGGGGTAAAGAAGCGGGTGGGCATAATCCGCGTGCATATGGAAGAGGATGCGGGCAAGCTCATCCATGGCGAGGAGCCGGGGGCCGATTATTCCCTCGTGGATTATAACCGGGCCGGTGTCCCTTTACTTGAAATCGTGTCTGCTCCTGACTTGAGGTCCCCTGATGAAGCCCGGGCCTACATGGAGAAGCTCAAGGCTATTTTAGAATACCTTGAGGTATCCGATTGTAAGATGCAGGAAGGGTCTTTGCGCTGCGATGCCAATGTGTCTGTAAGGCCTAAAGGCTCTACTGTCTTTGGCACCAAGACAGAGGTTAAAAACCTGAACTCCTTCCGCGCTTTACACCGGGCCTTAAGTTATGAAATAGAGCGCCAAATTTCTCTCTTAGAGCGGGGGGAAAGGATAATCCAAGAGACGAGGGCCTGGGATGAACAGCGGCAGGTTACCTACAGCCTGCGGAGCAAGGAAGAGGCCCACGATTACCGGTACTTTCCCGAACCCGATCTGGTGCCCCTGGCCATCGGGGAAGAATGGATAGAGCGGGTAAGATCTACCTTGCCCGAGCTCCCCGATGCCCGGCGGGAGCGGTTGATAAAGGATTACGGCTTGCCTGAATATGATGCCCGGGTGATTACCGGGTCCAAAGCCCTGGCTGATTACTTCGAGAAGGCGGTAAGCCTTTTCCCGGATCCCAAGCAGGTGAGCAACTGGCTTATGGGAGATTTCATGCGGTTGCTAAATGCTAAAGGTTTAGAGCCGCAAGAAGCACCGGTGCCCCCGGAAAACCTGGCCGAGCTCCTTAAACTCCAACAGGAAGGTACTATAAGCATCCGCATAGCTAAAGAAGTTTTGGAAGAGATGTTCGCTACAGGGCGGGGAGCCCGGGAGATCGTGGAGGCCAAAGGGTTGACGCAAATAACCGATGTAGCCCAGCTTACAGCCATTGTGGAAAAGGTTCTGGCTGCCCATCCTAAAGTGGTAGAGGATTACCGTAAGGGCAAGGAAAAGGCTTTGGGGTTCCTTGTAGGACAGGTTATGAAGGAGACCCGTGGTAAGGCCAACCCGAACTTGGTGAACCAGCTCTTAAAAGAGAGGCTCTGACCGCAATTGGCCCGAACTTAGGAGGAAAAGGCCCGTGAGCTGGAAGGG
The DNA here is from genome assembly GCF_021890735.1 of Thermanaeromonas sp. Classification (GTDB taxonomy): domain Bacteria; phylum Bacillota; class DSM-521; order Neomoorellales; family Neomoorellaceae; genus Thermanaeromonas. The sequence goes on from NZ_JAKKUR010000022.1 coordinate 4,842, forward strand.
TCGGCGCTTTAAAGGGGTGCTTTTTGATCTTGATGGAACCTTACTGGATACATCGGATTTGGTGATCCGGTCCTTTCAATATACTTTATATCCTTATCTTGGGCGTATAGTGGCACCGGAGGAGGTTTACCCCTACTTTGGTGTACCTTTGCGGGAAGGATTAAAAGCCTTTGTCCCGGAGAAAGTAGAAGAGCTGGTAGAAGTTTACAGGCTCTATAGCCAAGAACATTTTGATGAGCTGGTGCGCCTGTGCCCGGGGGTTAGGGAGGGCCTTAAGGAGCTGTACCAGGCGGGTATCCGTATGGGCATCGTTACTTCTCGGGTCCGGGAAACTACTTTGTACGGGTTACGGCTTTTTGAGCTAGAGGATTTCTTTCAGGCCATTATAACTATGGAAGATGTGAATAACCACAAGCCGGGACCTGAACCGGTGCTGAAGTGTTTAGAAATATTAGGCGTGCCTTCCGGGGATGCGCTTATGGTGGGGGATAGCCCCCATGATATAGCCGCGGCCCGGGCCGCAGGGGTAGTGGCAGTGGCCGCGGGATGGAGCTATGTTCCCCGCCAGCGCTTTATTGACGTAGAGCCGGATTTTTGGGCGGAGTCTATGGCCGAAGTGGTGGCTTTAGCCTTAGGAGCTTCTTAGGGGGTGGCTATTTTGCTGGCCTTTTACCGGGCCTTACAGCAAGCCTTAGAAGAGAATCGTGCCGCGGTAGCCGCAAGGATCCTCCAGGTTAGCCCGGAGCTTAGAGGATTTTTACAACCTGGAGCCAGGAAGCTTTACTGTTTCTCTGGTCCCGGGGTAGGAGAGCTGGGCGATAAAGAAACAGAAGAGATAATCGCTTCTCAAGCGGAAGAAGTTCTTAAGGCGCGTAAGCCCCAGTTGGTTCATGTACCCTTAGGCAAAGGATGGGTAGATGTTTTTTTGGAGCCGGTATTACCAGAACCACACCTTTTAATTTTAGGTGGAGGTCATGTGGGCCAGAAAGTAGCTACCCTGGCTAAAGAGGTGGGGTACCGGGTCACCGTAGTTGATGACCGGCCGGAGTTCGCTAACCGTCAACTTTTTCCCCAGGCAGATGAGGTTATTTGTGAGTCCTTTGCTTCAGCCTTAGATAAGATCCTTATCGATCCTTCTACCTACATAGTCATCGTCACCCGAGGTCACCGCCACGATTATTATTGCCTCCGCCGGGTGATTAGCTCCCCTGCCGCGTATATAGGCATGATCGGCAGCTCACGCAAGGTAAAAGGGATTATGGAGGGACTAGCGGCTGAAGGAGTCCCCAGGGAAAGGCTAGCACGGGTCCATGCTCCTATTGGACTGGATATTGGGGCGGAAACGCCGGCCGAGATTGCTGTGAGTATTCTGGCTGAGATAATTCAGGTTTACCGTCAGGGGGAGCAAGTTAAATCAGGGTAAAAATTATTATCAAGCAGAAGGAAAAGGCCTAAAAATGTTGTATAATGTAAAAAAGATAGTGTAAAAAGGGATAGTAACATGATGGATAGAAAGCTAATACAGGATATTGTTAACTTATTAGAGCAGGGCAAAGCCTTTGTGCTGGCCACCATTGTCCGCACCCGGGGTTCCACGCCACGGGAGGTGGGGACGAGCGCTATTATCCTGCCCGATGGCCGCATACTGGGGACCTTAGGTGGCGGGTGTGCTGAAGCTGAAATAAGGCAGAGGGCGCTGGAAGTCCTCCGCAAGAGAGAGCCTGAGCTATTCCGCCTGGATCTTACGGCAGATGTGGCGGAAGGCGAGGGTATGGTTTGCGGAGGGATCATGGATGTTTTCCTTGAACCTATGGGAGGTTGAAGATGCTAGGGAAAAAGATACGCCAGATTCGCCGGGAGAAGGGTTTAAGCCTTAAGGAAGTGGCTGAGAAAACAGGGCTTACCTCAAGTTTTTTAAGCCAGGTAGAAAGGGATTTAGCAGATCCTTCTATCACCTCCCTGCGGAAGATAGCCGAAGCCCTGGAGGTACCTATATTCTATTTCTTACTTAATCATGAAGAACACAGCCCGGTTGTGCGGCGGGACCAGCGTAAAGTGTTGCGCCTTCCCCAGTCGCACCTGACCTATGAGCTTTTATCCCCGGATCTTAACCGGAAGATGGAAGTTATGATGGCTCGCTTGGAACCGGGGGCCGCCAGCTCGGATGAGCCCTTATCTCACCCCGGAGAGGAATGTATCGTGGTGTTAGAGGGGTGCATGGATATCGACATCGGGGGAGAGGTTTACCGTTTAGAAGAGGGCGACAGCATATATTATTACGCAGCCGTACCTCACAAGCTGTGGAATCCGGGGGATAAGGAGCTGGTATTTTTATCGGCTATAACACCACCTTTGTTCTAGGCTGGTGAGTGGGTTTTGGCGTATGGAGTTTGGTGTAAGCTTAGAGCTAAATGAGAGAGAGATCATCACCCTGGTAGGGGCAGGGGGGAAGACCTCTGCCCTTACCTGCATGGCCAGGGAACTGGCGGGCAGGGGCAAGCGTGTTATAGCTACCACTACCACCAAGATGCTATTATCCCAGCTTCAAGAATTAGCGGAGCCGGTGATATGCCCCCAGGTTCCAGAATTGTTAGAAAAGGTAAAGGAGAAGCTCAAAAAAGGCAATTTGGTTACCTGTGGTAGCCGAGTAATAGAAGGGGGAAAGGTTGTAGGGCCTTCTTTAGAAGCGGTCTCGCGGCTAGCGCGCCTGCCTGTTGATTACATACTTATTGAAGGTGATGGTGCCAAAGGAGCGGGTCTTAAAATACCAGCAGCCTACGAACCGGTTATACCTTCTGAAAGCACCCTGGTCATCACCGTAATGGGGCTTAAGGTTTTGGGAAAGCCTTTAAAAGAGCCCTGGGTGCACAGGCCGGAGCTCATTCTGGGATTATTGAATAGAGAGGAACTACCGCACAACGTGACGGTACCCCTGGCTGCTACTCTTCTGGGCCATATGTTAGGGGGCAGGAAGGGGGTACCGGAAAGTGCTCGTTGGGTTGTCCTTTTGAACCAGGCTGAGGAAAAGAGAGAACAGGAAACGGGCCGCCTGCTGGCTGAAGAGCTTTTTAAATATGGACCGGATCGAGTAATTTTAGGTGCGGCAAAATTTGAGGCTCCCGTACGGCAGGTCCTTGTCCCGGCCGCCTCTTTTTCAACTAACGTGGGGATTATTGTTTTGGCGGCGGGGAAATCCAGCCGTTTTGGGGCTCCTAAACAGCTTTTACCTGTGGAAGGGCTTACCATGGTCCAGCGGGTGGTCGCTTCAGCCGTGCGGTCCGGGGTAGGTGAAGTGGTGGTAGTTTTAGGACATAGAGCCGAAGAGATAGTTCCCCTTCTTAAAGGGTATCCCGTGCACCTGAGCTTTAACCCGTCCTGGCAAGAAGGGATGAGCACCTCCCTTAAAGCCGGCCTTTTGGGTCTTTCGCCAAGGGTACGGGCTGCTTTGGTGTTTTTAGCCGACCAGCCGGGAGTAACCCCTTCTGTATTGCAACTTCTGGCGAAAGCTTACTCGGAGACGGGCAAAAAGATGGTGGTGCCGTACTACCGGGGACGTAGGGGTAACCCGGTTTTACTGGACCGTTCATTGTGGGAGGAGATATTCTCCCTGGAAGGCGATAAGGGGGCCCGGGACCTTTTAAACCGCTATCCAGAGGAGGTGCTTACCGTAGAGGTGGATTGCGCCGGGGTGATAGAAGATATAGACACCCCGGAAGATTATATCCGTTGGGTTAAGAAAACCTGAAAAGACCTAACCCGATTACCATGTGGTGCTGGGGCGGGCATGTTCAGGGTAGAGGTATAAGATAAGTATATTGGCAGGATGCAGCAGGGAATAGAAACAAGGATAGAACAATTGGGGGATAAAAAATGATCCGGGAAAAACTGGTGGTCATCAAAGGGGCGGGGGATCTGGCCAGCGGTGTAGCCCACCGGCTTTGGAGGGCGGGTTTTAATATTGTTATGACGGAGATACCCCAACCTACGGTGATCCGCAGGGCGGTGGCCTTTGCCGAGGCCGTGTACTCCGGCACTACGGTGGTGGAGGGTGTACGGGGAAGGCTGGTAAAGGATGCTCAGGAAGCTCTGTGGGTCGCGACTTCCGGTGAGATAGCCGTGATAGTAGATCCCCAGGCAAAGGTGGTAGGAGAGCTTAGGCCCCAGGTAGTGGTAGATGCTATCATGGCTAAAACTAACTTGGGTACCCGGATAGATGAAGCACCCGTGGTTATAGCTTTGGGTCCAGGTTTCCGGGCTGGGCGGGATGCCCACGCGGTAATCGAGACCCAAAGGGGACATGACCTTGGCCGGGTGATCTTAGAAGGTGAGGCCCTGCCTAATACTGGCGTTCCTGGAGAAGTGGCGGGGTATTCGATAGAAAGGGTTTTGAGGGCCCCTGCCGAAGGGGTTTTCCAGGGGTTAAAAACTATCGGCGACCAGGTTCGACCAGGGGAGGCAGTGGCCAGGGTAGAAGATGTTCCCGTAATATCTGCTATTGGAGGGGTCTTGCGCGGATTGTTGCACGATGGGCTATGGGTGACCAAAGGGATGAAGGTGGGCGATGTAGATCCCCGCGCAACTCTTAAGCACTGCTTTAGTATCTCTGATAAAGCCCGGGCTGTGGCTGGTGGAGTATTGGAGGCTATTTTGTATCTAGTGCGGAAACACTGATCTCAAAATAACCTCTTCGCCTGAAACCAAAAAACAAAAGCTAAAATCACTTCAATGATAGGAACTAATATCGCTACTTTAATCCAGTTTTTCGCTCCAAATAAATAAGATGCCATCGGGAAAACCGTTAGGGCGCTGAATAACATTAGCCATCCAGATTTTTTATAAATACCAAGTGCCAAACAAAGAAATGAAATAAAAACAAGGATCCACATGAATAGCCCAATCCAATGAAAGTTATACCAAGTGATTATCTCATTTCCGATTCGCATTTATCATCAAACCCCCTATTTTATTTTACTTGAAAAATTCGATAACTTTCACCCCTTGGCGATACTGCCTTAGGGATTTCATGCGAAACCGTTGATGGCCATAATTGAAGCCTATTGTTATGCTTTGTTGTGCTATAATGTTGTTAATTTAAGAGAGGGGGCCGGAGAAGATGGGCATGATTAATGTAGCTAAGGAAGGACCTACCCCGGGGAGCCTAAGGTTAAAAGAATTGACCATCGAGTGGCTGGAACGGCGGGGTGTCACCCTGGAGGATATGGCTTCCCTGGTTTATTCTATTCAGAAAAAATATCTTCCTGCTTTAACCCTTAAGGAGTGTCTAGAGAGCGTAGAAAGGGTCCTGGAGAAAAGGGAGGTACAGAATGCTGTTTTTACCGGGCTTTCCCTGGATGAAATGGCCGAAAAGGGCTTGTTTGCCGAGCCGTTATCTAGTATGTTGCGCGGCGACGACAGCTTATACGGGATAGACGAGGTGCTGGCTTTAAGTATAGTCAATATCTATGGCTCTATCGGGCTTACCAATTTCGGATATTTGGATAAGATAAAGCCCGGCGTTATCGGTAAAATCAACGAGAAAAAGGGCCAGCAGGTCAACACCTTTTTAGACGATCTGGTAGCTGCCATTGTAGCGGCGGCCGCAGCCCGTTTAGCCCACCGGGAACGAGATAAGGAATGAGAAGAAGGGCGTTGGCTACGACCAAGAGGCTACGGCCCAAGGCTGCCAGGAGGATAACTCAGTGTCTTAAGGGCGAAATTATCGCCCTTAATTTTTTGTGAGAAAAAAGGGATTGAACCTTTTCCGTCGAATACTATGTAAGTAATAGTGAAGTTTTTAGCTCTATATAATATTGTACTTAACAAGCTATACGGAGGGATTACCGTGGGAGGCAAGATACCCTTTGGACCTACCTATGAAGAGATGCTTTATCCGGAGAAGATCGACCCTGAGATCCGGCAAAAGGCGTTGAAGGCCCTTAAGGAGGATGAGCTGGATCCTATAAACCTTTTTAACATCACTTGGAAAGATGAAAATAATAAGGTGCGAAAGCTAGTATTACCGCCGGAGCTCACAGGAGTGGATGCCAATATAGTAGTACTTCTAGGACGGTATTTTCCTTCTGGATCTCATAAAGTGGGACCGGCCTATGCTACGCTTATCGAGGGATGTGTAGACGGGGTTATACGGCCTGGTGAACATACTATTTTAGGCCCTTCTACGGGCAATTTCGGTATCGGCGTAGCCTACATTTGCCGCCTTATGGGTTATAGGGCCGTTGTCATTATGCCAGATAGCATGAGCAGTGAAAGATACGAGCGTATCCGTAAATATGGTGCGGAACTGGACTTAACTCCTGGAACGGAATCGGATGTAATTCTTACCTTGAAGCGTACTTATGAACTGAAAAAGGACCCCAAAAACTTTGCCCTGGCTCAATTCGAGCTTTTGCCCAACTACCGGTTCCACCGGTACGTTACCGGTAATTCGGCTATCGAGGCGGTCCGGGACGTGGGCAATGGCCGTATAGCTTGCTTTGTATCCGCACCGGGTTCCGCCGGCACCATCGGAGCGGGCGATGAGATTAAGAAGGTTTTTCCGGAATGCAAAGTGGCGGCGCTGGAGCCTTACGAGTGTTCCACCCTGGCGACTGGAGGCCGCGGGCAGCACCGGATCGAAGGCATTGGAGACAAGATGTGCACTTTAATCCACAATGTGCTTAATACCGATTTTGTAGTTTTAATCCATGATGATGATTGTGTTAAAGGGCTTAAAATCATCCAGGATGGTACAGAGATTCTTATAAAGATGGGTGTTAAGGAGGAAAAGGCCCTGGAGCTAAAGGATAACTTCGGTATTTCCGGCATATGCAACATCATTGGGGCCATCAAAATGGCTAAGTTTTTACGGCTGGGACCCGGGGACAACGTGGTGACCATTGCTACCGACGGTTTCGACCGGTACCGTTCGGTTCTGGACGATCTAGAGCGCCGGACCTTGGAGATTACGGATTTTGTTTTAGAACGCTGGTTCCGGGACATTTTCCTGAGGGCGAATGAGGAGTATATATACGATTTCCGGAAGCCCGAGGCTAAGGAACGGCTTTTTGCTCAGAAAGAGCAGGACTGGCTTCCCTTCGGGTACACTAAGGAATATCTAGATGCCATGCGGAGCCCCAGTTTCTGGGAGGATGAGTACGCCAAGATAAAAGAGTATGACGAAAAGATACGGGCTTTAAGGTAGCTTAAGGGGTGGGCAAAAGTGAAATACCCCAAAGGAGGGTGAAGGATGCGCCTTGAGTTAACAGTTAACGGAGAGGTCAGGACTCTGGACGTAAGGCCGGAAACCACGTTGCTGGAAGTTTTACGGGATCACCTCCGGCTTACGGGAGCTAAAAACGGGTGTGGAGAAGGCGTCTGCGGCGCTTGTACGGTTCTGTTAAACGGGCGGCCTGTCCGGGCTTGCCGGATCCTTGCCTCGGAGGCGGCGGGCAAGGAGGTATTAACAATAGAGGGGTTGTCTCCTAGGGAAAAGGAAATTTATGCCTGGGCTTTTACTGCCGCAGGAGCAGTACAATGTGGGTTCTGCACTCCGGGTATGGTCATGGAAGCCAAAGCTCTCTTAGACCGTAATCCCGACCCTTCTCCTGAAGAGATACGTAAGGCTTTTAAAGGCCATCTTTGCCGCTGTACGGGTTACCAAAAGATAATTAAGGCGGTTCAAAATGCCGCACGTGCTTTGCGAGGGGAGATTGACCCCGATCAAGGGGAAGGGGCAGGTATGGGTAAGCGCTTTTTCCGGCCCGAGGCGCCGGCTAAAGCGCTAGGTCAGGCTACCTACGTTGATGACCTGGTATTTTCTGGCATGCTCTATGGCGCCGTCCTTCGCCCTCCCTTTGCCCGGGCCCGCCTACTTTCTTTAGATGTGAGCCCTGCCTTGGAGATCCCCGGTGTGGTGGCTGTCCTTACGGCTAAGGATATACCCGGAGAGCGCTATCAGGGGCTTATTTTTAAGGACTGGCCTGCATTGGTCGCGGTGGGTGAAGAGGTGCGCTACGTAGGTGATGCTATAGCCTTGGTGGCAGCCGAAAGCCCGGATATAGCGCGGAAGGCATTAGAGAGCATCAGGGTAGAATATGAACCTCTGCCTCCGGTAACCTCTCCTGCCGAAGCCCTGGCTCCGGGAGCCCCGCTTTTACATCCTAAAGGAAACGTCTTAAGCGAGACAAAGATAATTAAGGGTAATGCAGAGGAAGCCCTGAAATCCTGCGCCTATGTAGTGACCAATACTTACCGGACGCCCTTTACCGAGCATGCTTTTTTGGAGCCGGAAAGTGCTGTGGCTGTTCCGGAAGGGGACGGTTTGACCGTATACACGAGCACTCAGGGAGTATATGAGATCCAGGAACAGATTGCTTCCCTTTTAGGGGTGTCTCCGGAAAAGATACGGGTAGTGAATCAATATGTGGGAGGAGCTTTCGGAGGCAAGGAGGATTTGAGCGTCCAGCACCACGCGGCCCTTTTAGCTTGGTTTACAAGGCGGCCGGTAAAGATAACTTTGAGCCGCCGTGAAAGCATTCTTGTCCATCCCAAGCGACATGCTATGGAGATTAAACTTACTACGGGCTGCGATGAGGAAGGCCGGCTGGTAGCCCTGGTGGCCGAGATTACTTCTGATACAGGGGCTTATGCCTCCTTGGGAGCGCAAGTTTTAGAGCGCGCCTGTACTCATGTTACCGGCCCTTACCGGATCCCCCATGTCAAAATTTACGGCCGGGCAGTCTACACCAATAATCCGCCGGCAGGAGCTTTCAGGGGGTTCGGCGTCCCCCAGGTAACCTTTGCCTGTGAAAGCCAGTTAAACCTTTTAGCCCAAAAGGTCGGCAAGTCTCCCTGGGAGATCAGGTGGATAAATGCCTTGGAGCCGGGGGATACCATAGCTACCGGCCAGATAGTAACAGAGGATGTGGGCATTAAAGAGACGCTTTGGGCTGTAAAGGAAGTTTTTGAGAGTAGCCCTTACGCAGGTATAGCCTGCGCTTTTAAAAACGTAGGGTTAGGAGTGGGCACGAGGGATATCGGGAGGGCTAATCTAGTAGTAAGAGAGGGTAAAGTTTTAATTTACTCCGGTGCAGCTTGTCTGGGCCAAGGGCTAGAGTCTGTGCTCATCCAAATTGTGGCAGAAGCTACGGGTCTGCCGGCCGAAAAGATAGAGGTGATCTTGGCCGATACAGCCCTTACCCCGGACGCAGGCATTACTACGGCCTCGCGCCAAAGCCTTTTCACCGGGGAGGCCGTACGTCGGGCTGCCAGTGAGCTTGCCCAGGCCTTAAAAGAATGCACTCTGGAGGAGCTAGAAGGGCGTAGCTTTGCTGGTGAGTTTTACGGGGCCACGGATCCCATAAATTCGGGGAAGGAGCATCCGGTTACCCACGTGGCTTACGGGTATGCAACCCACGTGGTCATACTGGATGAAGAGGGCCGGGTGAGCAAGGTGGTAGCGGCCCATGATGTGGGCCGGGCTATCAATCCTTTAAATATAGAAGGCCAGATCGAAGGCGGCGTAGTAATGGGACTGGGATTTGCTTTGACAGAAGATTTTCCTGTAAAGGAAGGTATACCCCAGTACCAACAGCTCGGCCGGCTGGGCCTGTTCCGGATTACCCAGGTACCTCCTATAGAGACTGTTCTCGTAGAGAAAGGTGGCACCCAGTACGCCTTCGGGGCTAAAGGTTTAGGTGAGATAGCTAGCATCCCCACCGCTGCTGCAGTAGCCGGAGCCTACTTCCGCAAGGACGGGGTCTTCAGGACTTCCTTACCGCTAGAGGGCACTCCATATAGGAAAAAAGAAAAGCAAGAAGAGAAGGTTACGGCTGGCAATAACCCTCAATAAGGGCTGCAAAGAAAGGGCTCAGGTGATGAGCCTGCGGCAAGTTTAAGCAAGAAATTAATGGAAAGTTGATCAGCAGGCGTATACAAAGAAAGGATGGACTGCAGTTATGGCTCATATGTCCAACGTGGTAGGTCTCCACTGTATAAACTGTGGTAGAACATACCAACCTGAGGTAGGGCTATATACTTGCCCCCATTGCGGGGAAAAAGAAGGTATCCTGGATGTAGATTACGACTACGATTACATTAATAAGGCTATCTCCCGGGAAAGTTTGCGGGAAAATGCCGAGCCTTCTATGTGGCGTTACCGCCCTTTCCTACCTGTAAATCAAGTAGGTGAACTTCCGCCCTTAAGGGTGGGGTGGAGCCCCTTATACAGGGCTAAACGTTTAGCCCAGGAGCTGGACCTAAAATACCTCTATATCAAAGATGACGGAATAAATCCTACGGGTTCGCTAAAAGACCGGGCTTCGGCCATAGCCGTGACCAGGGCCTTGGCCGAAGGGGCTAAAGCTGTGGCCTGCGCGTCCACCGGAAATGCTGCTTCTTCTTTAGCCGGTGCTGCTGCTTCCGTGGGGTTAAAAGCCTTTATTTTTGTTCCGGCCAGGGCTCCCCAGGGGAAAGTAGCCCAGCTTCTCATTTTCGGGGCTACCGTGGTGAGCGTACAGGGTTCCTACGAGGATGCCTTCCGGCTTTCAGCCCAGGCCATAAAGCGTTGGGGATGGTACAACCGTAATGCGGCTATCAATCCTTACTTGGTGGAGGGGAAAAAGACCGTCTGTTTAGAAGTGGCTGAGCAGTTAAATTGGGAAGTACCCGATTGGGTGGTGGTTTCTGTAGGAGACGGTTGTACTATAGCGGGAGCCTGGAAGGCTTGGGTGGACCTGCACCGTGCCGGATGGATAGACAGGCTCCCGCGGATGCTTGGAGTGCAGGCTGAGGGCTGCTGCCCCATTACCCGGGCCTTCAGAGAGGGCGGTAAGGTTCGCCCCATGGAGGAGAATACCCTGGCCGATAGCATAGCCGTAGGGGTACCCCGCAATCCGGAAAAAGCCCTGCGGGCCGTACGCCATTCTGGAGGGACCATGGTAAATGTTAGCGATGACGAAATACTCGATGCCATGCGCTTGCTGGGCAGGACCACAGGTGTTTTTGGAGAACCTGCTGGGGTAGCTGGGCTGGCCGGGCTTATCCGGGCGGTAAAAGAAGGAATAGTAAAGGCACATGAAAAAGTGGTGTGCTTAGTTACCGGAAACGGGCTAAAGGATGTGGCCAATGCCATAAAGGCCACTCCAGCACCTTTAAGTTTGCCTCCGGACATGGAAAAACTGGCCGTGGCCCTGAAGCCTTTACTATAAAGCAATAAAGGGAGGGGGCAGACCCTTTGGCCTGGCTGATTAAAGGTGGTTGGGTAGTTACGGCGGAAAGGGTAGAGCAGGCTGACCTGTTGATAGAAGGAGAGAGAATTGTAGCCCGGAAGCCGGGGCTGGCTACCTCCTCGGCAGATGTCTTAGATGCCAGGGGAAAATACGTTTTGCCCGGGGTCATTGATGCCCACGTCCATTACCAGATGCCCATAGGGAACTTGTGGACGGCGGATGATTTTTATACGGGCACAGCGGCAGCCGCGTGCGGTGGGGTTACCACAGTTATCGATTATGCAGAACCTCTCGGATCCGGTGATAGATTAGAAGAAGCCATTGAACGCCGCCTTGAGGAAGCCGGGGAGAAGGCGGCAGTGGATTTTAGCCTTCATCTGGTACTTCTTCCGGGGCATGAAGAAGATACGAAAGCTTTACAGGCAGCAGTAGAGCGGGGCCTTGTCAGTTTTAAAATATTTACCACTTATAACCAGCGGTTAAGCTATACAGCTATTAAAAAGTGTATCCAAGCTTCCCAAGAGATCGGTGCTTTAGTAACGGTTCATGCTGAAGACCATGAGCTGGTTATGTCCGCCCGGGAAAAGCTTAAGGCGGGCGGTCGCACTTCCGTACGTTACCACGCCCTAAGCCGGCCTCACGAGGCGGAGGTAGAGGCTGTACGCCGTCTGATTGACATAGCTAAGGAGTGTCAGGCCCCCCTTTACTTTGTCCATATTTCTACAGCAGGAGCGGCCGAACTAATAGCTTCCGCGAGGAGAGCAGGTTTACAAGTTTTTGGTGAAACCTGCCCTCATTACCTGCTTCTTACAGATAAGGTTTATAATACAGAGGATGCCCCCCTTTATTTGATGTGCCCACCTTTAAGGACCAGGGAAGATAACCTAAAGCTCTGGGAGGTCTTATCAGAAGGGTATTTCCAGGTGGTGGCTACCGACCATTGCAGCTATACTCCGGAGCAAAAATTATCCGGTACAGCCTTCTGGGATACCCCTGCGGGTGTCCCGGGAACGGAGACTCTTCTGCCCCTTCTTTACTCTTATGGAGTGAGGGAAGGCTGGTTGAGTTTGCCACAGCTTGTGCAGGTACTTTCAACTAATCCAGCCCGGCTTTTCGGACTATACCCGCGCAAGGGAGAGCTTAATCCCGGGAGCGATGCTGATATCGTAATTTTTGATCCCCGGAAGGAGATAAAGCTCAGTGCTGAAGCCCTTCATTCCGCGGCAAGATATACGCCCTTTGAAGGCTATACTTTGAAAGGATATCCGGAAGCTACCTTCCTGCGCGGGCAACTTGTATATTACCAGGGGAGATTCTTAGGCCGTCCGGGGCAGGGCCGGTTTATTCCCGGTAAGCTCCAAATTTAGGGTATAAAGCCGTACCTTATAGAAGTTATAGACTAGTACAGGCCGGAAGGCCTTTTTATTTTTAAGGGCGGTGCCAAATCGGTTTTCCTACAAGTTGCTATAAAGGTTAAAAAGGGCTAAAATTATCCCTAGTTCCCTAAGACAAAGAGAGGGTACGGGGATGATGGTTGAGCACAAATCGGAGGATCAAGAGTGTAGTCCGGGAAACAGACTGTTGTTCACTCGTATAGGATATGCAGAAGCCATTTTAGCCTGCCTCCTATACGGGGGCAACACTATAGCGGGCCGCTTGATAGCGCCGCAAGTACCGCCTGTAGCTTTATCTCTGATCCGGGGAATTTTGGGGTTACTTGTGCTGGCCCCATTCCTTTGGAAGCAGAAGAGGGTGGTCAAGCTTGAAAGAGGGGATATCTGGCGGCTAGCCCTTTTAGGCTTGGTAGGTATCGGGTGCGCTTATACTACCTTTGCCTGGGCTTTGCAGAGTACTACGGCGGTGAATGCAGCTATTATATTTGCTACTTTTCCGGCCGTAACTTTGGCCTTGCTGGCTTTATTTTGGGGTGTGCGGCCCACAGCCTCGCAAGTCATTGGGGTGATTATAGCCTTCGCCGGGCTCCTTTTAGTTATCCTTCAGGGTTCCTTTGCCCGGCTTTTAAGCCTTTCTTTCCAGCCGGCAGACGGACTTATGCTGCTTAATGTGCTGGCAGTATCTTTAAACAACATCTGGGGGCAGGGCTTGATGCGAAAATATCCTCCCTTGCTGGTGGCGGGGTACAGCCTTTTATTCGGTTCTATCGGTCTTTTACCGTGGGGCCTTTGGGAGATTGCGGTGTACGGTTGGAATCTGTCTTTTACCGAGTGGCTCCTTGTGCTCTATATGGGTATTATCATAGCAGGGTGTGCCGTACTTTTAAATTTTGAAGCGGTGCACCGGATAGGAAGCGGGCCGGTGGCTATATTTAATAATTTAAACCCTATCTTCGCCATAATCTTGGCCGCTCTACTTCTCAAAGAGCCTTTACTTCCTTATCATGTGGTAGGCATTTTCTTGGTATTATTAGGGGTTAGCCTTTCCTTGAGGTCCGACTTAGCCCATTCCACCGGCAGTTACCGGGCTAAAGAGGCTAGACGGCGGCAGCCCTGCCCCAAACAGGGTTGCTAAAAAGGGCGGCTCAAATTAAGGCGGGCAGCATACGGTTCAGGTAAACATATGGTATATTTAGTATGGCACGTAAAAATTAAGAGGGCTATAATTTTTAAAGATAACGCTAAGAAAAGGAGGTAGCGAAGCTTTATGGCTACCGTTCGCGCTCATTTTAGCGTGCGCGGCCGTGTACAGGGGGTGGGTTTCCGTTATTTTACCCGAGATCATGCGCTGGCTTTAGGCATAAACGGATGGGTAAGGAACCGTTACGACGGTACGGTAGAAGGTGTTGCCGAGGGACCGCAGGAGAAGGTGGAGGAGTTTTTGTCTTTGTGCCGGCAGGGGCCGCAGCTGGCTCATGTAGAAGGAATGGAAGTTAGGTATGAAGAACCCCAGGGAGAGAAAGGATTTACCATTAGGGAAACTGTTTAATTTCTCTTATAGGAGGTATTCTTCACCTTGAGTAAGAGATTGGGTATCCTAACAGGGGGCGGGGATTGCCCAGGATTAAACGCAGTAATAAGGGCGGCAGCCAAGACAGCGTACGCCCACGGCTACGAGCTTTATGGTTTTTTGGACGGGTACACGGGCGTGGTAGAGGGACGGTACATTAAGCTGGACCCTCCGGCCATATCGGGTTTGCTCCACCGGGGCGGTACCATCCTGGGGACTAACAACCGCAACGACCCCTTTCATTTTCCGGTCCGGGAAGGGGACAAGGTAGTCTACCGTGATATGTCATGGAAAGCACTAGAAAACCTGGAGAGGCTAGGTATAGAAATTCTCTTGGTGATCGGCGGCGACGGGACTTTAGCTGGTGCACGGGATTTAAAGGCTAAAGGGGCCCGGATTATAGGGATTCCTAAAACCATAGACAATGACTTAAAGGCTACTGACCAGACCTTCGGTTTCGATACAGCCGTACGCACGGCAACTGATGCCTTGGACAAATTACATACCACAGCGGAATCCCATCACCGGGTAATGGTTTTGGAACTTATGGGCCGCTATGCAGGGTGGATAGCTCTGTATAGCGGTCTGGCCGGAGGAGCCGACGTAATACTCATACCGGAAATCCCCTGGACACCAGAAGGAGTAATTAAAAAAATTGAAGCCCGGCGGGCGGAGGGGAAACCTTTTAGCATTGTGGTGGTTGCTGAAGGGGTAAGGTCACCTTCTGGGGAACTTGTGGTTCAGCGCCGGGTGGAGGGGAGCGTGGAAAAGGTACGGTTGGGAGGCATCGGGCAGCTGGTAGCCCAGATTATTGAAGAGAAAACCGGTATTGAAACCCGGGTTACAGTGCTGGGCCACATTCAGCGGGGTGGCTCACCGTCCTCTTATGACCGGGTTCTGGCCACACGTTTCGGAGTAGCGGCTGCAGAGCTGGCCGTTAAGGGTGTCCACGGGGTTATGGTATGCTTGCGCGGCAACGATATCTCGTATGTACCTTTAGAGGAAGTGGCCGGAGAGCCCCGTACGGTACCGGTGGATCACCCCTTAATTCACACCGCTAGGGCCATAGGGATAAGCTTTGGAGACTAAACGTTGTGGATAAGGTTTTTTAAAGATGTGGAGGGAAGGGAGCAATTGAGTAGGTATAGATGGGTTACTTTTATATTGCTCCTTATTTTTGTTTTGGTCCTGGCCAGGCTTGGTCCCGGAGGCCGCGCCGGAGAAGAAGCGTGGGAGCAGGGCGTTCCTGTAGGACATTTTTTTGAGGAAGGGGAAAGAAAAAACAAGGGTGCGCCTAAGGAGGGTACCTTTAAACGGGAAGAAGATTCCCGGGAACTCACTAACATTTACGATGGTTTTAAGATAGCGGTGCCTCCGGGGTGGGAGGCTGAGATTCTTCCAGGGGTGGCTACCATTTTGACCCGGCCTGGCGTGGCCAAACTTTCCATTTTTGTACAACCTTTAGAGAAAATCACGGCAGAAGAATATATTTTGTACAGCAACCGGAGCCTGCAGGAAGGCTGGGGCACTATAAAGGTAAGGGAGTTTAAGAAGCTTAATCTTAAGGGGTACCCCGCCTGGATATGGGAGTGGACGCGGGATAAAGTTGCTCCTGGCGACTTCAATTACTACCGGGAATATCATTTGTTGGTTTCCCGTACAGTCTATACTTTTCTTTTTAAAACCGATGCCGAAAACTTGCAGGAGGCTACCCGCTCCTTAAGCTATATATTACAAAGCTGGGAACCCTTACCTTCTACTGGTAAGCCTGCTTTTCCTGAACCGCAACGGCTAGAGCGAGAGATATATATCGAGGGGCCTCACCACAAGCTAATTATCCCCAAGGACAAGGTACTATGGGGCATACTAAACCCGCATAAATTGGGCAAACTGGAGTATTTCCGGCAGCTTATCCCCCTGGAGGAAAAGCTAAACCACAAATTTGAATTTCTCATAACCTATGCCGCCTTCGACACCCGCTTCGATTTAAGAGAGTTACAGAAAATATACGATGACGGGCGCATTTTGATGGTGGCCTTGCAGCCCTGGTGGTACGGTAAGAAGGATGATACCTCGCTCATTGACCTTTTAAAGGGCAGGTACGATGATATCCTCCGGGAGTGGGCCCGCCAGTTTAAGATGCTACGGGACCCGGTATTTGTGCGTTTCGGAAATGAGATGAACGGGGACTGGTCCACCTGGAGTGCCTGGTTTTACGGTAAGGATACCGATATTTTTAAGATGGCTTGGGATTATGTTTACAGGATATTTAAAGAAGAGGGCGCTACCAACGTTATCTTTGTGTTCAATCCACACGATCGTTCTTTCCCCAATTTCAAGTGGAACCATTACCTCCTTTATTATCCCGGAAACCAGACTGTGGACTGGATAGGGCTTACTGGATATAACAACGGTACTAGCTACCCTGCAGACCTCTGGCGGGAGTTTGATGCTATTTACGAGCCTCTCTACAGGGAATACATGTATTATTTTAAGGACAAGCCCTTTATTATTACAGAATTTGCCAGTAACGAAATAGGAGGGGACAAAGCCAAATGGATAAAGAGGGCCATGGAGAGCCTGGCTGTTAATTATCCCAACATTAAGATTGCCGTTTGGTTTAATCAGATAGATGGTAAGTGGCTTTATAACCTAGATTCCTCACCGGCAAGCTTCCAAGCCTTTGCCGAGGGGCTAAAAAAACAGGCTTACCGGTTCCGGGCTGTCTGGCCCAAGAATTAAAAGGAAGCCCTGAGCTCCCAGATGCGTGGGTCTTCTAGGCCTAAGCGCCAGACCCCGATACCGGGAAGGTTGTACTCCTGTACCAGCTCAAGCTTTTTACTAAAGCTCCGCACATCTTCAAACCATACTACGTGGGGGATGTTGTCTTCGACATAGCTAAAGGTGGATTCTTGGGCGGCCTCGTCATAATAGATGTTAACACCCAGGCGGCGGGCAAGCTCTACAGCTTGGCTGTAGGAGAGGGTTCT
>NZ_JAKKUR010000023.1 GCF_021890735.1 Thermanaeromonas sp.
ATTTTGACGCTTAGGACCCCCATTTTTCGTGTCTAAATTTCTGGGTCCATTATACTTGTTTCGCCAGGCCTCTTCACTTATCCCTGTCCCCCTTCCCGTCACTTCGGCTACAGGCAACCCTGAAAGGGCGGCTAAAATAGCGCTACTAGGCGTAGTATTACCTATCCCCATATCTCCGGTACCGAGGAGCTCAACACCCTTTTCAATTAAAGTGCTCGCAATGTTTATGCCCGCCTCTATAGATGAGATCGCCTGTTTGCGGGTCATGGCCGGCTCTTTAACCATATTCCTCGTTCCGTAACCTATCTTATAAGAAAGAATTTTCCCTGTTTTAGCCAAATCACTAAGGTCGGCGGCCACGCCCATATCTACCACAATGACTTGGGCCCCTGCTACTTCCGCCAGAACATTAATACCTGCCCCACCCGACACAAAATTGGCCACCATCTGGGGAGTCACTTCCTGAGGGAAATTGCTCACCCCCTCCTCCACTACCCCGTGGTCTCCAGCCATGGTAACAATCGCTTTATAGCGCACGGAAGGCTTTAAAGTTTCCTGGATAGCAGCCAGGCGTTCAGCAATATTAAGGAGTTCTCCCAGGCTCCCCGGGGGAATAATTAAATTGTCCAAGCGCTCACGGGCTCTCTTCCGCCATTCTTCTTTTATGGGCTTAATACCCTGAACAGTCGCTTCTAGCGTAAGTTTCATTGTCTAACCCTCCCCACCTTCATTGACTTTTAAAAGAGAACCTGCAAGATAAGTAAAGTTAAAACCTCGGCACATTCATTTAGGGCTCCCAAGGTATCACCAGTCATACCCCCTATCTTTTGGCTGATAAACCACCCTAAACCGGCAACTCCAGCGAAAACACCTCCGGCTAAAAACATCCCTTTAACACCCAGAAGAGCTACCAGAAAACCCAGCGCGGTGGCCGAGGCCCAAAAAAGTTCGTGGAACCCAACATGAACTGTAAAGTGTCCGGCTCCTTTACCTTTACGGACATAAGGGTATAGAGCTGCACCATAAACGAGCGCCCAACGGCCTAAAGCCATCATAAGGATAAGGCCTAAAACCACCTCTTTCTCAGAGAGCTGGCCTAAAAAAACAAACTTAGTCAAAAGTACCAGGAACCCTGCGGTAGCCCCGTGGGATCCCACCCGGCTATCCTTCATGATTTCTAAAATCTCTTCGCGCGAGCGTCCGCTAAAAAGGGCATCAGCAGTATCCATTAAACCATCTCCATGCAAATTTCCCGTTATTACCACTAAGAAAATTAAGACCAAAAGATCGCCAGCCGGCCTGCCCAGAAAGGAAGAAACTAGAACATGACAACCTGCAGCCAAGGCACCTAAGAGCACCCCTACTAGCGGGAAAAAGGCCATAGATCTAGCTAGGTTTTTCTCTTCTACGGAAGTACGGATGGTTATAGGTATCCTGGTAAGAAATTGTACAGCCAGCCATAGCTCTATAAACCTCAAGCCTTTCAACTCCTTAAGTTATGCGAGTTTCTACATCCTCCATTTACCCGGGCTTGGGCTATCTACATCCCTTTGCCAGGCCCGCTCATTACCCCTACCCAGACGAGCTGTCTGGGCGATACGGGCTGCTGCAACCCCAAATGTTTTAGCAGGTGTTACAATATAGCGGCTCGATAACTTCAAGCAGTGGTAAGTAAAATAAAAAAGTTCTCAGCATCGCTGAGAACTTTACCATCATCCTCAGGTCTTCCCACCTTCTTTCCGCGAGAAGGTGTACACCTTACGGCCAGGCAGGTCTCCTGGCTCCCGGATCCTCGCTCCCCTGCGCCTTCCCATTCCCCTTCCCCGGTAGGTAAACTTATACCCTCCAGGTTAAGGAACAGTGGCCTTCTGCAGGATCGCTTCCCGGTTACAGTGGCGGGACCGCTTGGGATTTACACCCAATTCCCTATTCTCCCTAGACGGGCACCTGGCCGGGTTATCTTTATTAATTTTTCCGCTTATGATTTTAGTATATGATTTCCCCTGGTGTCAATAAGGCGTGGGTTGAGTTACACTTTTAGTGATATAATATCACGTTCTATGGGATATGACATCACATTCCCTGTGATATCACAAAGTTATTATTCGAACGCGGCATTGGCGTTGTATCCAAATCTTCTACCTTAGCGAAGCGCTAGTAACCTAAGAAAAATCAAATACCTCTTTAAAAGCTTTAACGAGCCGGTCTTTAACTTCTTCCATGGCTACAGGATGCCCTATTAAATCTTCTAAAGAAGTAACCCCATAATCCCGCAAACCCTACCCAGGCTCCTGTCAGCCCTTGTTTACGGCTACCTATTAACCCATAACTAGCTACTACCTTAAGCATCACTTCCTCATAAAGCCTCAATAACCTGTGTAAATCTTTTTCCATGATAGTTTAAGTTTAAGATAGGATAACCCACTATCTGGCCCGGACCGTGGTAGGTGATATCACCACCCCGGTCCACTTCCATAAGCTCTATCCCCAGTTCCTTTAAGACTTCTGGGCCCACCAGTAGGTGCTCTTTTTTGCTACTTCGACCTAGGGTTATTACAGGGGGTATGTTCTACTAAAACCAGTACATCTCCTATCTCGCCTCTGATACGCTTATCTACTAGCTCAAGCTGGAGTTCGTAAGTAGATAGATAATCTTTTTTACCCAGATCAATAATCTTTAGTTCCTGCATAACAATTTCCGGACTGCCTGTCCGCTTGGGAGTTCTAAAGCTTTTAAAGCGAGCTTTCTAGCCTCTTCATAAGAAAGATGGAAGATAGCCTCTTTTGCCTGGGGTATAAAAATAGGGCTCATGCTTATCTCATCTAGGCCTAGTCCCACTAAAAGGGCCGCTGCTGTCACTTCTCCCCCTAGCTCACCACATAGACCTACCCATTTGTTAAACTTGTGGGCTGCCTCTACCGTGGTATATATAAGCCGTAAGACAGCAGGGTGATAAGGATCATATAAAGCCGTCACTTCCTCATTTTCCCGGTCCACCGCTAGAGTATACTGGGTAAGATCATTGGTGCCGATGCTAAAGAAATCTACTTCGCGAGCTAATATATCTGCACATAAAGCAGCAGCCGGGGTTTTAATGGAAATTTTAGGATTTACAGTCTTTTAATTCTTATAATCAAACCCGCTTCTCATTACTTTCTCAGGGTCTTCCTACAATTAACTTTACTATTCCCCCACCGAGATTCTCTACCCTCTCAATCTTTATTCCTGCTTTCTTTACATTCTCTACAGTTCGCCGGTTAATGTTAGAGCCGAAAAGGTAAACAACTAGAGGATTTAGCAGATCCATAAGGGAACCTAAAAGCTTATTTTCGCTGCGAACGTGCTCTAACAAAACAATTTTCCCCTCTGGGTGGCAGACACGGCATACTTCTTGTAACCCGCGCACCGGGTCAGGGACACTACAAAAAACGAAAGTAGCTACCACTGTATCAAAACTACCAGAGGGAAATTCAAGTTGCTGCACATCCATCTCCAGCAGCGTTACCGGGGCTCGCGTTAAATAAAGCTTTTGCCGGGCCCGTTTTAGCATCTTGGGGCTAAAGTCTATGGCCGTCACTTGGCAATAGGGCGGATAAAAAGGGAAATTAGCCCCTGTGCCCACTCCCACCTCTAGCACCCGTCCATAAGCCTCCTGCCAGACAAGCTTTCGCCATCGTGGAGAAATCAGACGGTCCATCCAATCATAAAAGAGAGCCGTGCGGTTATAACGTTTTTTAATTGTTTCTGTAAGATCTTTATTCACCTCCACCACCTCACATAGATGGCTTTTCTTTGTTTACTTTGCTCAGTAATTGGCTTGGGTGTAATACTTTTCTACCGTAACTACCTCCCCGGGAGGCACATGCAGGAACAGATTATCCCACGGACCCTGTAACAGCTTCTGTAAATAGCCTTTATGCCCATCGGTTACCTCGAATCTTAGTCCAATCTTTTCCGCTACTTCACGCACCTTTTCTCCCTCTAAGTCTTCACCTTGCCTCCCTGTCTTTATGAATACCACTCGCTGGTAATGACAGAAAAGTTGACGTATTAAAAGGCTCCCTCGCTCTTCACCATATCGGGAAACACAACGCGCATACTCCCGCACCAGGCTCTCTTCCCCAGCTAACCAGCCAGCCGATAAAAAGTATGTCTCAGGCCCCCACGCCTTCCTAGCCTCCACTGAACCCAGAAGAAGCGAAATGCAATCATCTAGTCTTGGAATAGTAAGGGGTACGGTTCGCGCCCGCAGTCCTTCCAAGGCTCCGCCGCAAAAACCATACCCCAGTAATATTCTTTCACTGTTACGAATGCTATCAATGGCCTCCTGTAAAGCCTGCCGAAGCCGATCTGGTGAACGGTGCAACCCCTGGTCCAAAAAATACCATTCGTGCCCACCTGGAGCTAGAGATAAAAGTTCTTCTTCTAAAACTTTACAGGCAATGACCGTATATCGCCCCATGTTTTAATCTCCTTATATCTACTAGTTTAAGCTATTGCTACTCCATTAAGCTTTTAACCTTAAGCTGTTCCTCCGCTACGCTTTTCAAGTATATTTTAAGCAGCATTCATTAAAAAAAGGGAGGGAAGGGTGCTGTACTAACCCCATCCCTCCCCCTAATAAAGCTGCTTCAAAATTACGCTCCAAACACTTCAGCCGCCGCTTTAAGGCCGTCGCTCGCCGTAGTGGCGAAATAGTCAGCCCCTACATGTTTCTTGACAGTTTCATTAACATAGTTACCGCCTATTATCACCTTAGGATTTAGGCCCTCGGCACGGAGGGCTTCAATGGTCTCTTTTAACGCGCCCTGGCAACTGGTCAACAGGACGCTCATGCCCACCAGAGGTGCTCCCGTCTCCTTAACAGCCTCGACAAATTTTTCCTTCGGCACATCTACTCCCAGATCGACAACCTTATACCCCGCTCCCTTAAGGAGCATTACCACTATATTTTTACCCAGGTCGTGGATATCTCCCCTGACTGTACCGATAACGATGGTACCTTTATGTTCAGTGCTCTCACCAGCCAAGTGAGGCTCTAAAATATCCATAGCTCCTTTCATAATCTCGCCAGCCATAACCAGCTCACTTAAGAAATAGTCGCCGCGCTCAAATCGGTTGCCTACTTCCACCATCCCTTCTTGTAAAGCCTTGACAATCTCTAATGGGGCAACTCCACTTCCCAGCAGTTCCTTAACTAAAGCTATTACCTGTTCCTCTTCTAGTTCGGCCATGGCTTTGGATAGAGCTTCTTTAGACATAATAACTCCTTCACTCCTCTCTCCTGAAATGGTAAACTTAGGCTTTTATGGTCCGAACTACCTCTATAAGCTAACGCTGTACCCAAAACCATATAAAAGCATAAGCAAGGGCATCGAGCATTTCCCAAGAGCTTTTAACTATTTCTTCATTACCGGCCAGCACCCCGAACTCTTCCTTTTTTATTTTCCAAGGTATACACGTGCCCGCTTCCGGTACAAAAGATTTCATTTTATTTTCAACCATTCGATTCTCCCTCCTGTTTGCCAGAAATAACAGCCTTTAATAAACGCCGTATTCTCGAGCCGCTTCAATCATGGCCACGATATTTTCACGCTTGGCATCGCTCATAACAACTCCGCCTGCAGCCAAGACAAATCCTCCGTCGCCACCCAGTTCATCAATAGCTCTCTTAACACAATCCTTTACCTCTTCAGGCGTACCGTAAGTTAAAAGCGTAGTGGGAACACCTCCGTAAAGACAGAACCTACCTCCCAAAACCTTCTTAGCTTTCTTAGCATCAGTTAAATCAATGCAAAAAACAATACTTTTATCCGGCAATTCAGCTATCTTTTCCAGATAAGGAGTCCAATCCCCTTCAGCAAAGAAGAACGTTCTCTTCCCTAAAGCCCAGAGGCCCTCGATTACAGCCTTCCAGGAAGGCCAGTAATATTTCTGCCAATGCTCAAGGCTTAAGAAGGGATAAGCCCCCTTATGCAGAGGTGCGAAACAAGGTAAAGAAGTATCACCAGCTGCAGTGATCATAGCATAAGCAATATTATGGGGTACGATGGCCTCGCATGCAGCCAAAACCTTATCCGGCCGGCGGCGGAGATCCAGCAAAATTCCTTTGGTCCCTCGCAAGGCATCACCTAAGGTATCAAAGGGCGCCTTGGTCATCCCTGTAGTCGCCGATACTATACCGTATTCTTTGGCCCATTTTTCACCCGTTTTAGTTAACTTATCGTTATGCATGGCGAACGCGGCAGCACCTTTAATTAAAGCTACGGTAGCACGGTACGACCCCGGTTCGGCAAACTCCCCACATATACGAGGTAAATACTTCGTAGCTAGCCATTGGGTAGGATTAGCGATGAACTCATCATAATCTTCGGCCTTCATGTACTCTTCTTCTACATATTGGAAGCCAGAGTTTTCTTCAAAATAAATTCCCGGGAACTTATACAACTTGCAATCCATACCGTCAAACATAGGAGGCCACCACAGGTTAATTGCGCCGAACATAACATCAAAATCGAGGTCGCGTATTACATCGCCAATAATTTCGTTGGATTTGTCAACATTGTAATATGCTTCCTGAAGGGTAGTATTAGTATATTTAACTACCCACTCCCCGAGGGGAAAAACTACAGGTACCTTGTCCGGCTTACCACATTCCAGCGCTACAGTGTAGCGCTTGAACCTTTCCTGAAAAAGTTTTTCCTTATCGCTCATATAAGCAAATTTCCCTCCTTTAGCCTTAAGGTGATACGTTATTCCCTCGCTTAAGATACCCAGTAAAGTCTTTACTCCTCCAACCCCCCTTTCCTGTAGGCCTTCAAGAAGTTCTTGCCATAGGGGTCGTTACCCAGTAACAGTTCGACAGTCGTTAACGCTGTCATAATTTTAGGGTCTAAGGGATCAAGGATAGCAGCGTCCATACCGTGTGCCATGCAAATGGCCAGAAAGTAACGGTTTATAAGCTTCCTTTTAGGCATGTTGAAAGAGATGTTACTCAGGCCCGATACTGTTTTTACTTTAAACAAGCGTTTAATTTCAGCTAAAGATTGGAAAAATATCACCGCATTAGTATGGTTTACAGCCAGAGGAAGTACCAGGGGATCGATGTAAAGGTTATCCAAATCATAGTTATACTTGGCCAGTAGCTCCACCATCCGCTCGGTAATTTTGATCCTGTCCTCCACGGTCTTGGGAATGCCGTTGTCATCCACGGTCAATCCGATTACTGGGCACTGGTATTCTAGGACGAGCGGGAGGACTTCTTCAAGCCGGCTTTTCTCTAAAGAAATTGAATTAATTATAACTTTACTCTTTTCACCTTTAAAAGCTTCTAAACCCTTTTTAATGGCTGCCCCCGATGTGCTATCAATACATAAAGGTACATCAGTCACTTCCTGGACGGTATTTACAAGCCATTCCATGTCCTCTACTTCGTTGCAATGGGCAGTGTTTAAATCCAAATAATCAGCACCTGCAGCTACTTGTTTGAGGGCTAGTTCCTGAACAGTCTTCGCATCTTTATTGTTAATGATTTGACGGATACTGGGAATCGCACTATTAAGTTTTTCCCCAATAATTAGCACCTTCGCACAGCCTCCAAGTCGATTAGAATTTGTATACCTGTCTATACATATATTCTACTTTTGTTTAAAAAATCCTGCTTAAGCCTCATAGGTTAAACAAAAAATCTCGGCCTCAAACCCGTAAACCTAATTGTCAATAACCCCCAAACTCCTTTGCCGATTCTATTAGTGCACGCATGTTTTCGGGATTTATATCATCAATCACACCGCCGGAACTTAAAATAAACCCTCCTCCTTTGCCCACCAAATTTATCAGGTGCTTGCAGTAATCCTTTATTTCTTGCGGTGTCCCTAAAGTTAACAAAGTAATGGGTACGTTGCCGGCCAAGCAGGCTACATCCCCTAGGACTTCTTTAGCCCTAGCCATGTCGGTGTGCTCAAAAAGCCACACTGTCTTGCCCCTGGGTAGCTCAGAGATAACCTCTAAACGGGAATTATACCCGCCTTCGGCAAACAAAAAGGGTACCAAACCCTCTTCGATTAAGCCCATAATCACCTTCTTTAAGCTAGGCCAGTAAAAAGTTCTGAATTGCTTGTCCGATAGAAAACCATCAGCCCCCTTATGTAAAGGTATGAATACCAGGGGATGGCCCGCTGACCGGGCGGAGGATACCCCCATCCTTATGGCCAGGGGAGTCAATACATCAAGGGCCTTAAGCAGTTTTTCAGGACGCCTGTACATATCCATCATAATCCCGTGGGTACCTCTTAGAGTATCACCGATAATATCAAAGGGTGCCTTGGTCACTCCCCCAAAAAGAGCCGGAAACCCTTGGCCCTGAAGGTCCTGGTCTACAGAACGGACTATACTAGCCCAACGGACAGCCTCATTTCCCGCTTCAAAAACAGCTTTAAATGCAGCTTGCACTTCAGGGAAACCAAAGGGAATAAAACTACCGCAAGTCATTACAATTTCTAGAACTTCCGTAAAAGGGGCCAATTTTTCCCAGGGTTTAAGGGCGCCGAAAATACGTGGGAGGTAAATCCTTATCCAGAAATCAGAAGGATCTTGTATCAAAACATCGTACTCATCGGCTTTCATGTATTCTGACTCGAGGCACTGGTAGGAAGTATGCGGTGGGGTACCGCGGCCTGGCCATTTATACAATCTATAATCGAGAATTTCAAAAAACCTACCTGGTGGCGCCAAAAACATACCTATGTACGCGTCGGGTTGAAAATCTAGGACATATTTTCGCCAGGCAGCCGCCGCTCTCTCATAATCGTACATTGCATCTCTAACGGTGAGCCCGGCATAATAAGCAGGAAATAGTCCCGTAACCGGACAAACAGGCACCCGGTCCGGCACCTTTTTTAACTGAATGGCGTCCTTCAGCCGGATTACCCTTTCTTTATACGCTCTCTCTGCTTCTTCGTTAGCAAATTGTACATTCTGGCCTTCGGCCCATAAAGCAAGCATTCTTTCCTGCCTTTCTTCTGCCATCATTTTTCCCCTTGCTTCCCAGTGTGACATGTTATAATGCCCCGAGCCCACCGGCCTGCCCCTTAACAACTCGCATCCCCAACCACCTCCGGCAGATGGCCACTCCCTCACCTGCCTCTCTAACCCACGCGTCGGCACCCACGTATCGACAGACGCGTTCGTTCACCAGTCCCCCTATTATTATTCTCACCGGTTGCTTTGCGGTCATCATCCGCACCAGTTGAACAGTCCGGCGCATAGCTTCAAAGGAAGAAGTGAGCAGGGCGGATAAGGCTAAAACCTTGGCACCCGTTTCCTTGAGGAGAGTCACAAAGACATCAGGTGGAATATCTACACCTGCATCATACACACGAAAACCTTCACAGCGTAAAAGGGAAATGGTTATATTCTTACCAATGTCATGGATGTCTCCTTCCACTGTCCCAAACACGATATCTGCTTTATGGGGTTGCTCCGCTAAGGGCAGTGCAATGGGTAGGTACGGTTCCAAAACCCGTAGCACTTCTTGAAATATTTCAGCAGACATGATTAGATCGCTTAAAAAATATTCCCCCCAGGAATAACGCTCACCTACTACTTTAAGTCCCCGCCGGCATTCTTCTACGATCTCTAAAGGAGACTTCCCTTCTAGGAGGGCCATCTTTACTAATTCCAGCACTCTTTTTTCATCTAATTCAGCCATAGCCAAAGATAAAGGGCCCAAAGAATACCACCTTCTCATCCTAGATTTTGTAGGGCCTCCGGAACCGAGGTCAGTTGATACCTATCCCCACGATACAGGCACCACCCCCAACCTACCGGCCGGCCATCGCTAGCCACAAGTATCTGCTCTAGTAGGAAGGCCGGGGAGCCTGGCGCCACATGTAGGGCGCGAGCCTCTTCTTCATTCAAAAGTGTTACCTGGAGGACCATTTTACTACTCGCAGGTAAAGCCTCGGCATGTTTTTCCACCATTTCCGGTAGCGCCTGGTACTGAAGTTCGTTCTCTAGTATGGGCCGCCCTCGGTCATAACGTAGGTACTTGCGGTCGTAGGCCATAGGTTCCCCATCTGCTAAAAGAGATCGGCGAATATATAATACCTTAGTACCCGGTGGAAGCTGTAATTTTTTGGCCGCCTTTTCCGGGGCGGGAACTAGCCTGGCTTCAAGGAGCCGAACACTAGAAGTTAACCCCCGAGAAGCCATCTCTTTGTGGAATTCATCCATTACAAAAACAGCCCGGTCAAGCTGGGGTCGGGAAACAAAAGTTCCCTTTCCCTTTTCAGTGCGGATGAGGCCAGCCCTCGCAAGCTGGCTAAGGCTGCGGCGAACGGTCATCCGGCTAAGCCCGTATTTCTCGCTCAGTTCTGCTTCTGAAGGTAAAGGATCTCCCGGGCGGTATACCCCCGACTTTATCTGGCGTTCAAGAATTTGCGCCAGTTGGTAGTACGGGGGTACAAACGAACTTTTATCTATGGACATATTTGGTTACACCCCGCAATTCCTTTCCTTGAATTACCTTCCTCTTTATGTAATTTTAGGTACCCTTATCCCAGTTCGTAAGAAGGGTACCCGTTTATACAACTATTCTATCTTTGTTTGATAATTCCTCCTAAGTATACTCCCCTGTTGGATTGACTCTGGCCTTGAGCTTATAGTAAGATGGGACAGGCGAGGAGGCCGGGGAATGGGCTGGCAAGAGGAGATTAAGCAGGGTTTAAAAAGTGCCTCTCCTATCGTTTTAGGGTATCTACCTCTAGGTTTTGTCTACGGTGTACTAGCCCGGGAAGCCGGGTTAGATCTTTTAACTACTGTGCTGATGTCGGTATTAGTGTACGCAGGCTCTGCCCAATTCATCGCTGTTAGCCTTCTAGCCAGCGGCGCCGCAGCTCTTTCTATTATTTTTACAACCTTCTTAGTTAACCTGCGCCACTTGCTCATGAGCGCTTCGTTGGTACCCTATCTCAGGCGTTACCATCCTAGCTTCTTAGCTTTGCTCTCAGCAGAAATTACGGACGAAACTTTTGCCATGGCCATGGCCCATTATGCGGATCATGAACCCAGCCTTTTTTATCATTTTACCCTGCACCTTACCTCCCACTTTTCCTGGGTGCTGGCTTCTTTCCTGGGCGGCCTGACAGGCAATCTCTTGGGAGATCCCAGCCGTTTGGGCTTCAATTTTGCTCTGCCGGCCATGTTTATCATTTTACTTATCCTCCAGCTTAAAAATAGAAAAACCCTGCTGGTAGCAGGGATAGCAGGAGCTTTATCGGTAGGTATTGCGCTTCTTTGGCCCGGTAACTGGAACATCATCCTGGCCGCCTGTTTGGCGGCCACTATAGGGGTGGCTGTAGAACCATGGATCGACAGATCCTGTTAGTTATCCTTGGTATGGCTTTAGTGACGTATCTACCCCGCATGTTGCCTCTGGTAATCCTAAGCCGTACGCAATTGCCCAATATATTTCTACGCTGGCTAAGCTATATCCCTGCGGCTGTGCTGGCCGCTCTGCTGGCCCCTGCTTTATTTCTCCCGGAAGGGAGATTCGCCCTGGTAGGAAATCCTTATCTCCTAGCAGCTATACCCACCAGCCTAATAGCTATAAGGACGCGCAGCATAGCCCTCACCATCTTATGCGGTATGGCAGCCATGGTCTTATTAAATTACATTTAACTCCACTTACCGGGACCCTCTCCACTTTCACTCCGCTTCTTCTCCGTTTTCTGAACTTATGGATCATAAAACAAGATTTAACCTCGCCGCTTGAAAGTGAGGGCGGCCTGCAGGGCCAGGCCGAGGAACAAATTGGAGGAAAAGTTAATCCCTTGCTACTAGGCAGGCTTAAGGCTAAAATTAAGGTAATAAAAGCTACCAGGAGGAAGTTAATACCAAAGGAATGGAGGTGTAAGTAAATGAGCGCTATACCGGCAGAACTTGCAGCAGGACGGGAGCGTTACACCTATGAAGATTATTGCCGCCTGCCGGAAGGAGCACCTTATCAACTCATCGGCGGGAAACTAGTAATGACGCCTTCACCTACACCGTATCATCAGATGGTATCTATGAAATTAGAGTTACAAATGGCCACTTATGTTTTGGAAAAGGGATTGGGTATTGTACTAGATGCCCCGCTCGATGTCTACCTGGACGAAACAGAAACCTACCAGCCGGATATAATTTTTATTTCCAACGAAAGACTGAATATTATCGAGGAGAAATGTATTAAAGGTGCCCCAGACCTTGTAGTAGAGATTCTTTCCCCTAATACTGGTTATTATGACCTGCGCAGTAAGTACAAGGTTTATGAAAAGAAGGGTGTACAGGAATACTGGATAGTTGATCCCCAGTCAAAATCGGTACAAATTTTTTGTCTGCGCGAGGGCAAGTTTGTCCTAGATCAGGAGGCAGAGGGACAGGGAGTAGTTAAGTCACGGGTGATACCTGGATTGGAAGTCCGGATAGAAAGCATTTTCTAGTCTAGCTGCAGCACGCAATGCCCATCCCCTCGGTAGCTGTTAGTCGCTGAAACTTCCTTAAAGGCTTCCTCCGGCATGGAGCTCAACTCCCTTCACTTCCTTTCGTGTAAAACCTGCTAAGGATGGCAGGATAAAATAAGAAAGCGTCCAAATCTATCTAAAGACATGAAGACATATTTAATTTTTAAGCGGTAAGTTAGATATTAAAGTTAGATATTAAAAGAGGGGGTGCGAACCCCTCTCAATTATATAGTTGTTGCTCTCCTTTATAGCCCTTCTTTAAACCGTCTTTTCTCTCCCTTACCACCCCCTCCTCTCTTCTCCTTCTGGATAGCAGCATTTTTACAACAAGACACCGGGCTTAAGAGTAAGCCTCTGCTGGTCTCAATCGTATATTTAGGACCTTATACCCACCGGCCGACAGAGTGGAGGTAGGGAGTTAGCGCGCTGGCCTCAATCATAAGTTAGGACTATACGCCTGGTAAAGAGTGGACCTGGTCATACTTCAAAATAAGACCTGCGCCGGATAGAAAGAGGGCAGGAAAAAAGCTAAAATCCAGAGTAGAACTGGCTATAAATCCTAAATTCTCTGGGAAAGGGGTAAAAACATGATAAGCTGGCTTAAAAAATTCTGGAAAGACGAAAACGGTCAAGGGATGGTGGAATATGGTCTTATACTAGCCTTAGTAGCTATCGTAGTTATCGTTGCCCTTTCTGCCGTTGGCGGAGGTTTAAAAGGTATTTTCCAGGAAATAGCCAAAACCATATCTGGTTCGACATCTGTTCAATAATTTACCAACCCTTACCCCCCTCGACCCTACTTGAGATCTAGGTCTTAGGTAGGGTCGTTCTTTAGGAGGCTAGTGCTTGTATGGTTAAAGACGTTGTATTTTTATGGCTAATTTTTACGTGTGCCTTTACTGATTTAAAAAAGCGTTTAATATACAACTATGTCCTCCTCCCCGCGTTATTGCTGGGCTTCTTCCTCGCAGGGATAAATGGGGGGCTACAGGGCCTTAAGGAAAGTGGGGCGGGATTAGCTTTAGGATTTCTTCTTCTAGCGTTACCTTACTACTTAGGCGGTATGGGAGCTGGAGATGTAAAAATGCTGGCTACCATCGGGGCTATACAAGGACCTTTATTCACATTCTATACTTTCTTGTGCAGCGCTTTAATAGGTGGGATATGGGCCCTAGCTTATTTAGTTCGCCATAAACGGCTTACCCTTTTACCGGGAAAGGGTACCTCCATTGATACGTTGCCCTACGGGGCTATTCTGGCCTTAGGGGCCCTGCTTACCTATCTCCAAGGCGGGTGGCTGTATTAAAATAATGAATCTTAGAGATTGTCGGGGCCAAGCCCTAGTAGAAATGGCTCTAATTTTACCTATGCTTCTCCTCCTTATTATGGGCACGTTGGACTTAGGCCATATCCTAGGGGATTACCTCCTTCTTATCAGTGCCAGCCGGGAAGGAGCGCGAGTAGGCGCGGTAGGCGCAAGCGACGAGGTTATCCGCTCTCGAGTAAAAGAGGTAGCTTCTACCTTGGGGTTAACTGATGATAATATCTCTGTTACTCCAGAAGAAACCTCCCGCCATCCAGGAGTTGCCTTACGGGTAAGGGTCCAATATGAAGCAAAGCTATTTACACCGCTACTTTCCCAGTTACTCCCTAATCCTTTCCCTTTAAGCGCAGAGGCCGTTATGAGGGTGGAATAACACTTATGCAGCCCTTCTGGCAAGATGAAAAGGGATCGGCTTTAGTATTGGTGGCCATAAACATGGTAGTTCTACTGGGCTTTGCAGCCTTGGTAATCGATGTGGGTTTTCTAGCTGCCTCCCGGCATAAACTTTTAAACGCTGTAGATGCAGCCGCTTTGGCTGGAGCTAGAGAGTTACCCTCTAATCCCGACCGGGCCCGGGCAGTGGCAGCCGAATATGCTTCCCTAAACGGCGCAGAATCTATAGAAGTGGAAGTATCCCCAGATAATACTTCCCTGACTGTCAAAGCCCGCAAGGAATTATTTTATTTCCTCGCTCCAGTATTGGGATTTCACCGCGGCGAGGCCCAAGCTCAAGCTACTGCTCGTATAGGAGGTATAAGGGCTGTAAAGAAAGCAGCTCCCCTAGCTGTCCCCTGGCAGGATTATCAGTTCGGAGCCAAATATACCTTAAAGCAGGCTGCAGGACAAGAATCGCCCCTGGGCCCAGGTAATTACTCAGCCTTGTCTTTAGGAGGGACAGGTGCAAATAAATACGAGGACAACCTAAAGTACGGGTATCCTGGGTGGCTAAAAGTCGGGGACGTGGTCCCTACAGAAACCGGCAATATGTCCCATCCTACGAGAAGGGCTATAGAGTATCGTATTGCCCTTTGCCAGCATTCTCCTCCTTGTACACCGGAGCAGTTTGAACCCGATTGCCCCCGCATACTAATAGTCCCGGTCTACGATTCCACTACCGTTGAAGAACATCAGGTAACTTCTATAACTATCATCGGTTTTGCTGCCTTCCTGGTAGAACAAGTAAAGGGAGAAGGTAACCAAAATTACATTGAAGGTTATTTCATTAGGACCATAGTAGCTGGAGAAGCTGACCCTCAACAACCTGATTATGGTTTAGAAGGCATCAAGCTTGTTAAGTAAGGGGGAAGATTAACTTTTGCGCCAGAAATTGTTATGGATACTCTTCTTTTCCCTAGCCCTCGCCACAAGCTTGTCGGTATACTTTTACCTCCAGAAGCTAGAAGAAAAGTACCAGCAAAAGGGTAATTTTCAACCTGTAGTGGTCGCTAAAGAGAGAATACCGGCCCGGACTCCCATAACAGCTTCCATGTTGGAAATAAAATATCTGCCCCCCGGGTACTTAAGCGGCCAGTTTATAACAGAAACCCACGAGGCCTTAGGGAAGATAACTCGCTCCGAGATACTACAAGGAGAGATACTCCGCCAGGAAAAGCTACTTAGCGGGAAAGAGACTAATGAGCTGGCTTTCTTGGTAACTCCTGGCAAACGGGCAGTAACCATAGCTGTAAATGACGTATCGGGCCTAGCCGGTCTGCTACGCCCGGGGGACCATGTGGATATCCTAGCCACCTTAGATGCAAGCCCTGGGCCAGGACAAGATAAGGTCAGTATAACCTCTTTAGTCGTTCAAAACGTAGAGGTCCTCTCTGTCGATCAATCCCTAGAAAATGCGTCTAGCCTGGAGGGTAAGAAGCAAGGGGGTCAGCGAAACATTACTTTACTTGTAACTCCTAAACAAGCCCAATCCCTGGTGTTAAGCTCAGAAAAAGGCAGCCTTAGATTGCTCTTGCGTTCTCCAGGCGATAAGGATCCTATTTATCTTCCTCCTTTAAAAATCTATGACCTTATTTCTAAACCGGAGGTAATACAATGAATCCTATTACTGTTCTTATTGTAGATGATATAGCCACCACCCGAGAAGATATTAAGCGGTTACTTTACTTCGAAGAGGATATAAAGGTAATAGGGGAAGCCGGGAGCGCTGAAGAAGCCCTGCTCTTAGCCGAAAACCTTCGCCCAGATGTAGTGCTTATGGACATCAACCTTCCCGGGATGGACGGAATAGCCGCCGCGGAGGCTATAACCAGTAAATTGCCAGAAACAGCAATAGTAATCATCTCTATCCAAGGAGAAACTGAATATCTGCGTAAAGCCATGGCCGCTGGAGCTAGAGATTATCTGGTAAAACCCTTTAGCAGCAGCGAGCTAGCAGAAACTATACGTCGGGCAGGCCAAGCCCATAAGCGGCAAATAAGTCTAATTAAGACTCCAGCTTCTCTTTCTGCGGAACCCCAGGTTGTGGAAGGCCGGATAATTACAGTATTTTCTACCAAGGGTGGGGTAGGTAAAACAACAATAGCTTGTAATCTAGGAGCTAGCCTGGCCCAACGCGCCCGGGGGCAAGTTGTCCTGGTGGATCTAAACCTCCAGGGCGGAGACGTAACGCTAATGCTGAACATATCCCCTCGGAGCAGCCTAGCTGAACTCGTACAAGAGCAGGACTGGGCGGAAAGTAGCCTGGTAAACGGATACCTTTACCCCCATCTTTCCGGTCTTAAAGTTTTGCCTGCCCCTCTCCGGCCAGAAGAAGGAGAAGTTGTAGGAGTAAACCAGATAGAAACCCTTCTCAATTTGCTCAAAAGCAATTATACCTACATAATTATAGACACAGCTCCTGCCTTCAACGACTTAAACCTGGCTCTATTCGATTGGTCCCAGGACATTCTTCTTATCTTAACCCCCGATCTTGCCGGCCTTAAGCACGCTCGGACCGACCTAGAAGTATTACAAAAGCTCAATCAGGCCGGCAAGGTAAAAGCTGTAGTAAACAAATTTGCTCGGTGGAACAGTTTAAAACCCCAAGAGATAGAAGAAGCTCTGGGCCTTAAACCCTTTTTCTTCCTACCTCAGGCTGAAAAAACTGTACTAGCTTCCCTTAATCGCGGGCATCCTTTTGTCCTGGTTCAGCCAGGCAGTCCCTTAGCCTTAGAGGTTAAGAAACTAGCTGAGGTATTAGTTACCCCAGAACAGTCTCCAATAAAAAAGCCCCAAAGAAAAACCCTTTTCTTCCGTAAGTTTTCTTTAGGTTCTATCTTAAGGGGGGAATAATTCTTCATGTCCCTTCTCGCCCGGCTCCAACAAAAGGGGGAAACGAGGACCCAGGATAACAAGAAGGACCCTTACGGGGAATTAAAACAGCTAGTTCATCAAAGGATAATCGAAGAATTAAAAGAACAACCCTTGGGTGATGGGATAAAAGAAGAAGAGTTGGCTAACACAATTGAACATAGGGTACTCAAGATCCTTGAGGAAATGGGAGTCCCTTTACCTCGACCAGATTGCCAACGCTTGGCTAGGGAAATTACAGATGATACAGTAGCTTGGGGACCTATCACCCCTTTACTTAAGGATCCGGAGATTTCCGAAATAATGGTAAACGGACCTGATCAAGTTTATGTAGAACGCCGAGGAAAGCTTGAACGTACAGAAGTCAAATTCCGCGATGCCTCCCATGTAATGCACATCATTGAAAAGATCGTAGCTCCCCTAGGGCGGCGCATCGATGAAAGCGTGCCTATGGTGGATGCTCGTCTTCCGGATGGCTCCCGCGTTAATGCCGTTATCCCTCCTATTTCCCTGAACGGCCCCGTGCTTACCATACGTAAGTTCTTCAAAGACCCCTTGAAGATACAAGATTTGATCCAGCTAGGTACTCTAACACCCCAGATGGCCCTCTTTTTGGAAGCCTGCGTTAAAGGGCGGTTAAATATTATTGTATCCGGAGGCACAGGTAGTGGAAAGACTACCACCTTGAACGTCCTGTCTTCCTTTATCCCTGAGGATGAAAGGATTATTACCATAGAAGATGCTGCCGAACTACAATTGCGCCAAGAACATGTTATCACCTTGGAGAGCCGCCCCCCCAATATCGAAGGGCGAGGCGCCATTACCATCCGGGACCTAGTAAGAAATGCCTTGCGTATGCGCCCGGATCGCATTGTGGTAGGAGAGGTACGGAGCGGTGAGGCTTTAGACATGCTCCAAGCCATGAACACAGGCCATGACGGTTCCTTGACTACCGGCCACGCCAATTCGCCACGGGATATGCTTTCCCGCCTGGAAACCATGGTCCTTATGGCCGGAATGGACTTGCCGGTACGGGCTATAAGGGAACAAATAGCCTCCGCCATCGACTTGATCATCCATCAAAGCCGGTTTAAAGATGGCTCCCGGAAGATAACCCATATAACCGAAGTAGTGGGTATGGAGGGAGATGTTATCACCCTTCAGGATATATTCTTGTTCCAGCAGGAAGGTTATGATTCGGCCGGCCGGGTGCGGGGCCGCTTTGTGGCTACTGGCATAAGGCCCCGGTTCTTACATAAGTTAGAGGCTCGCGATATAAAGTTGCCTCCTGAAATCTTTGCCCCTAGCTGGTAAAAAGGAAAGGAAGATACTTGTAATGGAGAGTCCAACCTTAATAGCAGCCCTTGTTTTCCTTCAAATCCTAGTGGTAGGCGGACTTGGAATCTCCTTAAGGGAAGGGAAAGTCCAAAGGGTGACGCGTCTTAAAAAGCTTCTTGGAGAACGGGAATTCATGGAAGTTAACCTCTCCCCTGGAAGGCAGCTCTCTAGACTTCGGCAAATCCTTAAGCTCCTAGGAAGCCTGCTAATGGGTACCAAGAAGTGGACTAAAAAAGCAGAGGAAGAACTGGCCCGGGCTGACCTACCCTTGAGGCCGGAAGAGTTCGCTGGAATAATGGTTTTATCCTCCCTCGGGTTAGGGCTTATAGCGTACCTCGGGCTAGGTGAACCCCTAGTCGCACTATTAATAGCTGGTGTAGGGATATATCTTCCCTGGGGAGCCTTACGCTTTCGCCAAAGCAGGCGCCTGATCAAATTCAACCTCCAGCTTCCGGAAGCCCTCCTTACTATGGCCAATGCCCTACGTTCGGGCTTTAGCTTCTTACAAGCCATGGATATGATCCGCCGCGAGATGCCTAACCCCATTTCCAGGGAGTTCGGTCTTACTTTGCTGGAAATAAACTGGGGTACAGATACGGAAAAAGCCCTGATTAACCTAGGCCAGCGCGTAAAAAGTGAAGATTTAGACTTAGTTGTCACTGCTCTCTTAATCCAGCGCCAGGTAGGAGGTAACTTGGCCGAGGTACTGGAAAATATATCTCACACCATTAGCGAGCGAGTCAAGATAAACTCCGAGATCAAGGCCCTTACCGCCCAGGGCCGTATCTCTGGCTTTATAATCAGCTTGCTACCTCTGGCTTTAGCCGCCATAATACAAATGCTTAATCCCAGTTACTTAAATCCCCTTTTTAGCACCCGGGCAGGTTTAATTATGTTAACGGCGGCTGCAACAGCCCAAATTATTGGTGTTCTACTCATTCGTAGAATAGTGCATATAGAGTTTTAGGAGCGCGGTGCCTATGGAGAAAGCGGTGATTGCTGCCCAATTCCTGGCTACAATTCTAGCCTTAGCCTGGGCCCTTTCTTCCCCGTTCTCTATGCGAGCTGTTCATAAGCTCGAAAAAATGTTTGGAAATACCCCTGGCCGTACAACACCTAGGGAAGAAGAACTGAAGCTACCTTTCTATTCCCGTATAGTAAAACCTCTCTTACATAGCTTAAGCTACAAAATTATCAAGATCCTCCCGGCTAAAAAGGAAACCGAACTATATCGGAAAATAACCCACGCTCATCTACAAGGCAAGTTAAGCCCGCGCGAACTCTTAGTCCTTAAGTACTTGGCTAGCGGGTTATGTGCTGCCGGAGGAGCGGGGATATCCATACGATTGTTGGAAAGACCTGGTCTCATTGCTTCCTTTATTCTAGGGGGATGGTTTTTGGGATGGTATCTCCCAGATATATATCTAGAGTTCCGCAAGAAAACCCGCCAGCAGGCTATAACCAAAGCCTTACCCGGAGTGCTGGATCTCCTTACGGTAAGTGTGGAGGCTGGCTTAAGTTTAGATAGCGCTTTAATTAAGGTAGTAGAAAAAAGCAAGGGTCCTTTAACTGAAGAATTAGCCCTTACCTTGCAAGAAATAAGAATGGGCAAAGGCAGGGCTCAGGCCTTAAGGAGCCTAGCTGACCGTACCGGAGTAGAAGAGCTAGCTTCCTTTACTTCAGCTATAATCTTGGCTGAGCAATTGGGTCTAAGTATCGGTAACGTCCTTCGTTTCCATGCCCAGCAGATGCGCTTAAAACGGCAGAAGCAGGCTGAAGAAGCAGCTATGAAAGCCCCTGTAAAAATGCTCTTTCCCCTGGTCTTCTTTATATTTCCAGCCCTATTCGTTATTCTTCTAGGCCCAGCCCTAATTAGAGTGGCTGAATATTTTATGCACTAAAACCCGAACGGCTGCAGGGATATGCCCTGTACATAAAAGGGGGTAAGGATAGGAATGGTTTTGTGGAATCTCACTAAACAGGTAGTACTGGCCCGCCAGGTCCGCTTGGCCTGTACCTTTAAGGAGCGGTTTAAAGGGTGGATGGGAAAACAAAAGCTAGAAGATGGGGAGGCTTTACTAATATATCCCTGTAAAGGTATCCACACATGGTTTTTGCGTTTCCCCTTAGATATACTTTTTTTATCGAAAGAAGGCGAAGTCCTGCTTACCCTAAAGGACTTCTCCCCTTTTCGGTTTAGCCCTTGGGTGCCTTCCTCCTGGGCTGTGGTAGAATTACCTGCCGGGCGCATCCAAGCGACCAACACGAGTGTAGGTGATAAACTCGTACTCTATGGGAGGGAAAAAGACCATGACCTCTAAAATCCATGCAAGTGTCCACAAGAAAGATTTGCTTTGGTCCCTTTTGTTCGTAAGCCTTATCCTATGTATTACTGTAGCCTACTTCCAGTATGAGAAGACAATGTTTTTAAACTTAACTTCAGAAATAAATTCAGGAAACATAAGCACAATGGCATGGGCAAAGTATTGGAAAAACATGGCTTATATCCGCATTACCTACACCGCCAGCCTTTTAGCAGCTACTCTATTATACTCCCTTACCTTGGCTAGGATAATTTGGCGGAAACGCCTTAGTCAACTAGAGGTTGTTACAGAGTTGGCTTCAGCTGGTGATCTTTCCTGTCGCCTGGAGATACCTAAAGATGAATGGGAAACCCTAGCCCAACGTTTTAACAACATGTCTTTTCACTTAGCCAATTTAGTGGATACTGTAAAAACAAGTACAGCTGATTGGCAGAAGGCTGTAGAAAAACTCGCTGAAACCCTGGAAGTCAGTGCTCAAGCAAGAAATAATTTCTCTCAACATTTAACCTATGTAAGAGAAAGCGCCCAGGAACAACTAAATGTGCTTATCCAATCTATAACCTTAGCTGGTAAAATTAGTGAAGGGCTTAAACGCCTGGATGAGCGGCAAAAAATAAGTAGCCAGTGGAGCAGTGAATGCCGGGGTATGATTAGTGAAACTGCAAGCATTCTGGGCTCGGTCACCCGCCAGCTTAGAGAATTCCGTTCTGCTTTTAATAAAGGCCTAGAATACTATGAGCTAATCTTAAGTCAGGGTGAACCGTGGTCTCACCATATGACAAGTTTAAAATCCTTAATAGGACAGTTAGCCTCCTTTATAATTGAGGTAGCGCTAGAAGCAGCTAAATC
>NZ_JAKKUR010000108.1 GCF_021890735.1 Thermanaeromonas sp.
CATCTGGTGGTCTGTATCGAGGCTGCTATTGACCTTTGCAATCACATTATTGCTAAAAACCGCTGGCGGGTACCCGAAGACTACGCTGATACCTTTAGAATTATGGGAGAAAATAAAGCCCTCCCCGAAGACTTTATCCCTAACCTGGTTAATATGGCCCGTTTTCGCAATAGGCTTGTACACCGATATTGGGATGTAGATGACAAGAAAGTGTATACTATTTTACAAGAAAATTTGGTTGACCTCGAACGTTTTATTAATGAGTTGGGCATGGGTTCGAACCGCTTCAGGAGTTAAAAAGTTTCCTACTGCCTTGAGGCAGGGATTCGCTTTCATAAGCAGAAATTTTATATATTATGATGAAGAATGAACAGATGGAAGATCTGATGCGCCGCTTTGGTGACAAAGTCCTACACCTGGCCTATTCTTACTTGGGTGACCGACATCTGGCAGAAGACGTGGCCCAGGAGGTCTTCGTACGTGTTTTTTTAAGCCTAGATCAATTCCAGGGCAGGAGTTCCCTATTTACTTGGATTTATCAAATAACCGTGAATTTGTGCCGCGACTACCTGCGCTCCCAGAAACGTTGTCGCCTAGAACCCACCTGGGAGGTGTCCCGTTACAACGTAGATGTGGAAGATGTCGTTTTAACCGAGATGGAATACCAGGAGCTTTGGCAAGCTATTTTTAATCTGCCTGTAGCCTACCGGGAAGTGATCTGGCTCCATTACTATGACCAGCTTGAACTTAAAGAAATCGCCCATATCCTGGGCATATCCCTGTCAGCAGTAAAAATACGGTTGTACCGGGCACGCCAGCAACTTCAGAAGGCTCTGCAAGAAGGTGAAAACCGCTATGAGATCTCGCAGGCGGCTGGACGAATTGCTAGCCAACCTGCCCGCTAACCTGCCCCCTCAACTTATAGGGTTGAAATTTTCTCCCGCCTTGAGGGAACAGGTGCAAAGGAAGGTAGCTCAATTGAGGTATAGCCAGGCCGTAAAAGTGACCTTCCCTGTTAAGAGAGACAGGAGAGGGGTATTCATAGCGGTGGTCATGATCCTCCTTTTCTTCACGGTACTAAGCTCGCGTTGGTTTCTATTTTCAAGAGGCGGCCCTTTCCTAGTAGCTGAACCGATAAGCTCCAACCTAAAAGTGGAAAAAGCGGCCTGGCTTAAGGAACCTTTAAGCCAAGCGAAACTTTCAACTCCAGCATACCATGTTTCGTTAGAAACCCGCGAAGATACCGTAATCATCCCCTTGGAAGTCCTACCTCTACCCCATGGTAAAGGGGCCCTAATTAGGATAGTATATCAGAGCGGGGATAAAGAGCATTACTATTATTTACTCCTTCATCTTGAAGAGGGAAGGGCCCAGCCCGTAAGCTTAGAGCAA
The DNA here is from genome assembly GCF_021890735.1 of Thermanaeromonas sp. Classification (GTDB taxonomy): domain Bacteria; phylum Bacillota; class DSM-521; order Neomoorellales; family Neomoorellaceae; genus Thermanaeromonas. The sequence goes on from NZ_JAKKUR010000108.1 coordinate 1,393, forward strand.
AGTGTAACCTCGAAAAGGTTTAATACGTCTAATTAACTGGGGATACGTTAATAAATGAAGAATAAAAAACGAGGTGAAAAGGAAAATGAGTAAAATTCCAATCCGGCCGCTAAGCCGTATAGCCGTTCTTTTCTATGTATTATCCTTGCTCGCCTTTATCACAGTACTACCGGTAGCTGAAGCCGGCAGTCTCCTCCTCTCCACTTCTTTCCCGGGCATCGAGGTTCGACCGGGAGAAACTGTAACCTTTCCCCTAGAGATACACAACTATGGAGAACCGCAAAAGGTTGACCTACAAGTAGTTTCAGGACCCCAAGGGTGGTCTACCAGTTTCAAGGGTGGCGGGATGATCGTTAATCAAGTCTTTGCCACCGGAAAAGAGCCGGCCAAAGTGGACTTCCAGGTTGAGGTGCCCCAGGATGCCAAGCCGGGCAATTATAACTTCGTAGTTCGGGCTGCCGGTCCAGGCGGAAGCTCTTCCTTGACCTTAAGACTTTTGATCAAAGAAACCCCCAGCGGTAGCGATAAGATGACCACACAATACCCTGTACTAAGCGGCACCAGTTCCACCGACTTCCAGTTTCGTGTAGACCTTACCAACAACGGAGCCCAAGAAAAATCTTACAGCCTAAACGCCCAAGCTCCTCCGGGGTGGCAAGTTACCTTTAGCCCGGCTTATGAAAATAAACAGATCGCCAGTTTAAGTTTAAAGCCCGGTCAGACCCAGGGGCTAGATGTAACTGTAAAGCCTCCCCAAGGAGTCAAGGCGGGCACTTATAACATTCCCATTGAGGCAGTATCAGGCAATAGTAAGGCAAGCGTAGTGCTCAAAGTGGTAATTACCGGCACGTACAGCCTAGAAATAACTACTCCTACTGAACGCCTTAATGCCGAGGCCAGAGCCGGTGCCGAAAGCCCGGTCACTTTGATAATCAAAAACACTGGTAGTTCCGATATACAAAACGTAACCTTCTCCGCTACTCCCCCTACCAACTGGGCAGTAACCTTTGAGCCGGATACCATTGACGTCCTCCCGGCAGGGGAAAGCCGCCAGGTTATTGCTTTCATTAAGCCCTCCAAGGATGCCATAGCCGGAGATTATGTGGTCAATATTTCTGCCAATTCCCCTGTGGCCAGTACCACGGCCACCTTTAGAGTAACCGTAAAGACGTCTACCCTTTGGGGAGTAGTAGGAATACTTTTGGTTTTAGGTGTTGTAGGTGGCGTGGCCTGGACTTTCCACAAATACGGGCGGAGGTAGACTATGGGTAACCGTTCGCCTATCATAGTTACGGAAAACCTGACCAAGCACTACGGCCCGGTGGTAGCCGTCCAGGATCTTAACTTAGAGATTTACGAAGGAGAGGTCTTCGGCCTTTTGGGCCCTAACGGTGCCGGGAAAACCACTACTATTTTGATGCTCCTGGGACTTACCGAACCCACCTCCGGCCGGGCCCTTGTGGCTGGCTTAGACCCCACTCGCAACGCCTTAGCGGTGAAGCGCTTGGTAGGTTATCTGCCCGATAATGTGGGTTTCTATGATGATTTAACGGCCAAGGAAAACCTGCTGTATACGGGCCGCTTGAATCAAATCCCTGAAGCCGAACTAGAACAGCGGATAAAAACCGCCTTAGAACAGGTAGGGTTGGCAGACCATGGTGACCGCAAGGTGAGGGAATTCTCCCGGGGAATGCGCCAGCGGTTGGGGATCGCGGACCTGATAGTTAAAGATCCCCGCATATTTATCCTGGACGAGCCGACCTTAGGAATAGACCCGGAAGGTGTACGCGAGCTTTTAAACTTAATTGTCCGTTTGTCCCGTGAAAAGGGCAAGACTATCCTTATATCTTCCCACCTCCTCCACCAGATCCAGCAGATATGCGACCGGGTGGGTATATTTGTGGCAGGCAGGCTCTTGGCCGTGGGCCCGCTTGAAACCTTGGGCCGGCAGGTCATGGCCGGGAAACCCCTGGAGATCGAGCTCCAGGTGGAACCCTTCAACCACGATCTTTTGGAAGTTTTCAGGTCTTTAGAAGGGGTAGACCGAGTAGAAAGCCAGGGGCCCTATATACGGCTACGCTGCGCCAAAGGTAAAGACATAAGGCCCCAACTGACCGGGCTCCTGGCGGAAAGAAAGGTCTCTATCCTCCACCTAAGGGCACGCGGGCATGATCTGGATGACATTTATCTAGAATACTTTCAGGGCGAGGGAAGGATATGAAGGAATGGCAGGCTAAACTTAAAGAGTTTATCAATTGGTGGCGGGAAGCGTTCAGCAGCAGCGGCGGTTTAAAGGTTATATTCCTCAAAGAACTGGCCGATAACTTAAGCAGCACCCGTATGGGCATCCTCTTTTCTTTGGTGGCGGTGGCTTGCCTTTCCGCTCTGTATGTAGCAGCCCAAAGCATCCGCCAGTCGGTAGGCCAGGAAGAGACCAGTTTTGTTTTCTTACGCCTCTTCACCACCAGCGGAGGGTCCCTGCCCCCTTTTATATCTTTTCTCTCCTTTTTAGGTCCCCTATTGGGACTGGCGTTGGGATTCGATGCTATAAACGGCGAGTACAACAAGCGCACCTTGAGCAGGCTTTTGGCCCAGCCCATCTACCGGGATGACGTGATAAACGGCAAATTTCTGGCAGGTATCGCTGTACTGGCCATTATGATCGCTACCTTGGGGCTGCTGGTAGCCGGCCTCGGTTTGGTGTTTATAGGGGTCCCTCCTCGAGGTGAGGAAATAGGGCGCATGTTAGCTTATCTGATAGTTAGTATAATTTACGTGGCCTTCTGGTTAAGCATATCTCTATTGTTTTCTCTTCTTTTCCGCCAGGCGGCTACCTCGGCACTGGCGGGGATAGCTGTGTGGCTGTTCTTTGCCATATTTGCCCCTATGCTGGCCGGTATCATCGCCGATGGGCTCTTCCCCGTAACCGACGAGTCGCCGCCCGAGCTGGTGTTACGGAACGCCGTCTGGAAGCAAAATCTCAGCCGCCTTTCCCCTACCACCCTCTATGATGAAGCTACTCTGTACCTCCTAAATCCCGGTATCCGCACCTTAGGGCCGGTGCTTATCCAGCAGGTTATCGGGGCCATCCCGGGCTTCCTTCCCTTAAGCCAGAGCCTGCTCCTTATATGGCCCCATCTGGTAGGGCTTATAGCAGGAACCCTCATCATTTTCGCCCTTGCTTACTACTATTTCATGCGCCAGGAGATACGGACGAGTTAAAAGCTTAAAAGAGCCCGTGCAGAACCAGACTATTTCCTCGTGTTTTCACGTTTATAGTAAGCTTCGGGATTTACACATTGGGGCGGCAACTCTCCCCGCAGGGCGGCCAGAAGGTTACTTGCCGCCATGGTGGCCATAGCGATGCGGGTATCCCAAGTAGCGCTGGCTATGTGGGGACATACTACTACATTGTCTAATTCTGCTAAGCCTGGCGCCATCTCAGGTTCATTTTCAAAGACATCTAGACCAGCTCCCCAGATCTCCCCTTCTTTTAAGGCCTTCACCAGGGCCTTTTCGTCCACCACCGGACCACGGGAAGTGTTTATAAGGATGGCCGTCTTCTTCATAAGCTTAAGCTCCCGTT
>NZ_JAKKUR010000024.1 GCF_021890735.1 Thermanaeromonas sp.
TTCTCAGACAGGAACTATCGCGGCTACACTCGGTAGTACAATATCAGCGTAACCTTCCATTTCATGAGCCAAACAGGCCCCGGTAGTAACTCCTACTGCTACCTTTACCCCGGCCCTTTTCCCCATCTCTATATCTAAAAGGGAATCCCCCACCACCGCGCACTCCGAAGGCGACAAACCCATGCGTTCGCTGGCCAAAAAAACCATTTCCGGAGCCGGTTTGCTCTCGCTGACTTCATCCCGGCAGGCATAAGCAGAAATATAGGGCTTAAGGCCGCTTAAATCCATTAAAGCCATAGTACGCTCGAGATCATCGTTAGTGGCTACGGCCAACTTGCAACCGGAAGCATGCAATCTTTCTAAGGCTTCCTTCACCCCGGGTACCGGGACGGCCTGCCACTCCAGCCCTGCATTTTCATCGCAGTTCGCAAAAGCCTCTAACGTTTTAGCCAGACCTTCATCCCAGGGAATTCCCAGGCGTAAGAACAGGACAGTGGCCACCGCGGCAGCCGTCTGCCGCCTTGTTCCTACAACTATGGGGCTCCTGCGGACTACGGTGTTGTCTTCTTTAAGGCCCATGGCCTTTAAAATAGTTTTTTTGGTGTCTACATCTAAGGAGAAATACTGCTCCAAGTATTCCACCCGCTTTTGTATAAGGCGGGGCCAAATAACGAAAGAATCCAAAAGGGTACCGTCTTTATCGAAAATTATACCTTTACAGGGCACGACTTGGGAACCAAATTTTAGGGGGATCATACGATTACCTCTTTCTACATTTACTTCCTTCTACATTCTTTACGCTATTTTTTCTGCTTTCAATAACCCCGACACCGTTTAACTCTTTTACCCGTTCTAAAGAAGGAAAACGAGGGTATCAGAGCGAAAATGATATTAACGTGACAAATTTTGACGACAAGGAGTAGGTTTATGGCTCAAGAAGTCGTAACTATAAAGGGTACTCGCCAGGGTTTGGTCATCCAATTCAAAGGAGAAAGCGATCTGGAAGAGATCAAAGAAGCTTTAAAGGCCAAGTTGGAGGAAGCAAGGGGTTTCTTCAGGGGTGCCCGGTTTATCCTCTCCCCTTCCCGTCCCTTAACGACCGGGGAGGCCTCGGAGCTGGAAGAACTCTGCCGGCATTACGGGCTGTTACCCGCCAGAGAGACCGCTACCCCTTCCGTTAGGCCGGCATCCAAACTCCCTACAATCCTTAAAGAACTAACCCTGCGTTCGGGTCAGGAACTTACGGTAGAGGGAGATCTGGTCCTCCTCGGCAACGTCCACCGCGGCGCTATTGTACGGGCATCGGGCAGCATTTTCATTTTAGGTCGCCTAAAGGGGACGGCCCACGCCGGATACAGAGGAAATACAAGCGCTATAATCTTGGCCTTAGAAATGCAGCCTTCGCAGCTCCGCATAGCCAGTACGGTAGCTGTGCCTCCGGGACCGGAAGAAGTGAGGCCCTATCCGGAAATAGCCCGCCTGTCTTCTGGCCGCATCGTGGTAGAACCTTACCGTAAGGGTGTACTCCCCCAAAATATAAAGCGGCCCTCACCCGTCTGGGCCCGGGAGAGAAAGCGTCCTTACCTTACTCCCAGGCCTCACCCACAATATGTACCTTAAGAAGGTTGGTTGTTCCCGGTACGTTAGCAGGTACGCCGGCGGTGATAACTACCAGGTCGCCTTCCTGCACCTGGCCGGAACGCACGGCCGCGCTCACCGCCGCATTTACCATCTCATCCGTACCTTCTGTCCTTTCTACTAGAAGAGGCTCGACCCCCCAGACCAGGCACAACTGGTTTAAGACTTTCTCATTGGCACTGGTGGCCAAAATGGGGGCCGGTGGACGGTACCGGGCTACACGCCGCGCGGTAGCTCCAGAAGCAGTGGGAGTTATGATAGCCTTAGCTCCCAACTGCAGGGCAATCGTACAACTTGCATGGCTTATGGCATCGGTGGCCGTCCGCTCGCCCACGCCTTCGCGCCTTAAAATTTCTTCATGAGGCAGGCTTTCCTCCGCGCGCCGGGCTATGCGCGCCATGGTAGCCACCGCTTCCACCGGGTAGCGGCCTACAGCCGTCTCCGCAGATAGCATCACAGCATCCGTTCCGTCCAGGATGGCATTGGCCACGTCGGCAACCTCGGCTCGAGTAGGCCGGGGGTTACGAACCATGGACTCTAACATCTGCGTAGCAGTGATGACCGGCTTTCCGGCCCGGTTGCATTTCTTTATGATCATCTTTTGAACCAGGGGCACTTCTTCTACGGGTATCTCCACCCCCAGATCCCCTCTGGCCACCATGACGCCGTCGGCTACTTCTATGATCTCATCTATGTTTTCCACACCGATGCGGTTTTCAATTTTAGCTATGACGCCCACCCGGGCTTTATGCTCTTCCAGCAGGCGCTTTGCTTCTAACACGTCCTGGGCAGTACGGACAAAAGAAAGGGCAAGAAAATCTATCCCTTGCTTCAGGCCAAATTCTATATCGGCGACATCCTTGTCCGTCAAGGCGGGAAGGTTTAAGACAACCCCCGGTATATTAACCCCTTTATGGCTGGAGATCTCGCCCCCGTGTTTCACCAAACATCTAACTTCGGTAGAACCCTTAGCCAAAACCTCCAGCTCTATCATCCCGTCGTCCAAAAGGATCTGCTGTCCGGGCTGTACATCCCGTGGCAAATCGGGCAGGGTAACGGGAAGGCGTTCCTCATCTCCTTCCACATCCTCAGTGGTAAGTACAACTTCCCTGCCGTCCTGAAGCACCACACCGGGTTTTACCCTACCCAACCGTATCTCAGGGCCTTTAGTATCTAAAAGCAAGGCCACCCTGGCTCCTACCTGTGCAGCAGCCTTTTTTACGGCTTCCATCCGGGCTCCGTGCTCGTCCCAAGTACCGTGGGAAAAGTTAAAGCGAGCTACGTTCATCCCGGCCCTAATCATTTGGGTTAAAACTTCCACCCTTTCGCTGGCCGGTCCCAAAGTGCAAACTATTTTTGTCCGGCGGTGCCTACAACGCAAGGTCATTGGCTAATTCGTAAACCTCCTGATCAATGTCTTTTTTACCCTTAAGCACCTCTTCAAGGTCTACATCCACCACACGGTTATCCTTTATTCCTACCATCTTGCCGCTTACACCCGACACCAAAAGCTCCACAGCCCTGGCTCCCAAGCGGCTGGCTAAAATACGGTCAAAGGCGGTAGGGTTGCCGCCCCGCTGTATATGGCCCAAAATAGTGACCCGGCTTTCCAAGGCAGTCCTGCGCGCTATCTCTTTACTTACTTCCAAAGCGCTTCCCGCACCTTCGGCTACCACGATGATGCTATGGAGTTTCCCCCGTTTCCGCCCTCGCTCCAGCCGGTTCACAATCTCATCATAGTCTATGGGCCGCTCAGGTATCAGTATGGACTCCGCCCCACCCGCCAGCCCGGCAGCGAGGGCCAATTGGCCAGAACCGCGGCCCATAATTTCTATAATAAATATCCGTTCATGGGAAGTAGCCGTATCCCGGATTTTATTGATGGCCTCTACGGCCGTATTGAGTGCTGTGTCGAAGCCTATAGTATAATCAGTACCGGGGATATCGTTATCAATAGTGGCGGGGACGCCGATAACCGGAAACCCCTTCCTGTGCAGGTGCAAGGCCCCCCGGAAGGAACCGTCACCTCCTATAACTACAAGCCCCTCCATTCCCTCCCGCCGGGCGTTCTCCAGAGCACGTGCGCGGCCCGCCTCGGTGAGAAATTCATCCGAGCGGGCCGTGAGAAGTATGGTACCTCCACGGTGAATGGTATCCGCTACTATGGATGAGGTTAGCCGCCGGAAGTCACCCTGGATTAACCTCGCGTACCCCCGAGAGACGCCTATCACCTCTACACCCAGCTTCTGAGCCTTGCGCACTACAGCCCTAATGGCCGCATTCATTCCCGGGGCATCGCCCCCGCTGGTTAGCACCCCTATTGTTTTCACTAAGCTCCGCTCCTTTACTTAACGCGATAAGGCCGAACTTAAAATTTCATGGGCTTCTTCAGCTTCGGATTCGGGAACTAAAATCTCGTATCCCCCTAGATTTTCCCCGTGGGAAGTCCCCACCGGCCTAAGCTTGACTAAAAGGCCTTCCCGGGTTAAAATCTCTTTTAAGCGTGTGGCCGCCTTCTCGCTGGAAGCGATATAAACAACCGTCCACATATTCCCCTCACTCCCCCGCTTCCAGGCTACCGAACTTGGTCAACACGACCGCTCTACCACGGATCTTCATGGCCGCGGTGTGTTCGGTAAACTGGGCTATCATTATCTCACCCTTGTCCAGCTTTTCTGAATGGTGAAACTTGGTATCCTTACCGCGGGTGAGGCCGCTAATAGTTACTCCATTTTCCAAGGCTTTAACTACAATATAGTCCCCGCCTACTACCGAAGAATTATCCATGCGTCCTCTCCCCCCAAGTTAAACTTTTTGTTATTATCCATTAAAACCTTTATTCCACCTGCTTGGCGATATTCCTGCTCCCCTCTTTCTCTTTTCTTGTTATTTTCCCGGTATTACTTTTACCCTATCCTCTCCCAAAATATCAACCAGCTCCCTTAAAAGCGGAGGATCTAACGTAACCCAATACCTGCGCTTAGCCAAAAACCTGCTCCTTTTCTCAGGAAAATAAAAGTACACGGGATGCGGCCCCGGGTGGGCGGCCAAGACCCTTTGCAGCTCCTTTAGCCCCCTTCCCTTTTCTATTTTTAAGTATAAGCTGGGCAATTCATCTTTGGGGAGCTTCTCTAAATGCTCCGCCAGCACCTTTACCCCTTCCTCCTCCCGGTCCACGCGCCCTTCCACCAGTAAAACCTGGTCTTTCAACAGCCACTCCCGGCAGCGCTCAAAAAGCCGCGGGAAAACAAGGACTTCGACCTGGCCTCCGAAGTCTTCAAGCACCAGATAAGCCATGGGTTCCCCCCGGCGGGTGATCACTTTACGGAAGCCCACCAAAACGCCACCCACAACTACAGGAGTTCCGTCAGCAAGCTCCGTAAGCCTGGCTAAGGTATGGGTGGTCAGCCTGCGCAAGCTTTTGGCATAAGGCTCCAAGGGGTGGCCGCTCAAATAAAACCCCAGCAGTTCCTTTTCCATGGCCAGGATTTCTTCCTGGGAAAACTCGGGCACCTCGGGTAAGGGAGGATCTTCCAAAGTTGCTCCTACCATATCCAGCAGGGATACCTGCCCTTTCTTACGGTCGCTCTGGGCCTGGCTGGCCGCCTCTATACAGGTATCCAGTGCCTCCAGGAGGGGCCTGCGCCCTTTACCCAAAGAATCAAAAGCTCCGCATCTTATGAGGCTTTCCAAGACCCGGCGGTTGACCACCTGCAGGTCCACTCTCCGGCAGAAATCCGCCAGGGAAGTAAAAGGACCTCCAGCTTCTCGGGCAGCGATTATGGCCTCAACCGCTGCCCGCCCCACGTTTTTTATAGCCGCCAGTCCAAAACGGATGTGTCCTTCCCCTACACTAAAATCTACGCCCGACTCATTTATATCCGGTGGAAGCACCTTAATGCCCAGCCTGCGGCATTCTTCTAAATAAGGCGCTACCTTCTCCAGGTGCTGGCTTACACTGCTTAAAAGGGCGGCCATGAACTCCGCCGGGTGGTGGGCCTTAAGATAAGCTGTCTGGTAAGCTACAAGAGCATAAGCGGCACTATGGGATTTATTAAAACCGTATCCGGCAAAGTACTCCATAAGATCGAAAATATGTGCGGCAAGCTCGGGATCATATCCCTTTTTCGTAGCCCCTTCTATAAACTGATCCCGGTGGCGGGCCATCTCCTCGGGCTTCTTTTTCCCCATAGCCCTGCGCAGCTCATCAGCTTGGCCTAAAGTATAGCCGGCCATAAGGTGCGCTATCTGCATGACCTGTTCCTGGTACAGGATGACCCCATAAGTTTCTTTTAAAACCGGCTCTAAGTCGGGATGAGGATAAGTGACGGGTACCAGGCCGTGTTTCCTCTGGATAAAATCCTCCACCATACCGCTACCCAACGGGCCCGGCCGGTACAGGGCTACCAGGGCTATAATATCCTCCATACGTTCAGGCTTTAGGCTCCGCAACAAAGAACGCATGCCGGAGCTTTCTAGCTGAAATATGCCTGTACTTTCTCCGGTAGACAAAAGTTCGTAGGTCTTCCGGTCATCTAGGGGCAAGCTATCTATATCTATTTCTTTCCCTTGCTTGCGTAGCACCTCCACTGTATGGCCTATGACGGTCAAAGTGCGCAGGCCCAGGAGGTCCATCTTTAAAAGCCCCAATTCCTCCACCGTTTGCATCGGGAACTGAGTGGTTATGGCATCACCGGTTTTCTGTAGGGGAATATAGTGGACAAGCGGCTCAGGGGTTATAACAAGGCCTGCCGCATGGATAGAAGCGTGGCGCGGGAACCCTTCAACAGCCCGGGCGGTGTCCAATAATTCTCGCACCCGGCTGCTATTCTGGTAAAGCCCCCTAAGCTCTGGAGAGACCTCCAAGGCCCGATCCAGGGTAATTCCCAGCTCAGCGGGGACTAACTTGGCAATCCTGTCCACTTCGGCTACAGGCCAGCCTAAAACTCGCCCCACGTCACGGACGGCCGCCCGCGCCGCCATGGTTCCAAAGGTTATGATCTGGGCCACATGATCCTCGCCGTATTTTTGCCGGACATACTCTATGACCTCGTCCCGGCGCTCAAAACAGAAGTCTATATCAATATCCGGCATGCTCACCCGCTCAGGGTTAAGGAAGCGCTCAAAGAGCAGGTTATACCGTAAGGGATCGATATTAGTTATGCCTAGGCAGTAAGCAACCAGGCTTCCGGCCGCCGAACCCCGCCCCGGCCCTACGGGGATCCCCTGCCTCCTGGCGAAGTTCACCAGATCCCACACTATTAAAAAGTATCCTTGATAGCCCATCCGTTCGATGATACTGAGCTCATGTTCTAGGCGCTCCCGGGCTTCCCTTGTAGGAGGTGAATATCGTTTTTCCAACCCTTCATAACAAAGATGGCGAAGGAAAGAAGAAGGGGTTTCACCCGGAGGCACACGATATTCCGGTAGGTGCAGCCTGCCGAACTCAAAATCGAAAGAGCAGCGTTCCGCGAGCTCTAAAGTATTGTCCAGAGCTTCGGGAACTTCGCCGAAAAGTTCTTCCATTTCTGCCCGGCTTTTAAGATAAAACTCAGGGGTAATAAAACGCAGCCTTTGCTCTTCCTGGAGTGTTTTGCCGGTCTGTATGCACAGCAAAACGTCCTGAAGCCGCGCCTGGTCACGCCGTACATAGTGGACGTCGTTGGTCGCCACAAGGGCTATCCCCAGCTTGCGGGCCAGGTTTATCAACCCAGCATTTACCTTGGACTGTCCGGGAAGACCCTGGTCCTGTAACTCCAGGAAGAAACTGCCGGGACCGAAGACCTCTCGGTACCAGCCGGCTACCTCAAAGGCCTTTTCCTCTTGACCGTTTAAGAGAAGGGTAGGTATTTCTCCTGCAAGGCAACTGCTTAAAGCTATAAGCCCCTCCCGGTGTCGGGCCAGAAGTTCTCTGTCCACCCGCGGCTTATAGTAAAATCCTTCCAAGTACGCTGCAGAAACTAACGCCATCAAGTTGCGGTACCCTACTTCGTTTTCTGCCAGCAAAACTAAATGGTATTGGAAATTATCCCGGTGGGGCTCCCTATCAAACCGGCTACGCGGAGCCACGTAGACCTCACAGCCCAAAATAGGCTTAATACCACGGGCTTTGGCCGCCTTATAAAAATCTACCACTCCATACATTACTCCGTGATCCGTTAAGGCTAAAGCAGGCATACCCCAGCTTGCCGCTGCTTCAACCAGCTCTTCCAGCCGCGCAGCGCCGTCCAGGAGGCTATACTCGCTATGTACATGTAGATGAACAAAGGGCTCGTACTTCATACTGGGGTTCATATTTCTACGTAAAATATAAAACTCCTTCCCTAAAAAATTTTCCTCGGGCTCTTGACGGGTAATCGTAACCAGCTTATAATTTAAACTGTAAATCTTAGTAGTAATAATTACTATTTAATGAGGAGGGTTCTGGATGTCTGAATTAGTCAACCAAGTACAGCTAGGTGTAACCAAAGGTACTGCACTTGAAGAAGCCGTAGAGGCTAACTTCCGGGGAGAAACCACGGAAGTCGGTTTATACCTGGCCATGGCCCGCCAGGCCCAGCGAGAAGGCTATCCGGAGATCGCTGAAGTACTGGAAAAGATAGCCTGGGAAGAAGCCTGTCATGCAGCCCACTTTGCCGAATTAAACGGTAAAATTTCCGCTTCTACCAAGGAAAACCTCGAAAGAATGCTGGAGGGCGAGAAGCATGCCAACCGTGGCAAAAGGGAGGCCGCAGTAAAGGCTAAAGAGAACAACATAGATCAGGCTCATGATTTCTTCGACGAATCTTCCCGGGACGAAGCACGCCATGCTCAAGCCCTAGAAGGCCTTCTTAAAAGGTATTTCGGTAAGTAAGAGGGCGGGGTATACCGGGAAACAGGTATGCCCCCCATGCCTGGAAAGCAGAGAGGTTTTTGCTCTACAAGAAATTTGTCAGGGCGGGCAAAGGCCCCGGCTCCCTTTTCGAGCCGGGGTTTTAAGTAGAGATACCCGCAAAGATCGATATGTTGGTATTTATTTCCGCTACGGTAAGCAGACTTATCCATATTCCGGGTACCAATAAACTGCTGAGGTGGAATTCTCACCGATTAAGGTTCAGAAAAGGAAGCTATAGAAATCCCGCGGCCGCAGGGAAGCTAGCTAATGCGGCGTCCAGCGCCCTACTAACCGGGCCAGTTCAGGCTGGGGATAAAATTCCTTAAAGATGCGATAGTAATAAAGTTCCTCCTTGGAGCGGAGGGTGACCTCTGGAGTCACCCGGCTTTCGGCCGCAAACTCCTCATCGGATATCGCGTCAGCAACCATCTCGGCCATGAGCCCTGCCGACCCGGCACCTTGACTGAACTCCTCCTTCTGCCTGTCGACTATCTCGGAGGGTAACTCGGACCTAAAGGCCTCCCGCAGGATCCACTTTTCTACCCCGTCACGGCTTATCTTCCACTCCAACGGCAAGGAAGCTGCTAGCCCCACCACCTTATAATCCAGGAAGGGTAAAATACCAGTTAGGCCGAAGGCCGACGTCATGCGGTCCACCCGCTGCAACCCCATGGTATGGGCGGTCTTCAGGAGCCTCACCATTTCCTGCCGTTGCTTCTCCCGGCTTTTCCCCTTCAGGTAATGATATCCTCCGAAAAGTTCATCACTACCTTCGCCGACCAGGACATAATCCAACCCCTCCTGCCTGGCCAGACGGGCTGCCAAGTAATTGGGCACTGCACTGCGCACCAGAGACCAGTCAAAGGACTCCAGATGGTAAATCACTTTAGGAAGTACATCCTCTATTTCCCTTGCGCCATAGACATACTCGTGGTGCTTGAGCCCCAACCACCGGGCGACCAACCGCGCATACTCCAAGTCTGGGCTTCCGTGGTAGCCGACGGCAATGCTCTCGATCTCCGTCCCTAAACCCCGGGCTACGGCAGCCACAATGCTGCTATCCAGACCCCCGCTCAAGAAAATCCCTACTTTACCCCTTTCCGGCAAACACCGGGCCACGGCTTCCTGCAGTACACTGCGCAGTCGAAAACATGCTTCCTGCCAGGAAGATGGCGGGGGCGGGTATTTTTCTTCCAGGCTAAAAGGCACCAGGCCCTCCTGGGGGTGAAAATAGTGGCCGGGCGGGAAAACTTCTATCTCCTCGCACTCGTTAACGAGGGCTTTTATCTCGGAAGCAAAGTAAAAAGCCTGCCCTTTCCGGCCCCAATACAAGGGTTTTATACCCAGTCGGTCCCTGGCGACAAGCAATTCCTGGCCGGACAGGTCCATGCAGAGGGCAAACATCCCCTTAAGCCCGGAGAAAAACCGCGTGCCTAGCCTCTGGTAAAGGCTAAGGAGTTCCTGAGCCCTTAATCGACGGTCCCAGGAACCCCCGTTATCACCGCCGAACAACTGCCCATCCAGGGCGATCACCGCATCTCCAGTAACATAAAAATTATCTTTTTCACCCTCAGAACTACTCCACCTGTAACCTATGGCCACCGGTGGAATCTCCAGATCCCCCACCCATTGACCAGCAGAACCCCGGTGTTTTATAGCCCCCAACATCTCCAAAGTTTCCACTATCCTTCCTTCTCCATAAACTGTTACCAGCCCGCTCAAAGAAGCCACCCTTTCTTCTGCCGTGCTACTCCCTCAAGATTAAGAAGCCAAGAGAAGGCCGGAGCCGTCGATCTTTCTTCTCCTCACTTTCTTCCTTCGTTGATCACCCGGGCTAAATCGCTAATGGTCTTAATGCCCAATGCCTCGGCGTCGGCCTTGCGCATCATAATAGTATAGGTGTTGTCAAAGGGAGCGTAGGTAAGCCATACCAGGTTGTACCGGGCCAGGTCTTCTTCTTTTACCCGGTTGTAACATTCCTCGGAATCCGTTAAGGGTTCGTCATGCCCCAGGTGCACCAGCCACGCCGTACCAGTATATTCCCAGTAGACGTCGATTTCGCCGCTGGTCAAAGCTTTACGCACTACCTCTGAACCGGCCAGGCCGGTACTGTCCACTGCTTCAAAGCCCGCGTCGGCCAGAACCTGTATGGTAATGGCCCCCAGAATGAGCTGCTCGGTGAACTCCTTAGAGCCCACCACAATCTTACCTTTGGTGGGAGCCGGAGCCTCTTCTTTTATCAGCCCTTGCTCCAGGAGCCACTGCCTCGCCACCTCTTTGGGATCCTTATTTTCTACATCTACCTGGGCGTTCAAGTTTATCATGGTCTCGGTATCCAGAAGAGGGCCGATGCGGCCCAAAATCTCTTCCAGCTCCGGATAGCGGTCTAAAATCTCCTTGCGCACCACCGGTGCGGGGTTATACACGGGGAAAAAATTTTTGTCGTCTTCCAGGTTCACCAGGTCAAAAGCCGCAATACGGCCATCGGTGGCAAAACCCATGGCCGCGGCCACCTGACCATCCCTCAAGGCTCCGTAGGTGACCCCTAAATCCATAATCCTTACTTCGTCAAATTCAAAGCCGTAAAGTTTGAGCAGTTCCGGTAAACCGTCAGGGCGCACCGAAAACTCGTGGTCCGTGGCAAAAACCCACTTGTCGATAGCCCCCGGCGCCCTTTGCGCCTGACCCCCGCTGCATCCTGACAGTAGCGGAAGCAAAAACAACAGGCTAATTAGCCATATTATTCCATATTTTGATATCAGTCGTCTCATTGAGCTTTACCTCCTTTTAAAAATTGACTCCCTTAAGACCTTAGCCCCTGACGGGATACCGCCGCAAAGAAACCAGGAAAACGCCTGAATACGTAAAGGCAAAGGGCTCCGGCCTTCTCAAATTGAAGCTTTCACCTTTTCTTCCACCATACCTAAAAGATGGTCGCAAAGCATGGCCAGAAGGGCGCTTAATATACAACCGCTTAACAGTAACTGAAGTCTGCGCACCATAATTCCGGTTACTATAAGGTGACCAAACCCGCCGGCTCCTATGAAGGTAGCCAAGGTGGCCGTTCCCACATTGACCACCACTGCCGTCCGAATACCGGCCATAATAATCGGAAAGGCTAAAGGCAATTCCACCTTGAACAGGATGCGCCAAGGACGCATACCCATTCCCACGGCTGCCTCCCGGACACCAGGAGGCACGCTCATGATCCCGGCATAGGTATTGCGCAAAATGGGTAACAGGGAATACAGCCAGAGGGCGAAGAGGGCTGTATTAAAGCCCAGACCCAGAACGGTAAAAGACAGAGCGATGACCGCAATGCTGGGAATCGTCTGCCCTATATTTACTATGTTTTCCAGGATCGTTCCCAAAAGGCGCAACCTGGGCCGGCTGATGAGGATACCCAGAGGTAGAGCCGTGGTCGCGGCCAGAAGGGAGGATATAACAACCATGCCTACGTGCTGAGCGGTTAGGACCGCAAGATGGTTGTAAGTGAGCACCCTAGCGGCCATGGCACTTCCCGGGTTCTCCACAAAATACACGGCCGCAGCACCGCCGCAAGTCACAAACAAGAGGGAGGGCAGCCACCTGCGAAACCCGGACATTTTAAGACCCATTTTCTTTCATCAACTCCAGTAAATAGCCAAAAGTAATGATTCCCTGAAATTCCTTATTGTGGTTCATTACTACCACGTAACGCTCTCCATAGTTTAACATGGTAGAAAGGGCATCATACAGGGTGGCATCCTCATCGGCTACACTTTCCAGGGGGGTCATGATCTCTTGCAGGTGCGCCTGGCCGTTCCTCCGTAACAGTTCCTCTTTGTAGGCCACTCCCCGGGGACGATTTAAGCCGTCTACTATAACTATTACCGGCAAGTTATCAGCCTGTAGCAGTTTCTTGGCTTCCTCAAGGGAGCAAGTGCCCTTGGCCACAGGTACATCCTTCCTGGCAACATCCCCTGCCTTGACCAGGTTCAACCGTTTTAAGGCACGGTTGTGACCCACCAGCGCGACCACGAAGTCGTCCGCCGGAGCGCTTAAGATCCGGTCCGGCGTATCGTACTGGACCAGCTCACCAGCCCGCATAACAGCGATTTTATCTCCCATTTTTATGGCTTCGTCTATATCGTGGGTTACAAACATGATGGTCTTCTTCATCTTTTTCTGTAAAGACAGGAATTCGTTTTGCAGGTGAGCCCTAGTAATGGGGTCTACCGCTCCGAAAGGCTCATCCATGAGCAATATGGGGGGATCCGCCGCCAGGGCCCTGGCCACGCCCACGCGCTGGCGCTGCCCTCCGCTCAGATCCGCAGGTTTGCGGTTACGGTAAACTTCAGGGTCCAGTCCTACCAGTTCCAGCAGCACGTCCACCCGCTCTTGTATCTTATCCTCAGGCCAGCCCTTTTCCCTTGGGACAGTAGCGATATTCTCAGCGATGGTCATGTGGGGGAACAAACCTATTTCTTGAATCACGTAGCCGATATTCTGACGGAGTTTTATGGGGTCCACCTCAGCCACGTCCCGGCCGTTCACATATATTTTCCCTTCCGTAGGTTCAATCAACCGGTTGATCATCTTCATAGTGGTGGTTTTACCGCAGCCGGAGGGTCCTACCAAAACACATATTTCCCCTTCTGCGACTTCCATGCTCAGGTTTTTGACTGCCGGAACCTTCTGGCGTGGAAATATCTTGGTAACACCCTCTAGCTTTATCAATCCGGTCACCTCCCCCTTTAATTCTGTTAGCAAACCTTACCTGCGGGTCCGGCCCTCCACCCGTTTTAATAGCCCATCAGCCAGCACCGCCAGGATGGAAACACATACAGCTCCTACGAGGACTAGCTGGAGGTTCCATTGGGAAATACCGCGGAATATGAATTCACCCAGCCCACCGGCCCCAATGTAAGAGGCGATGGCAGCAATGCCGACGATCATGACCACAGCGGTACGTATTCCGGCCAGAATCACAGGCCAGGCCAAGGGAAGTTTAATACGGCGCAAGATGGTAATTTCCCTCATACCCATGCCCTTGGCCGCCTCGATTATGGCTGGTTCGATCCCCTCGATACCAGCATAAGTATTTCGCACTATGGGCAGTAGCGAGTAAAGGATCAGAGTGGCTACTCCCGTCTTGTAACCGATGCCGAACACGGGCAGCAAAAGGCCCAACATAGCCAGGCTGGGGATGGTCATGACTACCTGGCAGAAGTAAAGAACGGGTCCCGCCAAGGACCGCCAGTAGGTGATCATTACCCCCAGTCCTACTCCCAAAACCACTGCCACACAGACAGCTACGGCGACTATTAAGATATGTTCCCACGTAGATTCCAGGATGCTTTGCCAACGGCTGACTACTAAAAACCAAAAACTCATGCTACCACCATCTCCACAAAAATGGAAACCCCATAACCTATTGTATAGAAATTCTACTGGGGATGCAACAACTTATTGTTTGTAAGCAAGATGCCGGCAAATTATTTAGCGATTACAAATTGCATACCCGTTCCCCTATAACGAACGGAGCCTATAAGAATCAACAATGCCGTACCCTTATACCCTTAAAGGTACGGCATAAAGATAGCCTTTAAACCACCAAAAATTTAAGGGCGCAAAATCCTGCGCCCTTTTAACCTGGTCGGAGTGGGGAGACTTGAACTCCCGACCTCATGGTCCCGAACCATGCGCTCTAACCAAACTGAGCTACACCCCGACAGTTATTAACTTTTCATTTTTAATTATATAACCTCGTCTTACGGATAGTCAAGGAACTAAATGACAACGCCCGCCTTTGATCAACGCTAAAGCTTCCGAACGCAAGGCTTCGTCGTCATGGAGAACGCCCCTAACGGCGGAAGTAATTGTTAAGGAGCCCGGCTTTTTTACGCCCCGCATGGTCATACACATATGCTCAGCTTCTATTATCACTATAACCCCCAGCGCCCGCACATATTTCATAATGGCATCGGCAATCTGCTTGGTAAGGCGTTCTTGAAGCTGGGGCCGCTTGGTGAAAACTTCAATTCCCCTTACCAATTTGCTCAATCCCACCACCCGGCCCTTACGCGGTATGTAGCCCAGGTGCACCTTGCCAAAAAACGGTAACAAATGGTGCTCACACATGGAGTAGAAAGGAACATCTCTAACTATGACTAACTCCTCATGCTCTTCAGTATAGTGTACAGTAAACACCGCTGCCGGGTCCTGGCGCAGCCCGGCAAAAATTTCTTGATACATCTTAGCGACCCGGCGAGGGGTATCCCGAAGGCCCTCGCGTTCAGGGTTTTCCCCGATAGCTTCTAATATCATGCGGATTGCTTGCTCAATTTTATCCAGTTCAAACATTAGCTTTCAACCTGCCTTTTCTCTATAACTTTAAAGGCCCGTAATATTCTACTTTAGTAGGGTGCTTAAGCTGGGCCAAGAAATCTTTAGCCGTCTTGCCAGCGTAAATTTCTTCTTCCTCCATAACTTCGGCCAAAGGTACCAGGACAAAAGATCTTTCAAAAGCCCGGGGGTGAGGGATTATAAGCTCAGGCAAGTTTATCCTCTCTTTCCCATATAAAATAATATCTATATCGATGGTACGGGGACCCCAGTGGATTTTACGTTCCCGTTGTAGCATAACCTCTATTCGCTGAGTCTCTTGCAAAAGCTCGAGGGGGCTCAAATCCGTCTCGCAGGCCACCACCGCGTTAAGGAACCAATCCTGTTCTTTATAGCCTACCGGTTCAGTCAAGTAAAGAGATGATGTCTTACGCACAGTAATACGAGGATGATTATGAAGTAAGCGTACGGCCTGTCGAATATATTCTTCTTTTGGCTCAATGTTAGAGCCTAAGGCTAAAATTGCCCAGGTAAGCTGGCGGCGGGTTATCTCTACCTGAACACCGGAGAGTATCCCAGGTATGGGCACCTCCGGCTTGGAAACGGTAACCGTGACCTGTTGTACAACTTTAAACTGCTCCAATACCTTGCTAGCGATTCTTTCCGCCAGGGCCTCGATAAGGTTAAACTTTTCTTCTTCGACTATCTGCTTAACTAAGGAGTAAATTTTTGTATAGTCAACGCTTTCTTGGATGGAATCCTTGTGCCCTGCAGGGTAAAGGTCCAGGTTAAGGACCACATCCACTAAGAAACGCTGCCCTAAAGCCTTTTCTTCAGGCAGCACACCATGATAACCATAAAAAGACATCCCTTTTAAAGAAATCTTATCCATGGTGATAGCCCCTTACTATGGCATCAGCCATCTGGACAACTTGCTTCATCTCTCCGACATCGTGTACTCGTACGATATCAGCTCCTCCAGCTATACTCAAAGCTACTGTGGCCGCTGTCCCCAGGAGACGCTCGTTTACGGGCAAATTAAGAAGCTTACCTATAAAAGATTTCCGGGAGGTACCTACCAAAAGAGCTTGTCCCAAAGCTTTAAATTCTTTAAGGCGCCTTAAAATCTCCAAATTATGGTCTACAGTCTTGCCGAACCCTATCCCCGGATCGATAATAACTTTTTCTCTGGGCAAGCCCGCTTCCACCGCAAGCCTGATCCCTTCTAGCAGGTATTCCTTTACCTCTGCTACCACATCCTCATAAGTTGGGTTCTCCTGCATATTCTTAGGCGTACCCTTTATATGCATAACCACTACAGGACAACCAAAGCGGGCCACCACCTCGGGCATCCGGGGATCAGCCCGCAATCCAGTAATGTCGTTAATCATGGTGGCACCCCGCTCCAGGGCTTGCCGCGCCACCTCTGCTTTGTAAGTATCCACAGAGATAGGGACTTTAAGTTCACGGGCCAGCCTTTCTACCACAGGGAGAACCCGGCGCAACTCTTCCTCCAAGGGAACGGGATCTGAACCCGGCCGGGTAGACTCTCCTCCCACATCTATGATATCCGCACCGGCCTCCACCATGCTGTAGGCCCTCTCTAAAGCCCGGTCCAGGTCGAAATACAGGCCTCCGTCGGAAAAAGAATCCGGTGTAACATTGAGCACTCCCATAATGTAAGTGCGCTGGCCGAAGGAAAAATGGTACCCATTATAGCTAAAGCCTA
This sequence comes from Thermanaeromonas sp., assembly GCF_021890735.1. Taxonomy (GTDB): domain Bacteria; phylum Bacillota; class DSM-521; order Neomoorellales; family Neomoorellaceae; genus Thermanaeromonas. The sequence continues at coordinate 16,569 of NZ_JAKKUR010000024.1, forward strand.
GTACATTTAGCCCCTGCTCCAAATTAAATCTCCTCCTCTCCCAAGCCCTAAACCGGTCTCCACCTATAGATGCCTAAAGGAGAACTTTCCAACCTTAAAACAGCAAATTTACTATTTCGCCCAGAACTATGCCTTTGTCTTATACTTATTGCGAATTTTAATTATCCATAATCCTCTTTTCTCCAGTGATAGCCTGGAGGGGTTTTATATCCATGGTTACCTCTAAAGTGCCCATGAAGTTCCCTTCCTCATCCCGTACTGCAAAATACTGGATAAGTACATATTTATCGCCCAATCTAATCCAGAAACTTTCTTTATCCTTCCGGCCGGTGCGAAAATCCTCTATAAGCTTTTCCACTATATGCACACTAGCAGGGGGATGGCAGTTCTCTACTCTACGGCCGATAATAGGAATATCATATCGCTTACTTTACCCAGGGCTTCCCGTACCTTACCTAAAAGCTCCTCTTTTTTCCCTGGAGCATAATGTAGGGCAAGGGTTTTAGCTTCTTTAATAAGCCCCCGTATCTCGTCATCCACGCCCCACATAACTTTAGGAGGGCCGGTGATGTTATATTTTTCTAGATAAGGAAACAACAAGTACCCTCTCGAAAAACTGCCGCGTGCACATCGCACAAACGCTGTACCTCTTCAACCGGCAAACCTTCATTTATAAGTTCCTGCTCAATGAGGGAGATTTCCGTAGGAGACACATTTTCTAAAAGTTCCCGAAATCTCCCTTTGACCTCTTCTACTGTTTTCCTTTGGTGCAAAGCAAGGATGATCTCTTTTAAAGCTTTCTTCCGGTATTCCCTGCTTTCTAGAAGCTCGCTCATGGGATTTCTCCTCCATAAAAAGCTTTTAAGGAATAAATATACAGCAGCTTTTACAATTCTCCTGCTAAGGTGCTAAGATTATTATCCCCCCATTTGCTACACTAAGCCCGGAAACCCCAATTGCCTTAAGGCTTCGTATAAAACTAGGGCGACGCTATTAGCCAGATTAAGGGAACGCAATCCCGGGCGCATAGGAATGCGCAAAACGCGCTCCGGGGCTTGGGAAAGTATTTCGGCGGATAAGCCCCTGGTTTCAGGGCCAAAAATAAGAAAATCACCGTCACTATACTTTACCTCAGTATACCGCCTCCGGCCTTTCGTGGAAAAATAGTAGCAGTTGGCATTAGGATAAGCCTGGCAAAAGGCAAACCAGCTGGTGTGTTCCACTATATTCACTTTGTCCCAGTAGTCCAGCCCCGCCCGCCGTAAGTATTTCTCGTCTAAAGAAAAACCTAAGGGATGTACAAGGTGAAGAATACTTCCCGTAGCAGCACAGGTTCTGGCTATATTTCCGGTATTCTGGGGTATCTCGGGTTCTACCAGCACTACGTTAAGGGGCATAAAGTCTACCGGTCCCCCAAAGATTTATGGTTATAATACCTCAGTGTGATACTCCAATACTTCTAGCTCGTCCTGGGCTTCGATAAAGCGAAGGATAGCTGCTAAAACCTCATCCGCATGCCCGGCAGCGTTGCTGACACATGCTATCCCTAGGGTAGCTCTGGTATGGGAGTTCTGATGGTCTACTTCGGCGGCAGCTACTTGGTAGCGCTGTCTTACCCTGTCTAGCAACCCTTTGATGACCCTCCTCTTATCTTTCAAGGTCTGTGCTTCTAGAAGGCGAAGCTCTACGGTGCAGACCCCCACCACCATTTTGCCGGTACCCCTTCCTTAAAATCCGGGTATCTTGCCTCTTCAGCATTCCTCCCTTATAATACACTGGAAAACTAAAGTGCAGCAATAATAATCCCTATTCAAGGCTTTATCTTACTTCCGCCTACAGATATAATTGCAGAGGAAAAGCATTTCTAAACCTTCAAGGAGGAAGAAGCTCATGGGCATGAACCTGGCTGAAAAAATCATAGCCTCCCACTTGGTGGAGGGAAGAATGGTACCCGGAGAAGAGATCGGTATCCGTATAGACCAGACCCTAACCCAGGATGCCACCGGGACCATGGCCTATTTAGAGTTTGAAGCTTTAGGCATAGACCGGGTACGCACCCAGCTCTCTGTAAGTTACGTAGATCATAATACTCTACAGACCGGGTTTGAAAATGCCGACGACCACCGCTTCCTGCAGAGCATAGCTGCCAAGTACGGCATTATTTTTTCCCGTCCAGGAAACGGCATCTGCCATCAAGTGCACCTGGAGAGGTTTGCGGTCCCCGGTACTACTCTGCTGGGGTCCGACAGCCACACACCCACAGCCGGAGGCATAGGAGCCCTGGCTATAGGTGCCGGAGGGCTAGAAGTAGCCGTGGCCATGGCGGGAGGTCCCTTCTACTTTACCATGCCTGAGGTCATCCGCATAAATCTCCACGGACGCCTCTCGCCCTGGGTCAGCGCCAAGGATGTTATCCTGGAAGTCCTCAGGATTCTGACTGTTAAAGGCGGAGTAGGGAAAATTATAGAATATGGCGGGGAAGGCGTGAAAACCCTCTCCGTTCCCGAAAGGGCTACCATCGCCAACATGGGAGCAGAACTGGGGGCCACTACCTCCATCTTCCCCAGCGATGAGGTAACCTTAGCCTTCCTCAAAGCCCAGGGCCGGGAGAAGGACTGGGTGGAGCTCTTGCCCGATCCGGACGCGCACTATAGCCGCATAATTGACATCGATCTTTCTGCTCTTGAGCCTCTGGTGGCCAGGCCCCATATGCCCGACAACGTAGCCAAAGTACGGGAAGTAGGGCCCATAAAGGTAGACCAGGTAGCCATAGGTAGCTGTACTAATTCTTCTTATGTAGACCTTATGCGGGTGGCCGCTATTTTAAAGGGGAAACGTGTGCACCCGGAGGTTAGCCTGGTCATATCCCCTGGATCCCGCCAGGTATTTTATCTATTAGCCAAGAACGGCGCCTTGGCCGATCTTATCGCTGCAGGCGCCCGTATCCTGGAATGCGCTTGCGGCCCTTGTATAGGAATGGGACAGGCCCCGCCTTCGGGTGGAGTTTCTCTGCGCACTTTTAACCGCAATTTCCGGGGCCGGAGCGGTACGGCCGATGCTTCGGTGTATCTCGCCAGCCCGGAGACCGCCGCGGCCACAGCTTTAACCGGTGTCCTCACCGACCCGCGGGAGCTGGGCGAACCTATACACATTGCTTTCCCCGAACGCTTCCCCGTGGACGACGGCTTACTCTTATATCCACCGGCTTCAGGAGAAGGAGTCGAAATCAAACGCGGGCCTAACATAAAACCCTTACCCCAATCCGAACCCCTCCCGGAAGTAATCAGCGCCCCAGTACTTTTAAAGGTAGGCGATAATATAACTACCGATGACATCTCTCCGGCAGGCGCTAAATATTTACCTTTACGCTCTAATATACCGGCCCTGGCCGAGCATGTCTTTGAAGGAATAGATCCCACCTTTGCCCGCAGGGCAAAAGAAGCCGGTCAAGGGGTAATAGTGGGCGGTCAAAACTACGGGCAAGGATCAAGCCGCGAGCATGCTGCCCTCTGCCCCATGTACCTGGGTATCAAAGCGGTGATAGCCAAATCCTTTGCCCGTATTCACCGGAGTAACCTTATCAATTTCGGTATTTTACCCCTGACCTTTGTAGAGGAAAAAGATTACGATGAAATACAGCCCGGTGACCAACTGATTATTGAATTAAAAGATAGGCTTGCCGGCGAAGTCCTAACCGTCAAAAACGCCACCCGTGGTACTTCCTTCAAGGTGCGCCATAACCTTTCTCCGAGGCAGAAGGAAATCATCCTGGCCGGCGGGCTACTAAATTATACAAAGAAAACACTTTAAAAAAGGCCGGGATTTCTTCCCGGCCTTAACATATTTAAACCCGTATCAATTTAACCTGTATCAATTTAACCATGAATCAGTACCGGCAAACAACGAGTGCACACCCACGTGCTATGCCCCTGGTACCGGGTAAACAGGAGTACCCCCTGGTCCTCCCCCCTACCGCACCGGAAGCACGCTATTGCTTGCCCTTGACGTCTCTTTTCCGCCAAATTTCTTTCCGCAGCTTCCGGGTCGAAGGGAGGCGCTTCCCGCTCTTCTATGGATAAAGCACCCACCGGGCAAATGGGCAAGCATACACCCGCTCCATCACATAACTCCTCACGCAGGACCTTAGCCTTACCGTTAACTATTTCAATAGCCCCTTCCGCACACGGTGTGACACAAAGACCACAGCCAGTGCAGAGCTCCTCGTCAATACAAACAATCTTACGTTTCATCTTAACTTTACCCCTTCCTTTTAAAGTTGTTTCACGCTCTCCGCCTTTCTACGGATTATACTACCTCTTTCCCTTCCGGCAGTAAGTGATCCAGATCAATTTTTTCTGTGATAGTAATTACAATACGCCTTAACAGGGCAAACCGGGCAGTCGGGGTGAAGAGACCGGCATGTACGCCGGCCATGGAAAATAAAAAGATGGTGGGCTTCCCCCCTCGTTCCGGGAGGTAAAATGAGCATCAACTGCTCTTCCGCCTCTTCCGGTGTTCTGGCCCGGACCAGTCCCAATCTGTTGGTCACCCGGAAAACGTGGGTGTCTACGGCAATAACATCTTGCCCAAAAGCCTGGCTTAAAACTACGTTGGCCACCTTGCGCCCTACACCGGGAAGCTCTAAAAGTTCCTCGCGCGTACGGGGTACCTGTCCCCCGTATCTTTCCACTAATTTCCGGGCTGTAAAAACTACACTCTGGCTCTTATTACGGTAAAGACCTAGGCTCCTGATGACCTCGGCTACTTCTTCGGGAGAAGCCTTAGCCAAATCTTCCGGCCCAGGATATCGGG
>NZ_JAKKUR010000109.1 GCF_021890735.1 Thermanaeromonas sp.
ACTTGCCAAGGCGTGTTAGGAGTAGATAAACTTAAGTACACCCTTATTCCTGGGCTGACCGTAACGCAGCTTGCGGAGTTTGCAGGTACTTTCATTGAACGTATAAGCTTATTATTTATCTCCTTATGGGTGATTATCGTATTTCCTACCGTTTCTTCCCTGCTGTGGGCTAGTTCTTATCTTTTAGGCCGCCTTTTCCACCTTAAAGATTACCGGATGTTGGCTTTTTACCAACTTCCCGTGGTGTATTTCTTGGCTATCTATCCGCGGAGTACCTTTGATGTCAAGCGCTTCTTTTTCTTTTTGCAGCCTTTAGGGTTGGCGGTTTTGGTGGGTATTCCGGCTCTCCTTCTTGTCATATCTTTTTTCCGCTTTAAAGGCCGAGACGAGCCTTAAGGGGCCCGGCCTGGTTGCGACTTACGGGTACCTCGCTGTTTTCTTTGTCGGAAAGGATGAGGGTATAGGTACCGTTAAAGAAGGGGACTATTTCCCTCACCTTAGTGAGATTTACAATATAACAGCGGTGGGTGCGGAAGAAGATCTTAGGATCCAGCCGGTTAAGGAGTTCTTTTAGAGTGTAGCGCGTGGGGTAATGCTCAGCAAAGGTTTTTAGGTAAACGCTGTCGTCCTGGGTGTAGGCATAATAAAGGTCGTTTTGGTCCAAAAGGATGGTTTTGCCTCCCTTTTCTACCGGTATGAGATTGAGGGAGCTGTAAGCTTCCGGGGCACGAGAAGGTCCTTCCACCCTGACCCGCCGGGCTCCCTGACCTTGTTCTAAAAGGCGGCGGACCTTGTCTAGAGCCTGACGCAGGCGGCGGGCCTCAAAGGGCTTAAGCAGGTAATCTACGGCATTTACTTCAAAGGCTTTGAGAGCATATTCTTCATAGGCAGTAACGAAGATTACAAAGGGGGGACCGTCTTTCTCTTGCAGCGTCCGGGCGAGTTCTAAACCGTTCATCCCGGGCATGTTTATATCCAAAAAGACTACGGTGTAATCCAGCGCATTTATGAGAGCCAAAGCCTCCCTGGCGTTGGTAGCCTCGCCAACGATTTCTACGTCTTTAAATTCTCCGAGCATAAATCTTAATTCCTGCCGGGCAGGATATTCATCGTCTACTATAAGGGCTTTAATCTTGGTCATGAGAACCCCCTCTCTGTCTTAGCTTAGGCTAGCGTTGTGGTTTTCCCTGAGGGCAGACGGGAGAGGTATTACCGGAACCCTTAAAAATACCTCCGTACCCCGACCAACTTCACTTTTAAGCTTGAGCCCGTACTCGGGGCCGTAGAGGCTTTGAAAGCGTAAATTTACGTTGCTTAAGCCCACGCCGTTTCCGGAACCGCAACCCGGCTCTAAAACGTGGGGTAGTTTTTCAGGAGCTATCCCTACACCGTCGTCGCTTACCGTAATCTGCAACTCATCATTTTGGAGGCGGGCGGATACGCGCACTACCCCCGGTCCCTCCTTAGGTAGAATGCCGTGGTGGAGGGCGTTTTCTACCAGGGGCTGTAAACTTAGGACTGGCAGGTGATAGTCCAAAAGTTCTACGGGTACCTCCTGGATATAGCGAAACTTGTCGCCAAAGCGGGCTTTCTCCAAAGTAAGATAGTTGCGGACGTAGGCCAGCTCTTCCCTCAAAGTAGTGAAACTGCCCCGGCGGTTTAGGGTCTGGCGGAAAAGGCTGGCCAGCCGCATAAGAAGCATGCGGGCCCGCTCGGGATTGGTGCGGATAAAACTTATGATGGTATTCAGGGTGTTAAAGAAAAAATGAGGGTTTATCTGGGCGTTTAGGGCCTCAAGCCGCGCTTCGGCCAGCAACTGCCGCTGGCGCTCTATCTCAGATAGCTCGATCTGTAAACTCAAAAGTTCGCCTAAGCCTATGGCCAGGCGGATCACCTGGGGAGGTAAAGTACCTTCCTCCGTTTGGTAAAGTTTTAGAGCGCCCACTATTTCACCTCTGCACTTTAAGGGTACGATGACAGCAGCAGCTAGAGGGCACTCGCAGTAGTGATAACGAGGGCAATTAAGGCCACGGGTAGAGTGGACCACTTTATAACGACCGGAAGCCAGGACCTCCTTGGTGGCTTCGGTGAGGATGCGCTCCCCCGGGGGGTGCTTTTCACAACCCGCACCTAAGAAGGCCAGTACCCGTTCACGATCTGTGATGGCTACTGCGGCCACTTCGGCGATATCTTTTATTATTTCTGCCGTCTTGGCCGCGGTTACCTCATTTAGGCCTCGCCGGAGGTAAGGTAACGTCTGGTGGGCGATCTGCAAGGTGGGATCTATGGGTGCATCTAAGCTCTGGGGAGCCTTTTCTTCCTCCCAAGCTTCTCGGCAAGGCGGAAGAAGGTAGCGGAGGAGGATAAGGAGAGCGGTAGCGTTTAAGGCGCCAAAAAAGACGGCCGCCGGGAACAAGGGGACCCTAAACAACTCTACAGCCCCCAAGGTTTCTCCTATGCTTAAAGCGATGGCTCCGGCGCCAAAAACCCAAGGTCGCAAGCCCGCAGCACCTCATTCTTAAGATTTTGCATATTCAATTTACATACTATCTTAACTAGTAATTTAATGCTACACCGGGGCAGGGTTGTTGTCAATAAAGAAGCGGCAAAGAGGCGAGCGCGTCTGATTTTTACCGAGTAAGAAAGTCGAGGGATCTTATCGAGGAGTAAAGGGAGGTGTTCGACATTTTTTGCCGAACTTTAACTACAATGCGAAGGTCAGGATGGAGAGCTTAAATTTAGGGAAAGATGGATAGGTAATAAATGGAGATAACCTTAAATTGAGAATAAAGGGACGGGAAAAACAAAGGAGGGTTGCAGACACCTAAAAAAATGATCGGAGGCGTGGGTGTAGATATAGTTGAAATTGACCGGGTTAAAAGAGCATTAACGAGGCACCCGAGGCTGATGCAGAGAATCTTTACCCCTAAAGAAGAGGCTTATTGCCTGGCCAAAGGCCGGCCAGAAATTTCCTTAGCTGCGCGCTGGGCGGCCAAGGAAGCGGTGTTTAAAGTTTTGGGCCTAAGGAGGGGCGAACTCAGGTGGCGGGAGATAGAGGTTTTGAATAATAATTCGGGGGCTCCCGAGGTGAGGTTATACGGCCGGTTGGCGGAGCTTGCCCGGTCTTTGGGAGTAGAAAAAATAGCGTTAAGCCTTTCCCATAGCCGGGATTATGCTGTAGCCGTGGCCGTCGGCATACGAGGTCTCTCGGTGCCCCAAAACAGTGTTTAAACCCCGGGGAATATGTAACTGCACTGCCGGAGGTGAAAAAGATGTATGTGGTAACTGCGGCAGAAATGAAAGAGATTGACCAGGCAGCCAGCCAGGATTATTCTGTACCCAGCATAGTACTTATGGAGAACGCAGGCTTAAGGGTGGTCGAATCCATACGTCGCTATTTTGGCGGCCGGGCCTCCGGAAAGCGCGTCCTGATTTTTGTCGGCAAAGGTAATAACGGAGGGGATGGGCTGGTGGTGGCCCGGCACCTCCATAATGAAGGGGCCGAGGTAAAAGTTTTTCTTTTAGCTAGGCCAGAAGAATTGCGGGGAGACCCGCGGGTTAACCTGGAGATATATCAGAAGATGGGAGGAAAGATCTTTCCCATCCTAGAAGAAAGCCACCTCCAGAGGGCCGACATCTCCCTGTTGTATGCCGATTTGGTAGTAGATGCTATTTTCGGCACGGGATTTAAGGGTGCAGCCTTAGGACTTACGGGAGAGGTTATAAAATTGATCAATAATGCTCATAAGCCTGTAGTCTCCGTAGATCTCCCTTCAGGCCTTGACGCCGATACCGGTGAAGTTTACGGCCCCTGTATTAAGGCTACCTGGACGGTAACCTTTGCCCTTCCCAAGAGGGGACTGGTACTGGAACCCGGGGCCAGCCTGGCCGGGAAGCTCGAGGTTGTGGATATAGGCATACCCCGGCGGCTTATTGAGGGCCAAAATCTAAAGCTGCGCTTGTTAACGCCTGAGTGGTGCCGCAAGCAGCTTCAACCCAGGGAACCCAGTACACATAAGGGGAACTTCGGGCACGTCCTGGTGGTGGGGGGCTCTCGAGGCATGCTGGGGGCTGTAGCCCTGGCCGCTTTGGGTGCCCTAAAGGCCGGGGCGGGCCTGGTTACCGCGGCCGTTCCCCGCAGCCTTCAGGATGTGCTGGCGGCCAAGACAACAGAAGTTATGACAAGGGGCTTGCCGGAGACGCCGGAAGGGACTTTAAGTCGAGAAGCCCTTTCTTATATTTTAGAACTTCTGGAGAGGTGTACTGTCCTGGCCATAGGCCCGGGTTTATCGCGTAATAAAGCTGCTGTTTCCTTAGTTTTAGAGCTTCTCCCCCAGGTACGTTGCCCGGTGGTTATCGATGCCGATGCCCTGAATGCCCTGGCCGAGGATAAAAAATATCTTGTGGAGGCCGAAAAAGAGGCTGTTTTGACCCCCCACCCGGGAGAGATGGCAAGACTAATGCAAACTACTACGGCACAAGTTCAGGCGGATAGAGTAGGTACGGCTACCCGGGCAGCCCGGGATTGGCGGGTTACTGTAGTTCTTAAGGGTGCCCGGACAATTATCGCTTGCCCTTCCGGAGAAACTTTCATTAACCCTACCGGGAATCCGGGTATGGCCACCGCAGGCAGCGGCGATGTGCTTACGGGGGTGGTGGCCGGACTCATTGCCCAGGGGATGTCGGTGCCGGTAGCTGCAGCTTTAGGCGCTTACATACATGGCGCGGCTGGGGATTACGCTTCCCGGATCCGGGGCCAGCGGGGGCTGGTAGCAGGAGACCTTTTGAATTATTTACCACGCGTATTGAGGAAGCTAGAGACAAGACCGGAAGAAAC
>NZ_JAKKUR010000025.1 GCF_021890735.1 Thermanaeromonas sp.
CGATTTGTCAGCATCGGGGGTATATGGTAACTCCCCACTAATACTTGACAGTGACATTCTTTAGGGGTTTATATTGACAGCGAAAAAATGCTATAGTATAATCCTACACAAGAGGAGGGATGGAAGTGGAAATTAGAATTTCCCCTAAAGCAGAAGAATACATCAAAGGGAAAACAAACGTTATAACCATTCGCCTGGAGGTGTGCGGTAGCTGAGCCGGGCTTACTGTTAGACCTGCCGTGCTAGCAGGGCCTCCACGTGATCCCAGCGGTTACCTATTGCACCAAGTAGACGGAGTACAAGTCTATATTCAAAAAGGAATAAAAGCTGACAACAACCGAGGGCTGGATATAGACCTAGTAGGGTTTGGTCCGTTCAAACAGTTAGTAGTGGATGGAATTGCCCTCTATTAAAGGACATTTCTTAAGGAGGTGAGCTTTTGTGGCTGGTCAGGTTATTAACGTAGGGCAGGAGGATTTTGAGGCAGAAGTACTCACGGCTCCCGTGCCGGTGGTGGTAGACTTTTGGGCTGCTTGGTGCGGCCCTTGTAGAATGATGGCCCCTGTTTTAGAGCAAGTAGCTCAAGAATATGATGGTCGTATAAAGTTTGTGAAATTAAATGTAGATGAGAACCAAGAATTGGCAGCAAGGTATGGTATAATGAGTATTCCTACTCTGGTGATTTTCAAAAATGGTGAGGAAGTAGGTCGTCTCGTAGGCTACATGCCCAAGGAGAAGCTCAAGCAAAATTTGGATTCTATTATCCAATAAATAGGGGAAACCGGTTAAAGGGCCAGCGGGGGGAGGGCTATGCAAAGGCGACAGGCGTATATAGATGTTTTTAGGTGTGATGGTGCTCCTGATTGTCCCCCACGGGATAACTGCCCTGCTGGGGCCATTTTTCGGGAAGGGGAGGAAGGGCCCTATTTTGTAGCTCCTGAATGCCGTGGTTGCGGTCGATGTATTCCTTTCTGCAATCTAAAGGCGATTACTTTGCTTTAAGGCTAGTACAGTGGTAGGTTAATAACAGTGAACTAGCTTCCCTCGGGTCATGACGGTAGAGAGAAAAGCGGAGCTCCCGTAATTAGGGTGGTTCCGCTTTTTTGTTTAATTTTTAGAAGGCATATTTAAAATCATGTCGAAATGATGTAAGGGGGAGGTGCGAGCTTGAAAAAGATCAGGGTAGAGGATAGCGTGGGACACGTTTTAGCCCATGATTTAACGAAAATAGTGCCGGGGGAGTTTAAGGGATGCCGCTTTAAAAAAGGACATATTATTCAGGAAGAAGATATCCCGGAACTGTTAAATATGGGCAAGGAGCATATTTATGTACTGGAGTTAGGCCCTCAAGACGTGCACGAAGATGAAGCAGCTTTGAGGATAGCTAGGGCGGCCGCAGGCAGGGATAATACAGGGCTTAAAATGGGCGAACCTTCTGAGGGCCGGGTGAATATAGTTGCCCAGTGTGCTGGGTTGTTGAAAATTAATATGCCGGCCCTGAAGGCCATTAACCAGGTTCCAGACGTCATTTTAGCCACCTTGCATAACAATTATCCTGTTCAAGCAGGACAAGTAGTAGCGGGTACCCGGGTTATCCCCTTGGTTACGAAGGAGGAATATGTGGCTAGGGTCGAAGACATTTGCCGGAAAGCAGGGGGAATTTTACAGGTACTTCCTTACAGGGGCCTTCGTGTAGGTATCATTACTACGGGAAGCGAAATATATAAAGGCCGCATAAAGGATGCATTTACACCGGTAGTCAAGGCTAAGATTGCTCAGTATGGGTGCCAAGTAGAAGAAGAAAAGATCGTGCCGGATGATGCTACCCTTATAAGCCAGGTTATTAAAGATATGGTGGGCCGGGGACTTGAGCTCATTCTCGTCACCGGCGGGATGTCGGTCGATCCCGATGATGTGACCCCACAGGGTATTCGCCTAACAGGAGCGGAAGTAGTGACCTATGGTGCACCCGTCCTTCCTGGGGCTATGTTTATGCTAGCCTACCTCGAAGATGTTCTACTGATGGGTTTGCCTGCGTGCGTCATGTACTACCGGGCTACTATTTTCGATCTAGTCTTACCCCGGCTTTTAGCTGGAGAGCGGCTTAATAAAGAGGATATAGCCGGTTTGGCCGCCGGCGGGCTTTGCCTCGGGTGTAAAGAGTGTCGGTATCCGGTTTGCCCTTTTGGTAAGGGGGGCCCATCTTAAAGAAAAAGACCGCTCCTTAATGGAGCGGTAGTTTTCGCCGCCAGCGGGTACCGGCGGCGCGGGAGAGGAGAAACCGGAGGAAGAGCTCATGGGGGAGGGTTGTTAGGTAACCCTAAGCTCTTCTGGCTATATTATGGGAAAAAGAAGCTAATTCTATACATGGGAGGAGGAAAATTTTTTGCTATAATAGCCCGGGGGTATCCCTATGTTACGCATTACGGGTGGGATAGCCAAGGGAAAAAGCCTTAAGGTACCCCGCTGTGCTAATATAAGGCCTACTTCGGCACGCTTGAGGCAATCCCTCTTTAATATCCTACAAGTAGAGGGAAAGAACTTCCTGGATGTATTTGCAGGAGCAGGCGCGGTAGGAATTGAAGCCCTGAGCCGGGGAGCGAGCAAAGTTACTTTTATTGAAAATCATCCCCTAGCTTTAAAGGCCCTCCACGAAAACTTGAAACTCACAGGTCTTGCTGCTCGAGCCGAAGTTATTGGACAAGATGCTCTACGTGCCGGTCGAAGGCTGGCAGAGCAGGGTTTTAGGTTCGATGTTATTTATTTGGATCCACCCTATGAGAAGGGATTAGCAGAGAAAGCCTTGGCTATTTTCGCAGACCTTCTTGTACCTGGCGGATGGCTGGTCTTAGAGACCAGGGTTCGGGAGTCCCCCCCGGGGATTTCTACTGCGGTTTTGGTGGACGAGCGCCGTTATGGGGATTCTGCCTTACGTTTTTACAAGAAGGCAGTAGCCGAGGAAAGATGGGAGAAGGGTTAGAATGTTGAATGGGGGTAGCTTTGGCGTGAAGGTTATAGAGCTCATAGACGAACTAGAAAAACTAGTGGAAAGGTCACCCAGGATACCCTTTACTGAGCGGATTTTAATTGAAGGAGGGGTATTATTAGACTACTTAGACCGATTGCGAACCATGTTGCCGGACGAGCTAAGGCAAGCCCAGTGGATACAGCAAGAAAAGGAACGCTTGCTTGCCGAAGCCCAGCAACAAGCCAAGGAGCTTCTGGCTGAGGCAGAGCAAAAAGCCCGTCAGCTGGTTCAAGAAACAGAGCTGGTGAGGCAAGCCAGGATAGAAGCCGGGGAGATAACAAATAGAGCTCAGCGGTTGGCTATGGAGATTAGGACCAGGGCCGTAGCTTACGCGGATGAGGTATTAGGTGAACTAGAAAACTATATTATGCAGGTATTATCTAGTATAAGGCAAGGACGACAGGAATTGGAGGCTTATCGTCCCAGTTCATCTCCTGTAGTATCTCTGGAGGACCAGAGACCAGGCGCCAATGCCCAGTAAGGCTATTAAAATGAATATAAAAAATATCCACAACCCGAAGCTGGTATAATAAATCCAAAGGGTTGGCCAAGTAGATGGGGGTAGCGAAAAAGGGCGCTCTAAAAGCTTAACAACAGGTTCCGCGGGGCCGTAGAAAAGTAAGACTAGTTGGGAGGCCAGAACGCCGTGGAAGAACCGGGCTAGTATAAAAGGCCAAAGGCGTAAGTTCGCAGAGCTTATCATGGAGGCTACCTGGGCATGGACCGAAAGTCCAGCCCATCCCAAGATGAAGCTAATGGCGGCTAGGCGTACGGGGATCGGTAAAGGTAGTTCGCTGGCCAGTTTGGTTCCTATAGTCATTTCCAAACAGCCCGCTACCAGGGCTGGTGCTACCTGGGGATCCAGATTTAAAATGTGTAGCAGGGGTGTTAGGAGAAAACTTAATGCGGTAGTCCATTCCAGTAACTGGACCATATGGATAAATACAGAGAATACTATGATAAACCCGCCTACGGTGAGGAGGGTTTGGAAGGATTGTCTGATGGCCTCCCCTAAAAGATAACCTAAAGGTGCGGAGTTTTGTTGCGGCGCGTATAATAAATCCTTCCAAGCTTGGCGGATCCTAATATACCAAGGAAAAGTTTGTACAGAAGAGCTGGTATCGGAGTACCGATAAAACCGGAATAAAAGACCAAGGCACAGGTTGGCCCCATAATGGGCCGCAGCTATAACAGGTCCTACTTCGGGTTGTTGTAGCATTCCTACAGCTACAGCCCCGAGCATAAACAGGGGGCTGGCATTATTGGTGAAACAGATGAGCCGTTCCCCTTCTGCTGTGGAAAGTAATCCCTGGTTTTTAAGTTGGGCTGTAAGGGAGGCGCTTAAAGGGGCTCCAGAGGCATAACCCATGACCACTATCAGACCCGCTACGCCAGGGATATTGAAGAGGGGCCTCATAACGGGCTCTAGAAGTACACCTAAAAGATGTATTATGCCTAATCTCAGTAAAAGCTGGGAAAGCACAAAAAAGGGTAACAGGGCGGGTACAACGATTTGCCACCAGGCTTGAAGACCGGCGAGGGCGGCTTCAAAGGCCTGGCGCGGGTGTAGAATAATGCAGCCGGTAAATATTATTGTAAGTAGGGTGGTGAGCCGAAAGGCCACTTAATGTTGCCCCCTCCATTTCCAAATATACTAAGGGAATACCGGGATTAGACCTCAAGGCTACCATTGACAGTAAAGTTAAGCCTTCGTTATAATGAGCGAGGTGACTGGCGTGAAAATCGGGATACACGAGCTTAAGATGAAGCCGGGGACCCAATTAAAGTTTTCCCTGGAGGAAAGTTGGAGGGATATTCAAGTAGGTAGAGAGAGCATTCCTGTCGTAGCGCCGGTAAGGGTAGAAGGTGAACTTACAAACACGGGAAAGTTTATTTATCTTAAAGGCCACGCCTGGACCGAGCTGGAGCTTGCGTGCGCGCGTTGTCTAGAGGTTTTTGTTTACCCGCTAGAGGTACCTCTGGAGGAAGAATACTGTACCGAGGCAGTCTTTCAGTCCCTTCCTGAGACGGATACCTTACGGGACGAAGTGCGGGTGTATGAAGGGGATATTTTGGATTTAAGACCTGCAGTAGAGGAGGCTTTTATTTTGGCTCTACCTATGAAATGGGTGTGCCGGGAGGAATGTCGCGGGCTCTGTCCCTGGTGTGGTAAGAATCTAAACACAGAACAATGTAACTGCCGGGGGGAAGAGGTGGATCCCCGGCTTTTAAAATTAAGCGAATTGTTATCACAAAATAAAGGAGGTTGCTAAATTGGGAGTACCTAAAAGGCGAGTTTCTAAAGCGCGTAAGAACAAGCGGCGCTCCGAGTGGGCCAAAATGTCTCCCCCCACTTTGACACCCTGTCCTCAGTGTCACGAACTTAAACTTGCCCACCGGGTTTGCCCTCATTGCGGTTACTATAAGGGTCGGGAGGTGCTTAAGGTAGCTGAAGAGTAAATGTATAATGCAGAAACCGGCAGCAGCCGGTTTTTATTTTTATACTGGATCATGCTGAAAGTCTTGCATAAAAATGCTGATTGCTTTATACTTATTATTGCCTGCTAATATTACATGGTACTAAAAGAAGGTCGGAGATATTCAGTGCCAAGGCTGCACAGTAAGCGGGAAGAGCGGCAACAAGCGCTTCTTCAGTACTTAAAGGAGCATCCCTTTGCGACCGATGAGGAACTGGCGGAAAAGTTTAAGGTGAGTATTCCTACTATCCGTTTGGACCGTCTGGCGCTTGGGATTCCCGAAGTACGGGAGCGGGTAATGATCTTAGCTAAGGAAGCGCGGGCGCGGATGCGGGGTATCACGGAGGAAGAGTTAGTAGGAGAGTTGATAGACCTCCAGCCGGGCCGGATGGGTATTTCCATACTCACAGTGCGTCCTGAAATGCTCGTTAAACCGGGCGGGGCGTGCCGCGGTTATTATCTTTTTGCCCAGGCTAATTCCTTGGCCTTGGCTACGGTGGGCAGGGAAATGGTTTTAACTAGCAGCGCCCGGGTGAGATACCGGCGACCGGTGTACGAGGGAGAGAAAGTTATGGCCAGAGCATTGGTAAAAGTGCAGCGAGGGAATACTTTTCTAGTGTCTGTACATTCCAGAGTAGATGCGGAGTTGGTTTTTAAGGGGCAGTTCGTCATCATAGCTCCTGAACCAGAAGATGATCAAGGGGGAGTAACTTGTTGAGAGTAGCTGTGGATGCCATGGGCGGTGATTATGCCCCGGCGGCTGTGGTACGTGGCGCGGTTAGGGCAGCCGGAGAGGATCTGGCAGACATTATTCTAGTAGGGGATGCCGGGGCTATAGAGAAGGAGCTAAAGGGTTTTTCAGATATTAAAAATATAGAAATCGTACATACCAGAGAAGTAATTACCAACGAGGAAGCGCCGGCTTTAGCCCTGCGCCGGAAGAAAGAGGCCTCCATTGTTGTTGCTACGCGGCTGGTAAAGGAGGGTCGGGCGCAGGCGGTAGTTTCTGCGGGGAGCACAGGTGCTCAGATGGCAGCCGCTCTCCTTATCCTCGGGCGGAGCGGTGCCATTCAGCGGCCAGCCATTGCTACTATTTTGCCGACCCTTGAGGGTCCCAAACTTCTTTTGGACGCAGGAGCTAATGTAGATTGTCGCCCCGAACATCTTTACGAGTTCGCCTACATGGGCCATCTTTATGCTAGTAAAGTTTTAGGTATTTCTGAACCCCGTGTCGGGCTCATCAATGTTGGAACGGAGGCTATTAAGGGAAACGAGGTAACCCTGGGAGCCTACCAGTTGTTAAAAGAAGCCGAACTCAATTTCATAGGTAACGTAGAGGCTCGGGATCTCCCGAAAGGGGTAGCTGATGTTTACGTCTGCGATGGTTTTACCGGCAATACCCTTCTTAAATTCGGGGAGGGCTTGGCCGAGGCTTTATTTAAAAAAATTCAAAGCGAAGTTAAAAAGAGTTTGGCTGCCCGGCTAGGGGCAGCCCTCCTTTTGCCTACTTTACGGCGGCTTAAGCAAGAAGTGGATTATGCGGAGTACGGTGGAGCTCCCCTTTTAGGGGTTAAGGGTGTAAGCATAATATGTCACGGGAGCTCCGACGAACGGGCTATCTACAATGCCATCCGGCTAGCCGTGCGGTGTGTGCAGGAAAGGCTTGTAGAAAGCTTAAATTCATTCTCCAAGGATAATAGCGGAAGAAAGAGGGTGAAGGATTGGCAGGCTTAAAAAGGGCTGGTATTATTGGTACAGGCTCCTATGTACCAGAAAGGATTTTGACTAATGGGGATCTAGAAAAGATAGTAGATACTAACGATGAATGGATACGTACCAGGACTGGCATCCGGGAGCGCCGGGTAGCTGGGGAAAACGAGGCTGCCTCAGACCTAAGCCTTATAGCTGCCCAACGGGCCTTGGAGAGCGCCAGAGTAAAGGCAGAAGAAATTGATTTAATTATTGTAGCTACGGTCACTCCCGATACTCTTTTCCCGGCTACGGCCTGTCTAGTGCAGGACAGGTTAGGCGCGAAAAAAGCTGCCTCCTTTGATCTTTCTGCCGGTTGTACGGGCTTTTTATACGCCTTGGGAGTAGCTCAACAATTTGTAGCGTGCGGGACCTATCGGAAAGTTCTTGTAATCGGGGTAGATGTATTAACCAAAATAATTAACTGGGAAGACAGGAGCACTTGCGTATTGTTTGGTGACGGAGCAGGTGCGGTAGTGGTGGCACCCGTTTCTGAGGAGGAAGGAATACTTTCCCTTTATCTGGGAGCTGATGGTAGCGGCGGTTCATTGCTGGTAATGCCTGCAGGGGGGTCAAGGCTACCGGCCTCCCCCGATACGGTGGCTCGCAAGTTACATACCATCCACATGCAGGGTTCCGAGGTTTTTAAATTTGCCGTCCGGATAATGGGTGAAGCCTCTCTTAAAGCCCTTGAGCAAGCTGGCCTTAGCAAGGAGGATATAAACCTTTTAATTCCCCACCAGGCCAATATGCGTATTGTTGAAGCAGGGCTGAAAAGGTTGGGTTTGCCACCGGAAAAAGTCTATATAAATCTCGATAGGTATGGGAACATGTCCAGTGCCTCCATACCTGTGGCTTTAGATGAAGTGCAAAGACAGGGTAGACTTTCTCGGGGCGATAACGTGTTACTCGTTTCTTTTGGTGCCGGTCTTACGTGGGGTGCGGCCGTGGTAAGATGGAGCATGGGTTAGCCTGGTATCCGTAGATGACATAGGGGAGGAAGCTCAACGTGTGGCGCACACCTTTATGCGATCTCTTGGGTATTACCTACCCTATCCTCCAGGGCGGCATGGCCTGGGTGGCCACAGGGGAACTGGCGGCAGCGGTTTCTTCTGCAGGAGGGTTGGGTATAATTGGAGCGGGTAATGCCCCGCCGGAAGTAGTCAGGCAGGAGATCCGTAAAGTCCGGGAGAGCACAGACCGTCCCTTCGGGGTAAACCTGTATTATATGTCTCCTTACATAGAAGAGCTGGTGGACTTGGTAGTGGAAGAGCGAGTTCCTGTGGTGACCACGGGGGCAGGGAACCCCGGCAAACATCTTCCGCGTTTCCGAGAAGCTGGGATTAAGGTTATCCCCGTGGTAGCTTCTGTGGCACTGGCTAAACGGTTAGAACGGGCGGGAGTGGATGCCCTTATAGCAGAAGGGATGGAATGCGGGGGCCACATTGGGGAGATAACCACCATGGCCCTAGTACCTCAGATTGTTGATGCTGTGAAAATCCCGGTCATCGCAGCGGGGGGTATCGCTGATGGCCGCGGTTTAGCGGCTGCCTTAGCATTGGGAGCTCAAGGAGTACAGATGGGGACCCGGTTTATCTGCGCTAGCGAATGCACGGTTCACCCCAATTACAAGGAGGCCATCTTACGGGCCGGAGACAGGGATACAGTAGTAACAGGCGGTCACGGCCATTATGTTCGTGTACTGAGAAATAAATTATCTCGCCAATTTGAGGAGCTGGCTGCCCGGGGTGCGAGTTGGGAAGAGATGGACCAACTGGGGGCCGGAAAGCTGCGGGCAGCAGCCGTAGAGGGAGACGTCGAATACGGTTCTGTTATGGCCGGCCAGATAGCTGCTCTGGTCAAAGAAATAAAACCTGCAGCCGAGATTATCAAGGAAGTAATGGAAGAAGCTACACGTATACTCCTTCGGCTGGGCGAAATGGTAAAAGGAGGCTAGAGTGAGGAAAGCACTTACAACTGAAGGAGGATGTATACCTTGGAATCTGGAATTGCCTTTGTATTTCCGGGTCAGGGTTCTCAATATGTGGGGATGGGGAAAGAAATGGCTCGAGCCTTTTCTACAGCCGCACAAACCTTTAAGGAAGCAGAAGAGATCTTGGGTTGGCCTTTGACCAGACTTTGTTTTGAAGGCCCCCCGGAGGAGCTAAGCCAAACACATATAACCCAGCCGGCTGTCTTGACAGTAGAGGTGGCATGTTTGCGTGTCCTTACAGAACACGGTATACAGCCCCAAGGAGCGGCTGGGCATAGTTTAGGCGAATATGCCGCCCTAGTCGCGGCAGGAAGCCTGGATTTCCCCCAAGCTTTAAGGCTTGTCGCCCGGCGGGGTGAGCTTATGGCCAAGGCTTGTGCTCCTGGAAAGGGGGGGATGGTGGCTGTTTTAGGGCTTTCGGCGGACGAGGTGGAAAGGATATGTAAGGAGGTAAAGAGGGGCATAGCGGAACCTGCCAATTATAATGCTCCCGGGCAGGTGGTGGTGGCTGGGGACCGGGAGGGCCTGGAGGAATTTACAGAGTTAGCCAAGAAGGAAGGCGCCAAAAGGGTAGTTCAGCTTAATGTAAGCGGGCCTTTTCATTCTAGCCTGATGCAGCCGGCTGCCGAAGGGTTAAGAGAGGAATTAAAAAGAGTTGCTATCCTACCCCCGAAGATTCCGGTGGTCTCCAATGTTACTGCTGACTACTTTAAAGGGGAAGAAAGTATTAGGCAGAATCTAATAGCCCAGGTAGCTAGCCCTGTACGTTGGGAGGAAAGTATTAAAAGGTTGGTTAAGGACGGTTTTCAGACCTTTATAGAAGTGGGACCTGGGAGTGTACTGAACGGGCTTATACGGCGCATATCTCCTGAAGTAAAACTTACCCGTGTAGAAGACCCGGAAACCTTGGCCAACACACTGAAGGTCCTGGGGGAGGAGGGCTAGGGTGACTCTTGCCGGTCAGGTAGCCGTGGTAACAGGTGCTTCAAGGGGGATAGGGAGGGCTACAGCTATAGCCTTAGCCCGGGCAGGAGCTAAGGTAGTGGTAAACTATTGTAGTCAGGAAGAAGCGGCCCAGGAAGTTGTAAGCTTCATAAAGGAGAAAGGTGGCGAGGCTTTAGCCTTAAAAGCAGATGTATCGGCAAAGGAGGATGCCCAGGCCCTTATTGAAGGGACCTTAGCGGCCTTTGGAAGGGTAGATATTTTGGTTAACAATGCGGGCATTACCCGGGATAATCTTCTCCTTCGCATGCGCCATGAGGACTGGGAGGCCGTGTTAAGGACCAATCTCACGGGGGTTTTTTTCTGCTGCCAAGCGGCTTTAAAGCCTATGTTCCGCCAGCGCTGCGGGCGTATCATAAATATTGCCTCGGTAGTGGGTTTGATGGGGAATGCAGGGCAGGCCAATTATGCTGCGGCTAAGGCAGGGCTCATCGGCTTTACCAAGTCGCTGGCTAAGGAAGTGGCTTCGTGGGGTATATTGGTCAACGCAGTAGCCCCGGGATTTATAACGACTGATATGACCGAAAAGCTAGGGGAAGAGGTACGTAGATCTTTCCTAGAACGTATTCCCTTGGGCCGGCCGGGACAGCCCGAAGAAGTTGCAGAGGTAGTAGTGTTTTTGGCTTCCCCTGCTTCTCGTTATATTACGGGACAGGTTATTGTTGTAGACGGCGGTTTGACTATGTAAAGGTTAATTTGGTAAAGGTTAATTTAGGAAGGAGGTGAAACAAATGGATGATATCTTTAATAAGGTTAAAAGTATAGTGGCGGAACAACTGGGGGTCGACGAAGAGGAAATAAGCCTGGATACTTCTTTCGAGGATCTCAATGCGGATTCCTTGGATATAGTAGAACTCATAATGGCTTTGGAAGAGGAATTCGATATTGAGATCCCAGATGAGGATGCTGAAAAGCTTACCACAGTAGGTGCGGCAGTAGAGTATATTCGCCAGCGTGCTAAGTCAGTAGGTTAATATGCTTATGTAAAGTTTTACCCGGCCTGCTTGGGGAGCTGTACCCTTAGCAGGCCTTTAAAGATTAATTCCTTGAGAATGCAGGTGAGGGAAGTTGCGTAAACGGGTAGTAATAACAGGGATCGGGGTTATCTCACCCATAGGCAACGATAAAGATACTTTCTGGCAGTCATTGGTAGAAGGCAAATCAGGTATTACAAACATTTCACGCTTTGACGCCAGCCAGTTTCCCACCCGTTTTGCTGCTGAGGTAAAGGACTTTGATCCCACGCGGTTCCTAGAAAGGAAAGAGGCTAAGCGCATGGATCGCTTTAGCCAGTATGCTGTGGTGGCTGCTAAGATGGCCTTGCAAGATGCTGGGTTGGACGTAAATAAAGTCGGACCCGACCGCGTGGGAGTGGTTTTCGCTACGGGTATTGGAGGTATGGAAACTTTCGAGGAGCAAACACGCGTATTAGTGGAAAAAGGTCCTGGTAAGATAAGCCCGTTTTTTGTTCCCATGATGATTGCCAATATGGCTGCGGGGCAAATAGCCATACAAACCGGAGCACGGGGAATAAACTTTACGGTAGTGAACGCCTGCGCTGCGGGTACTAATGCGGTGGGAGAGGCCTTCCGGGTGCTCCAGCGGGGAGAAGCAGACGTAGTTATCACTGGAGGAAGCGAGGCTAGTGTGACACCCTTGGCACTGGCCGGTTTTAGCGCTATGAAGGCCCTTTCTACCCGAAACGAGGCCCCGGAGAAGGCAAGCCGGCCCTTTGACCGCCTAAGAGATGGGTTTGTCTTGGGCGAGGGGGCAGGCGTACTCGTACTGGAAACGTTAGATCATGCTTTGTCCCGGGGAGCAAGGGTTTATGCCGAGGTTGCCGGATATGGCTGTACGGCCGATGCCTATCATATCACTGCTCCGGATCCGGAAGGTGAAGGGGCTGCCAAGGCTATGGCTTTAGCCTTAGCCGATGCCAATGTAAGACCGGAAGAAGTAGATTATATAAATGCCCACGGTACTTCCACGGATCTCAATGACCGCATTGAAACTCTGGCCATCAAAAAAGTATTCGGTTCCCATGCTTATAGGTTGGCCATAAGCTCTAACAAGTCTATGATCGGGCACCTTTTGGGGGCGGCAGGAGCCGTGGAACTGATTGCGACGGCCCTCACCATCTATCACGGTATTATTCCGCCTACCATAAACTACGAGGAACCCGATCCAGAGTGCGATCTTGACTACGTGCCCAACAAAGCCCGGAAGCAAGAAGTGAAGGTGGCCTTGTCCAACTCTTTTGGCTTCGGAGGACATAACGCTACCGTATTGCTTAAGCGGGTGGAGATCTAATGGAAGAGGAAAGAAGGCGAAAGCTACGAGCCTTTCTTCAAAAATGGGACCTGGAAGTTACGGATCTGGAGCTTGTAGATTTAGCGCTCACCCACCCTACTTATGCTTTAGAGCATAATTTACCAGGACACAACCAGCGGCTAGAATTTTTGGGAGATGCCGTTTTAGGCCTGGCTGTGGCGGAGTACTTATATAAAGAGCTACCTGACTTGAACGAAGGAGAGCTTACCCGCCTCCGGGCGGCTATAGTCTGCGAGGCTAACTTAGCTCAGGCTGCTCAAACTTTGGGCCTCGGAGAATTGCTCCTTTTGGGCCGGGGAGAGGAGCAAAGCGGTGGCCGCCAGCGGCCTTCTAATTTGGCCGAGGCATTAGAGGCACTTTTCGGTAGCCTTTATCTTACCGCAGGTTTCGAGGGAGTTAAGAGATTGGCACACCGTCTTTTCGCTGATTTTTTAAAAGAAGAAAGCCGCTGGAAGGTTGTGGATAATAAAAGCAGACTTCAGGAGTTGGTCCAGAGCAAAGGTCCGGAGAACGTAAGCTACCGGCTTTTAGCGCAGTGGGGACCGGATCACGACAAAAGGTTTAAGTGCGGAGTATTCTACCAGGGTAAACTTTTAGCTACAGGAGAAGGAAAAAGTAAAAAGGAGGCGGAACAGGAGGCTGCCCGTAAGGCCCTTAAAAAACTGAGAAACGGGGTCCGCGAACAATAAAATGTGTTGGGTTCTCAGGTAAGGCAGGATTTGTTATCTGGACGTCGAAATAATATATAAGATTTTTAGATAAAATCGGAAAAAGAGCCTGTAAAGGCGCCCATAACAATTAGGGGAGGAGGACCCATGGAAGTACTAAAGGTGTCTGCACAATCCAATCCTAAGGCTGTAGCTGGGGCCTTGGCAGCTGTCTTTCGCCAATACGGTAAGGCTGAGGTTCAAGCTGTAGGGGCGGGGGCGGTGAACCAGGCCGTTAAGGCCATCGCCATTGCCCGGGGGTTTATCGCTCCTAACGGCATAGACCTGGTAATGATCCCCGCCTTCACCGAAATAAACATTGATGGTGAAACCCGGACAGCTATAAGATTTATTGTAGAGCCGAGATAAGATAACAGGGGAACTGCTCAAAGAATTTGGGCAGTTTCTTTTATGGGGGTCGAAATGGGGTTGTTCCTTAAATCCTTGGAAATTCAGGGCTTTAAAACCTTTGTGGACCGGACTAAATTGGAGTTTAGACCTGGTATCACCTGTATCGTTGGCCCTAATGGGAGCGGGAAGAGCAACATTGTAGATGCTATAGCATGGGTCCTTGGTGAACAAAGCGCTCGAGTTTTGCGCGGTTCACGCATGGAAGATGTCATTTTTGCAGGTAGCGAGAAACGTCGGCCGGTAGGGCTGGCGGAGGTTACCCTCGTATTGGATAATTCCGACGGCGCCTTGCCACTACCTTATTCTGAGATCGCCATTACGCGGCGGCTTACGCGTGCGGGGGAAAGTGAGTACAAGATAAACAGGATTCCTTGCCGTTTACGTGATATCCAAGAGTTACTCTTGGATACAGGAGCAGGAAGAGGAGGGTTTTCCTTTATAGGCCAGGGCCGACTGGAAGAAATTCTTACTGCACGCCCAGAGGAAAGACGGCTTCTTTTAGAGGAAGCTGCCGGGGTCAGTCGCTCTCGCTGGAGAAAGGAGCAGGTTTTAAAGCGCTTAGCGGAGACCGAACAAGATTTGATAAGACTGAAAGATATCTTGTACGAACTTGAAAACCAGCTTGCTCCCTTAGAAGAAGAGGCTCAAAGAGCCCGCCGTTACCAAAAATTAAAGGAAGCTCTTCGGCTGGTGGAATTGATCGAGAAGGATCAGGAACTTAAAGCACTAAAACAAGCTTTAAAGGACTCCCAGGAACGCAAAGAAGCAGTTCAAAAAGAACTTACCAAAATAGAGCAGCAAAAGGAGAAATTAAACATAATTTTAGCCCAGCGAGCCGAACAGCTCCAAAATGCTGAACTAGACAGACAGCGGCTGGAAAGGGAACTCCAGATATACGGAACAGATAGAGAGAAGTTAAGGGGGGAGGCGAAACTTCTAAAGGAAAGGTCTGAGTTTGTAAGGAAACGTCTGGCCGAATATAAACAAGAAGGCTCTCTGTTAAAAAAAGAATTGGCTAGTATTACGAACGAATGGATAAGCTGCAACGAGCGTCTGGCCAGGTTAAAAACCGAAAAGGAAGACTTACAGGCCGAAAGGCAGGCACTAGTAGAAAGGATCAAAGAATTACAGGCTATAAAACAGCGAACGCTTAAGGCTTTGGCCCGCTGGCAGGAGGAGTTCCAGCAAGCGGGTAATTCTTTTTTGTACCTGCAAAACGAGTGGGCGCGCCTTGCAGAGCGGGAGGGACTAGAGAAACAGCGTTTGCTTCAGGAAAAGGGCGAACTAAAAGAGCTTGAGGCTAAAGTAGAAAAGCTTAAGGAAGACAAGGAAAACTGGCAATTAGAGCTTAAAAATTGGGAAGTCAGGCTAGAAAAATTAGAGAGCGAAAGGTATACTCTAAAAAATAAAATAGCTACTCTGGAAAAAAGATTAAAAGAACTCGCGTCCCGTTCGTCCTCTTTAATAGAACGCCGCCAAACCCTGCTTGCCCATTTGCAGTTTTTATATCGATCTCGGGAAGAGCGCCAGGGCTTCTCCGAAGGCGTTAAAGCTATTCTTACCGCTGCCCAGAAAGGGGAGCTGTATGGGATTTTAGGAGTGGTAGCGGAAAAGCTTGGGGTTCCCCCGGGGTTAGAGAAAGCTTTAGAGGCTGCCTTGGGGGCTAGTGCTCAAAATATCTTGGTGGAGACCGCCGAGGACGCGGAGGCAGCTATTAAGTACCTTAAGGAAACAAAAGGAGGGTGGGCTACCTTCCTTCCGTTAGAGTGGCTTTCACCCCATACCCCGACCAGATTTTCCCCGGAAATTTTAAGGGAAGAAGGGGTGCTAGGGATAGCGTCTGACCTTGTAGAGTGCGGAAAGAACTTGCGGCCGGCTATAGAGTATCTATTAGGCCATACTCTCGTAGTACGTGATGTAAACCTCGCCTTAAGGCTAGCCCGGCTCCTCCGTCCGCCAGCGCGTCTGGTTACTTTAGATGGCGATTTAATACACCCCCGGGGAGCCATAACTGGCGGCTCACTACATAAGCGACGGGGCTTTTTCACCCAGATGGCAGAGATTAGGAGTAAAGAAGAAGAGGCAGCTATCCTTGAGTCCGAATTACGGGTAACAGAAGAGGAAAGGGAGAGAACAGTTTTTTCCTTGGAGGAAGCCCGGGAAGAATTGTTAAAATTAGAGAGGGAGATTTCTAAAGGTAAGGGCAGGCTTGGACTGTTGGTACAAGCCATAAGGGAGACAACAGAAGAAATTAGGGCCTTGGAGGAAAAGATAAGTTATAGAGAGAATAAACTCAAAGAGATGAGCGGAAAGTCCTTTAAGATTGAGGAACAGAGAAAGCAACTGAAAGAGGAGCTAGATGCTATAAAGAGCCGTAAGGATAGCTTAGAAGAGAAGTTAAAATTAGCTACCCGGGGTGTGGAGAAAGCTGAGGAAAATCTTACATCCAGCCGGCAGCGACTGGCCAGTATTGAGGGCCGCCTAGAAGCTCTGGAGACGGCCTCCAAAGAAATAGAGAGCCAGCTTGTTTCGTTGGAAAGCCGGCGGGAGAACCTTTCCTCAAGGTACGAGCAGACCTTAAAAGGTCAGAAAGAAAAGGAAGAAGTTTTGGCCCAAATCGAGGAGGAACGCAGAAATGTAGAAGATAAGCTTCTAGAAATCTCCACGGGCTGTAGTAAGCTGGAAGAGGCGTTAAAACACGTTACAAAGGCTTTACAGGACCTTAAAAAGGAATACTCCACCCTTGTTGCCCAGAGAGATGAACTAGAGCAAGAGATAGCGGCCCTTTACAGGCGGGCACAAAGGGAAGAAGTGAATTTGGCTAGATTAGAAGCGACCTTAAAACATAGCTACCAGGAGCTCAATTTTCGTTACGGTCCCAACTGGGAGCAATTATTAGCCAAACCGCGACCTCACCTATCTAAAAAGGTACACGAAGCCAGGAGATGCCTTGGCGCTAAACTGGAGGAACTGGGTCCAGTAGATTTAGGTGTATTGGGCGAGTACAAAAGGCTTAAGGACCGCCACCAAGAGCTTTTCCGAGAAGTGTCTGACCTGGAAAACGGAAGGGCCTCCCTTCAAGCCGCCCTCCAGGAAATCGATAACTTTATGGCAGAGCAGTTAAGACAGACGTTGAAGAAAGTAGAAGAAGCCTTTAAGCACCTTTTCCGGGAATTATTTGGAGGCGGAGAAGCGCAGCTGGTTATTACTGGTGATAAAGATATACTCTCAGCGGGCATAGATATTGTGGCGCGACCTCCAGGCAAGAAACCCCAGCATCTTAGCCTTCTTTCCGGTGGCGAGAAGGCGTTGACGGCGGTGGCTTTTATTTTTGCCTTGTTAAAGGTAAGGCCTCAATCTTTCTGTATATTCGATGAGATAGATACTGCCTTAGATGAGGCTAATGTAAAGCGGTTCGCCCGTCTTTTACGTTCTTTTTCCTCTAAGACCCAGTTTGTAGTTATTTCCCACCGCCATGGTACTATGGAGGCTGCTGATGTACTTTACGGGGTTACTATGGAGGAGGAAGGGATATCCCGACTTGTTTCTGTGCAGTTGGAACAAATACCAGCTTAATTTAGGGGAGGTAGAGGAAACAGTTGCAGTTTTTACAGAAACTTAAGGCGGGGCTCTCTAAAACACGAGAGAATTTAGCCGGTAGGATAGAAAAGCTTTTTACCAGAACACGAGGTGTAGAAGAGGATTTCTTTGAACAATTGGAAGAGATTTTGTTGGGAGCCGATGTAGGGGTAACCACTACTTTACGCTTGGTGGATGGCCTTAGAGAAAAGGTAAAGAAAGAAAGGAATGTGGATGTTCCCTTTCTTTTTTCAGCCCTCAGGGAAGAAGTGGTAAAGATTTTAGGAGAAGATTTCCAACCACTGAATATGGCTCCCAGCCCGCCTACAGTTATCTTGGTGGTAGGCGTAAATGGAAGCGGGAAAACAACTACCACCGGGAAACTGGCCTACCGTTTCAGCCGTCAGGGCCAAAGGGTCATTTTAGCGGCTGCAGACACCTTCAGGGCCGCTGCGGCCGACCAGTTGGCAATTTGGGCTAAAAAGGCTGGAGCAACTTTAATCCAGCACCAGCCCGGAGCCGACCCGGGGGCTGTAACCTTTGATGCTCTAAAAGCCGCCTTTAGCCGTAAAGCCGATGTGGTGTTGGTAGATACGGCAGGTCGCCTACATACAAAAGGTAACTTAATGGAGGAACTTAAGAAAATACGGCGGGTTATTGAGCGGGAGCTCCCCGGAGCTCCGCACGAAGTATTGCTGGTTTTGGATGCGACTATAGGGCAGAATGCCTTAGTTCAAGCCAGGCTATTCAAAGAGGCCGTTGGGGTGACGGGAATTGCTTTAACTAAATTGGACGGCACAGCCAAAGGCGGGGTGGTTTTGGCTATCGCTCAAGAATTAAATATCCCTGTAAAGCTGGTAGGCGTGGGTGAAGGCCCGGAGGATTTAGAAGATTTTCAGCCGCAGGAGTTTGCCCAAGCTCTCTTTGATAGAAATTGAATTGACTTTAGGCTAAATCCAAATGGGGAGAGATAGTTATGGCTAGATTACTCATCCAAGGATGTACCGTTGTTCCCGTTAACGGATCGGTCATCGAAGTAGGGGCCATCGCTATAGACGGAGACCGTATTACGTACGTAGGCCCCACAGAAGCCCTCCCTCCAGGGTGGGAAGAAGTTGAAATTATCCAAGCTCAGGGTATGGTAGCCTTGCCGGGCTTGGTTAACAGCCACACCCATGCGGCAATGACCCTTTTTAGAGGATACGCCGATGATTTGCCCTTGCACCAGTGGCTAAGGGAGAAAATATGGCCCTTGGAGGGGAAACTCAAAAAGGAAGATATCTACTGGGGCACCATGCTCGCCTTGGCTGAGATGATACGTTCCGGTACTACCACTTTCGCCGATATGTATTTTCATATGGATGTAGTGGCTCAAGGGGTATTGGAAGCGGGCTTAAGGGCGTGCTTGTGCCAGGGCCTTATAGGCGTGCAGGATATAGCAGGCTTAAGGTTGCGGGTAGGGGAAGGTTTCGTCCGGGAATGGCATGGTGCAGGTGAGGGCCGGATAACCACTATGCTGGGGCCCCATGCGCCGTATACTTGCTCCCCTGAGTATTTGGCTAAAGTGGCCGACCGTGCGGCCAAACTAGGGGTGGGGTTGCATATTCATCTAGCTGAAACCCAGCAGGAGGTCGAAGAGATTAAGAATAAATATGGTCTTCCGCCTGTAGCCCATGTAGCCAAATTAGGCCTCTTTCAGGTGCCCACACTGGCCGCCCACTGCGTACATTTAACTGAAGAAGAAATACATATTTTAGCTGAAAACAAGGTGGGAGTGGCCCATTGTCCGGAAAGTAATTTAAAATTGGCCAGTGGTATTGCTCCAGTCCCTGCCTTGCTTAAGGCAGGTGTCTGCGTCGGTATCGGCACCGATGGAGCAGCGAGCAACAATAACCTTGATATGTGGGAAGAAACCCGGACGGCAGCCCTTTTAGCAAAGGGAGTTAGCGGAGATCCCACGGCCCTTAAAGCAGGCGAAGCCTTGACCATGGCTACCCTAGGCGGCGCCCGGGCTTTAGGGTTAGATAAGGAGATAGGCAGCTTAGAGCCTGGTAAGAAAGCTGATTTGATCCTGGTTAGAACTGATGCCCCCCACTGGCGACCGCTTAATGATGTTATTGCTCACTTAGTGTATTCTGCTCGGGCAGAAGACGTGGATACAGTAATTGTCAATGGCCGCGTACTTATGTATCGCCGGGAAATTAAGACCTTGGATCTAGAACGTATATATACCGAGATTAACCGGAGGATGGCAGATCTTACTGGCTCTCCCCGCTTTGTAAAGGTATAGTTACGCTTACAGTGGTACCCCTACCTGGAGCAGTGATTATTTTGAGCTGACCCTTTAAAAGTTGCACGCGTTCCTTCATTCCGAGGAGGCCGAAACCTCCTCCTTCTTTTCTATTTTGGACGGCTTCCAGATCAAAACCTTGACCCTCATCGCGGATTACCACAGTAACTTTATCGGGCAACATTTCCATCTTAACCACTGCGCTCTTCACTTTAGCATGCTTCTTGATATTGTTAACGGCTTCTTGAATAATGCGGAAAAGGGCGATCTCTACGGCACTGTCCAGGCGGCGTTGTTGACCAAAACAAAGGAAATCCACTTCCAGTCCATACTGCTCGGCGTAAGCAGAGAAATAGCGTTTTAAGGCAGGTACCAGCCCCAGGTCATCGAGGACCATGGGTCGCAGGTCAAAGATTATTTTGCGTATATCTTGGAGACTGGTAAGTACGATGTTTTGTAAGGCTTGAAGCTCCTCCCGGACCTTGCCCGGGTCCCTGTCTAAAAGTTTTAAGCAGTATTCTGCTCGCATGACTATATTGGCTAAGGACTGGGCGGGACCATCATGGATTTCCCGCGCTACACGCCTACGTTCCTCCTCCTGAGCGCGTATAATACTGAGGGCTAAGTGGTATGTCTGTTCCAGTTCACCTATCTTGGAGGTTAGATCTTGGAGTTCTCCAGTTAAGAATTTAAGCACGACCCCTACCTGGTGCACGAGTTTCTCTGCTTTTTCTACTGTAAGCTTAAGACGCCGCAAGCTCATCTCTAGATGGTTCCGGCGAAAGTTTAGCAACTTTTCCTTTTCCCGCAACCGGATAAGCTCTACCTGCAGGTTATAAGCTTCCTCGTAGGCCCTTTTGATATCCTGCTCAGTATATCGGTGAAAATCTTGGCTTACCTCGGCCAAGCGGAGCCTGGCCTTTTTTTCCGCCTGTTCTA
>NZ_JAKKUR010000026.1 GCF_021890735.1 Thermanaeromonas sp.
AGCGCAGCACCGTAACCTTTAAAGACGTTTTCTACCAGACCCTGCGGGGCGGTTCCCAAAATTCGGTAGACACGCAAAACACTGGACTTGGGGGAACAAACCCCCAGCAAATAGGTCTTGGTGTCACTTTAAACAGCATCGACGTCATCCATACCCAGGGCGCCGCTGCCTATACGGGTAACGGGACGGATTTGATGATTCAAGGGGATGGGTTTTTTGTAGTTACAGATGGAAACAATTACTTCTATACCCGCGCCGGTGCTTTTCATTTTGATGACCAGGGTTACCTAGTTAATGCTGATGGGATGCGAGTCCAGGCTCTGGATGATCAAGGCAATTTAGTAGACATAAAATTGGGTGTTGCAGGATCTGATACTTTTAGTGGTTTTAAGGGCTCGCCGTCGAACGGTGTTACCGACAGTTTTAGTATAGATAGCAAGGGGATTGTTCATATAGTGGTGGGAACAAACAAGTATGATTCGTATCCTTTGGCTATCGCTAAGTTTCCCAACCCTGCTGGCCTCGAAAAAATAGGTAGCAATCTATATAGTTGGGCCACTGCTGCCGGAGGAAGAGATACCAATGGTAATTTCACTTGTTATGGTACTGCAGACTCTTTTGGCACCACCATCATCCCTTCAGCTTTAGAGATGTCCAACGTGGAGCTGGCCCAGGAATTTACAGATATGATCATCACCCAGCGGGGTTTTCAGGCTAACGCCCGGACTATTACTACCTCTGATGAGATGCTCCAGGAGCTGGTAAACCTTAAACGTTAGGATCTTGGAAGGGCTTTTAAAACTTTAGACCATGCTACATCGGGTAAGTAGGGAGTTAAAAATAGAAGGTTAAAGTAGAGGGTAGAAAGGTAACGGGGTATCTTTTGAAGTCGCCTAGGAGCAGCTTAAAAGGATACCTTCTGAAAAAGGTTACAGGTAACAAAATGGCTTTTTAAGAAGTGTACGGCAGCAGTGTGTACACGGAGGCGTAGAGTAGCAGGCTGTCTCTAATATATTAGGATATAAAAGGCCGGGCTTAAGGCGGCGGGCTTTAAGAGGTGGGTTTTATGATTAAGGTGACTACCTTAGATAAAAGGGAGATAGCCATCAATGCGGAGCTTATCGAGAGGGTGGAAAGTGTACCGGAGACAGTCATCACCTTAACCAACGGGAAGAAAATCTTAGTTACCCAGTCTATGGATGAGATTATAGAGAAGGTGATGGCTTACCGGCGGAATATAGCCTGTTCTTGGTGGCGGCCGGAAGAGGGAAGGTAATCCCTGTAAAAGGATGGGGTTGAAGGCTGCCGAGTACATAGCGAAGGAAGCTAGAAAAACCCTGTGGGGAAAGTGCTGAGCACGCTTTAAAGGTGGGGAGAGGTGGCGAAGTGGCTGTAAGGATAAGGGATGAGCAACAAGGGGAGCCCCGGAAAGAGAAAAAAAAGAAGCCGTGGCTGACCATAGTGCTAGTTTTTCTGGTCCTTCTTCTCGGTAGCGGGTACGGTTACCTGTATTTTCAAGGGAGTTCTGTTAAAGTACCTGTTCCTACCCAGGAGAAAGCAACGCGTCCGGCTGAGGTGCGCAAGCTTACTCTAGAACCTTTTGTAGTAAACTTGGCGGACCCCGGGTTGCGACGGTACCTCCGGGTAAAGATCACGTTAGAATATTTCAGCCCTCATATGGAAGAGGAGCTTAACCAGAAGTTACACCGCATCCGGGATATCATTATAGCGGTTTTACGTAGCAAAAAGACCGAGGATCTGGGCCAGGAAGATGCGTTAAAAAGGGAGCTACTCGCAAAGATCAATGCGGAGCTGGATACAGGTCAGGTCAAAGCTGTTTATTTTGAAGAATTTATCATCCAGTGAGGTAAAAAGATATGACCTTGACAGATGAGGAGATCAAACAATTATTACAGGCCTTGGAGGAAAAGGACAATACACCTGAGATTAAAAAGGCGGTTTTTCACCAGCTTAAACCCGTAAGCGGGACTCCGCAAGGAGCAGGCCTGGATAAACTTTTGGATATCCCTTTAAGGCTTACGGCCGTATTGGGAAGGACGAAACTGCTGGTTAAGGAAGTTTTGGACCTTAAGGAAGACTCGGTGATTGTTCTTAATAAGCTGGTGGGTGAACCCGTGGAAGTGCTGGTTAATGGAAAGCCATTGGGGCAGGGTGAAGTTGTGGTCATTAACGAAGCCCTCGGGGTGCGCCTTAATACTCTGGCCGAAGCGCCCGAGGAGGGACGGTGAAAACCCGTGGACCGGGAGTTCCTCCTGGCCTTGCTCCGTCTTTTGCTTTTCTTCCCCTTAATTTTGGCAGGAGCTTATTTGACGGTGAAATATGGTCTGGGCCGGCTTAACCCCCATACGGTATCCAGTGGCCTTTTACAAATTGTGGCCCGTTTGCCGGTGAGCCCTAAAAGTTCGCTGGTGGTAGTACGCTGCGGGAGGCGGTATTTTCTCATAGGAGTAGGGGAGGGACCTCCAGTTCTCTTAACGGAGCTTATGGATTACGGGGAAAGTGAGATAGAGATATGGGAGGGCCGGGAAAACCTTTGGCCCCCGGGATTTAATCCATGAGAGCGAAGAGGCTTATGGGAATAGCTCTGGCGGCCGGGGTGGTGGCGGGAGCTGGATTGTTCTTAAGCTTAAGGCCTGCCCTGGCCCAGCCGCTGCCGGGTCTCGAACTAAGGCTTAGCATGACCGAAGAGCCCGGGCAAGTGGTGGGTACGTTAAGGCTTTTGCTCCTTCTAACCTTACTGGCCCTGGTTCCGGCTATTCTGCTGCTTACTACTTCCTTTACGAGGATCATTATTGTGCTTTCCTTTGTACGCAGCGCACTGGCCACCCAGCAGGTACCGCCCAATCAGGTTCTTATCGGCCTGGCTTTGTTTCTAACCTTTTTTACCATGGCTCCTGTATACAATGAAATCAAAACCCAAGCCTTGGACCCTTATCTAGCGGGGCAAATATCCCAAGAGGAGGCTTGGGACCGGGGCTCTAAGCCTTTAAGGGAGTTTATGTACCGGCAAACAAGGGAGAAGGACCTGGCTTTGTTTATCCGGATGGCGGGGCTGCCCGACCCCAGGACGCGGGAAGACGTGCCTTTATATGTTCTTATTCCGGCTTTTGTATTGAGTGAGTTGAAGACAGCTTTCCAGATGGGGTTTTTGATTTATATTCCGTTTTTGATTATCGATCTGGTGGTGGCGAGCACCCTCATGGCCATGGGGATGTTTATGGTGCCTCCCATTATGATATCGCTACCCTTTAAGTTGATGCTTTTTGTACTGGTGGACGGATGGTATCTGGTGGTGAAATCGCTTTTGGAAAGCTTCTAGTACTTTTAAGGGAAGGGGGCGGCCATGACGCAAGAATTTATCTTAGGATTGGCTCGGGAGGCCTTGACTACTGCCCTTCTCCTTGCGGCACCGGCTCTTCTTCTTAGCCTAGTGGTGGGAGTGGGGATCAGCATTTTTCAAGCAGCCACCCAGATCCAGGAACAGACCCTCACCTTTGTACCTAAAATTGTGGCAGTAATTTTGGCCTTCTTGCTTTTGGGCCGATGGATGCTCGGTATTCTTTTACAGTTTACCAGCCAGCTACTGGGTAATCTAGGTTCCTTTATCAGGTAAGGATTAAGGCCTTTACGGCTTCCTTGGGGTTTTTTACAGGGTTGGAAGGTGAAGTAGATGCTGAGCTACCTGGAGCGGGCGGAAATTTTCTTCTTGGTCTTGATACGCTTGACTGCCTTCTTTGTAATAGCTCCTGTTTTTTCTGCCCGCGGTGTACCGGTTCTTGCCCGGGTGGGATTAGCTGTATTATTTGCTTTTCTTCTTTTTCCTACGTTATCTACAGCACCTGTAGTTGCTTCCGGGATTGCCTATGCCTTGGGGGCTTTGAGGGAAGCTTTGGTCGGCCTTGCTCTTGGATATTTTGCCGCTCTTTTGCTTGTTACGGTTCAGGTTGGGGGCGAGCTGTTGGATGCGCATATGGGTTTGAGCATGGCCAATCTTTTGGATCCCCAGTACGGGATGCCGGTTAGTCTGTGGGGCCAGTTTTTTACCATTCTCGGGCTCTTACTGTTCCTGCAATTTGACGGCCATCATATAGTTCTTTTATCCTTGCGGGAGAGCTTTAAAATTCTTCCTCCGGGAAGTGCTCAATTTAGTGGTGCACTGGTCCAGGATGTAGTGCGGATTTGGGGAGATGTGATGCGCTGGAGTTTAGGTTTGGCCCTGCCAGTTATAGGCGTTTTACTCATAGCTGATATAGCTTTGAGCCTGGTAGCCCGTACAGTACCCCAGCTTAACGTTTTTATGTTGAGCTTTTCCATAAAGGTGGGGTTAGGTTTACTAGTAGTAATGCTAGCTTTACCTTTTTTCACGGTAGCCGTAAGCAATCTGCTGGGGCAGATGGAAAGGGACCTTGGCCTCATCTTGAGCCACTGGCCGCACTGAAAGGATTTAGGGGGCTAAAACCTTGAGGCTTATAGACCTTCAGCTTTTTGCCGAAGAGAAGACAGAAGAGGCTACTCCACACCGCCTGCAGGAAGTAAGGAAGAAAGGTCAGGCAGCCCGTAGCAATGACTTAAGCGCAAGTTTGGTATTACTAGCCCTTGTCCTCTTTATCTACTGGCAGAGGGAAAGCTTTTGGGCGGTCGCGTGGCGGCTGTTATCTACGTTTTTGGCGTTGCCGCGGAGGGAGCTCGACGCGGACAACCTTATCACCGTATTTTACCTTGGTCTGGCGGAAACCGGCCCGATATTACTGCTGCTTTTTGGAGTGGCAGCGGCTGCAGGGTTGGCAGCTAACTGGGCTCAAGTAGGGTTTATATTTTCCACTGACAATTTAGTACCCCGGTTAGAAAACCTTGATCCTGTAAAAGGTTTTCAAAGGCTTTTTTCCCGCCGGAGCCTTGTAGAACTGGCCAAGGGAGTAGCCAAGGTTATTGTTATTGGGGCAGTGGTTTGGCAGGTGGTAAGATCTGAATTTCAGAAGTTATTTCTGGCTCCGGAGATGGGCTTATTACAGGTGGCCGAGGAGACGGCAGGGATAGTTTTCGAGGCGGCCCTAAAGGCAGCAGTGGTCTATCTGGTTTTGGGCATCCTGGATTTTGTTTATCAGAGAAGGGAATTTTTACGATCTTTAAGGATGACTAAAGAGGAAGTTAAGGAAGAATTGAAGCAGACCGAAGGAGATCCGCTGGTACGCTCCCGCTTGCGAGAAAAGCAAAGGAAGTTGGCCCGTCACCGTATGATGCATGCCGTACCGGAGGCCACCGTGGTCATCACCAACCCGGTACATTTGGCCGTGGCTTTAAAGTACAGAGAAGAGGAGGGGGCCCCCCGAGTAGTGGCCAAAGGTGCAGGGAGCATAGCGTTCCGGATCGTGGAGGTGGCCCGGCAGCACGGGGTCCCTGTTGTGCAGAATCCCCCCGTGGCCCAGGCCCTTTACCGGAAGGTTGAAATAGGCGAAGAGATACCGGTGGAGTTATATCAGGCGGTGGCCGAAATCTTAGCCTATATCTACCGCATGCAGGGTCACTGGTAGTACTGGAGTGATAAGGTATGTTTGCTGCCTTACGCCGGCTTACCCCTTATAATGACCTGGTCATAGCGGGTTTGGTTTTGGCGGTAGTTCTTCTTATTGTGGTGCCGGTAAGCCCTGTAGTTTTGGACCTTTTACTTATTCTCAATTTGACGGTAAGCATGACCATCCTGCTTACCACCATGTTCACCGCCGAACCCTTGGATTTTTCGGTTTATCCTACCCTTCTTTTAGTGGTTACTTTGTTCCGGCTGGCTTTAAACATATCTTCTACAAGGCTGGTTTTAAGCCAGGCCTTTGCCGGCTACGTTATTCAGGCCTTCGGTGACTTTGTGGTGAGGGGCAACTATATTGTCGGCTTTATAATCTTCCTTATCATCACCGTAATCCAATTTGTGGTTATAACCCACGGGGCCCAGCGGGTGGCGGAAGTAGCGGCTCGGTTTACGCTGGACGCGCTACCGGGTAAGCAGATGAGCATCGATGCCGATCTAAACGCGGGGTTGATAACCGAGGAGGAGGCCAAGAGGCTCAGGCGCAGGCTCCAGCGGGAAGCCGATTTTTACGGGGCGATGGATGGAGCAAGCAAGTTCGTACGCGGCGATGCTATAGCCGGGTTAATAATTATTGTAATCAACATCCTGGGGGGTCTCGCCATAGGTACTTGGCAGCTTAAAATGTCGCTGGAACAGGCTCTGGATACTTATATCCGACTGACCATAGGGGATGGGTTGGTAACCCAGATACCGGCGTTGCTGGTTTCTACGGCCACCGGAATACTTGTAACCAGGTCCGGTGCCACGGCGGGATTTACCGGTGAGGTAGTAAGGCAGCTAACCGCCTTCCCCCGGGGACTAGGACTGGTGGCAGGTGTTCTGTTCTTACTGGGCCTGGTTCCAGGCTTGCCCAGCCTTCCCTTTTTTATCTTGGCCTCAGGTGTGGGCTATGCCGCCTATACCTTGGCCCGGGAAAAAAAGATGGAGGAAGCCCAGCGCAGGGATGTGGCTGCGCGATCTAAGTCAGAAAAAAGGCAGCCGGAAAATGTACTCGCCCTTTTTGAGGTGGACCCCCTGGAGATAGAGATTGGCTACGGGCTTATACCTTTGGCCGATGAAAGCGAGGGCGGCGATTTGCTGGACCGGCTGGCTGCGGTGCGGCGCCAGTGCGCTTTGGAACTTGGAATTTATGTAAAGCCCATCCGGATACGGGATAATCTCCAACTTGCCCCTAATGCTTATGTTTTTAAAATACGGGGAGTGGAAGCCGCGAGGGGAGAGCTCATGCCCGGGTACTTCCTGGCTATGAACCCTGCCGGGGAGGGCGAGGCGCCGGGCCTGCCCACTCGGGAGCCTGTATTTGGTCTTCCGGCCTGGTGGGTGACGCCCGCGGAACGTCAGGAAGCTGAGGCGAGGGGGTTTACGGTGGTGGACTGCACCACCGTTCTGGTTACGCACCTCATAGAATTTATTAAAGCCCATGCCCATGAGCTTTTGGGCCGCCAGGAAACGCGGGAGCTTCTCGATAAAGTAAAAGAGACCAGCCCCGCCGTGGTGGAGGAGCTGGTACCCAATCTTTTAAGCCTGGGAGAAGTTCAAAAGGTCCTCCAGAATCTCCTTAAGGAGCGGGTACCCATTAGGGACCTGACGACCATTTTGGAATCCTTGGCTGATGCGGCTAGAGTTAACAGGGACATAGATTTTCTTACCGAAGCAGCACGGCGCGGTCTTTACCGGGTTTTGAGTAAGTTGTATGCTCCGGAAGGAAAGCTTACGGCCATTACTTTGCACCCCAAGCTGGAGCAGGAGATCGCGGACTCGCTACAACCTACTCCCCAAGGCCAGTTTCCCGTTCTGGCTCCTGAAAGGAGCAAGCAAATCCTGGAAAAGATAGGACAAGCTGTAAGCAAGGCGGCATTAAAGGGGATACAGCCCTGTATCTTGTGTTCCGGGCGTATACGCTTGCCCTTAAGGCGTTTTCTCCAGCGCTCCCTGCCCCAGGTACCTGTCCTCTCCTACGGCGAGCTGGAGCCGGCTTTGGAAGTTGAGGCCCTCGAGGTGGTAAAGGCAAATGAAAATTAAGCGTTACCTTGTGAGTGACATGCAGGAGGCTTATATGGCTATCCGGAAAGAGTTAGGCCCCGAGGCAGTTATAATATCCACACGGCGGGTACGCCAGCCGGGTTGGAGGGGCCTTTTCCGGCCTCCTAAGTTAGAAGTTGTAGCGGCTGTGGAGGCAAAACCGGCTAGCATTGAGGTAAAAGGCGGAAGGCTGGAAGAGGAGATTGCCGAGATTAAAAAGAGCCTGGAAAAGCTGGTATCCGCTAACCGGGGGACCGGAGGTCCTCTGGGACATTATCGCCAGCTCATGTTGGCCCAGGATATGGGAGAAGAGCTGGTAGAGGAACTTCTAACAGGTTTGGATGAGGCGCTTAAGCCGGAGGTGATGGGTGAGGCCATACTGGCCCGACTGGCCCAACATTTATCTGCTCCTAAGGCTCCCAAGGGGCCGGAAGGGAAGATACGGGTTCTCGTGGGACCTACCGGGGTAGGTAAGACCACCACTTTAGCCAAACTGGCAGCCAAGTTTAGCCTGTACCGCCGCCAGCAGGTGGGGCTTATAACCTTGGATACGTACCGTATAGGCGCGGTGGAACAATTACGCACTTACGCCGATATAATGGGCCTGCCGTTGGAGGTGGCGATGACACCCCAGGAGCTTAAAGGTGCGGTAAACAAGTTGGGACATTGTGACGTTATTCTTATCGATACCGCGGGACGCCCTCCGGATAACAGGGCCCAGCTGGCCGAGATCGCCGGGTTTTTGGCTGCTATCCGCCCCGTGGAGGTGTATTTGGTCTTAAGTGGGACTACTCGTAGCAAGGACTTGCTGAAGGCTGTGGAGGGATACCGGCACTTGGAACTCGATTACTTTATCTTTACAAAATTAGACGAGACTACCTGCCCCGGGGTTATAGCGAGGATGGTCCAGGCTACCGGCATACCCGTGGCCTATATCACTACTGGCCAGAACGTACCCGATGACCTGGAAGAAGCCGACCCCTATTCCTTAGCCCAGCTTATCTGGAAAGCGGTGACGGCTAATGGATCAGGCAGCACGCCTGCGTGAACTGGTCGCGGAGCGGAGGGAAGGGGTGGGCCGGGTTATCGCGGTAGCCAGCGGCAAGGGCGGGGTGGGCAAGACCAGTATTGCGGTGAATTTGAGCCTGGCCTTGGCTAAGAAACACCAGCAGGTTATGCTCTTGGATGCCGACCTGGGGATGGCTAATGTAGATATTCTTTTTGGACTGGTACCCCGCTGGGATTTGACGCAGGTGATCAAGGGAGAAAGGCAGCTTAAGGAGATTATAATGCCAGGGCCGGAGGGGGTCTTGCTTATCCCGGGGGGTTCAGGAGTACGAGAACTCGCTGATCTTTCCCTCGAGCAACAGGAAAGCTTGCTCCAAAGCTTAAGGGAAGTGACATCCGGAATGGACTTTTTGCTGGTAGATACGAGCGCGGGTATATCCAGGCAGGTCTTAACCTTTGTAGCCGCGGCAGGAGAGGGTATAGTGGTCACCACCCCAGAACCTACGGCCCTGACGGATGCCTACGGACTGATAAAGGGGTTGTCACGGCTTAAAGTTAAGCTGCACCTCGTGGTTAACCGCGCAGTTAACTTGAGGGAGGGTCGGGAGGCGGCGGAAAGGTTGCAAGCAGTGGCGGAACGGTTTTTATCCTTCAAGTTAAGTTTTCTCGGGGTCATACCCGAAGATAAAGCTGTGAGTTTAGCTGTGCGGGCGCAGAAGCCTTTGCTCCTTTATTACCCTGCTTCGGCAGCGGCAAGGGCCATAGAGGAATTGGCCGAACGCCTTTTGGGGCTACCGGTAAACGGCCGGGGTGGGACCGTTTTTTTCCAGCGGCTGTACTCGCTTTTAAGGAGCCGGGCAGGGCTTGCAAGGGTTAGCTTAGGTAGGGAGATAAATACCTGATGAATAAACCCCAGCTACTTCAGGTGAACCGGAGCGTAGTGGTCAAACCTCTTCGGGGTGGCAAGCCCTTCCGGACGGTCATCCAGGAAGTTAACCGGGATGGCTTTGCAGTGCTGGGAGATCCGGAGGCAGGTACAGCTTTACGGGTGGGAGAAACGGTCAAAATGGAGGTTATGGCCCCCGATGCCCGGTACGAGTTTAAGAGTACCTTGGAGCGCGTAGTCACTGAGCCCCTCTACCTTTATTACTTCAGTCTACCTGAAGAGGTAAAACGGGTACAGGAAAGGAAGTTCGTGAGGGCCAAAGTTGTGTTAGAAATAGGGTATGCTGTGGGGACCGAAGGGACAGACCCGGCTAGCCCGCCCGAGCTTTATAAAAAAGCATATACTGTGGATTTAAGCGGTGGCGGTGCCCAGCTTATTTTAAAGGAAAAACTGGAGGTAAATAGCATTTTATGGCTAAGGCTTCCTCTGCCGGACGGGAGAGAACCTCTGGTGGTAAAGGGGCGGGTAAAAAGGGTGGAGTCTAAGGTTGTGGATGGACTCCGACGATATGAGGTCGGCCTGGCCTTCGAGGGGTTGTCGGAAAGGGATGTGGACAGGATCATGAGGTTTGTTTTCCAGCGCCTTTTAAAAGAAAGATGGCAAGAGGGGTAAGGGATTATGGCGGTTAGCAATCCGGACCTGTGGCAATCTTTTACCAGTAGCAGGGGAGAAAAGGTGCGGCAGGAGATCGCCCTTAAATATTTGCCTTTGGTTAAATACATCGTAGGGCGGCTGGCCGTAAAGCCTCCTCCCTCCCTTGACCAGGAAGACCTTTTGGGCTACGGGATAATAGGCCTGCTCGAAGCTATAGACCGCTACGATCCCTCCCGAGGGGTGAGTTTTGAAGCCTTTGCCGCCCGCAGGATCCGCGGTGCGGTTTTGGACGCCTTAAGACGGGCCCACTGGGCGCCGCGCACGTTGATAGAGAAATTGAAGCAGATTAGCGCTGTGTACAGGCGGCTGGAACAGGAGCGAGGAGTCGAGCCCAGGGACGAAGAGGTAGCAGCGGCAGCGGGGTTAGAAGTTAGTGAGCTACAGGACCTCCTGGAAAGGGGGGCCCAGATGGCCGTGATTTCTTTGGAGGAGTTCCTTTTGAATGAAGAGAGGGAGGAGACTGTACGTAGAGGAGAGCTGTTAGCCGATACCCAGAGCCCGGGACCGGACCAGCGCTTGGAACAAGAAGAACTGCGACGAGCATTAAGGGAGGCCCTTCAGAGTTTAAATGAGAGAGACCGGTTGATCCTAACCCTTTATTATCACGAAGGGCTGACCTTAAAGGAGATAGGGGAAGTGTTAAGAATATCGGAATCCAGAGCTTGCCAACTCCATGGCCGTGCCTTGCTTAACCTTCGCAATAAGCTTGCCGATTACCTGTAAGGAGGGGAAAATTACGGGGTACTTACTTTTATTTCTCGGAATCGTAATTGTGCTAATATGCTGGCCTTCAGCCTATAAAGAACTACGATTTTCTGCTAGAGAAAGATCAGAAAAGAAGCCGAAATCGTACGGTGAAAAGGGAAACCGTGAGGGGGTGTTTTCACCTCCTTTAGAAGTCAGGGCGGAAGCGGGTTCCGCGCGAGAGGTAGGGATGAAAGAGGAGCTTGAAAAGGCTTCTTTTCAAGAGCACTTGGGCAAGGCTTTAAAGGAGTTTAGAGCTCCCGCAGTGCCCGAAGGGATGTCCTCACCTGAAGTGGTGTGTAGGCAATGTTACCGGGATCACGAAATAGAAGCTATAACGAAAGCCTGGGAAGCAGGGGAAAGCTTGGAAAGTATAGCTAAGAGGTTTGACAAGGGAAAGGGGGAAATAGAATTAATCTTACGTTTATGGCGTCTAAAGGGTTAAAGAGGTTGCCGGGGCAGTGGGCTCTTTTGGGTTTAGGCATAGGGTTGGGCTTTCTTCTGGCAGGTCTTTTACTCATTTCAGTACCCAATGAGCCTAGCCGGGAAGAAATTGTAAGCCGCGCCCGGGAATATGGTATGGTTTTCCGGGAAGAAGTGGTACCGTTTGACCTTAAATCCCCCAGTGCAAGTGATGTGGCCCCTGATACAGCTTCGGCGGATAAGCCCGGCCAGCCCGGAGATCGAGGCAATTCGACCCAGCATTTACCTCAAGATCACGAAGAGGTCTTGGTAACTATACCTCCAGGTGCTACTTTAGAGGAAATTGCTTCCCTTTTAGAAAAACAGGGGGTAGTTTCCGGAGCTTTGCTGGAAGCTGAGGCACGTAGAGCAGGTGTGATAGGGAAACTAAAGGCTGGATCTTACTATTTGCCCCGCGGAGATGTGACAGAGATCCTCAAGCGCTTAACAGAATAAGAGACTTAGTACTTAGAATTGAGGAGGTGTAAGGTTTGATTAGAGGACTTTACCTTGCCGCCACCGGAATGGTGGTCCAGCAGCTTAGACAGGAGACGATAAGCCACAATTTGGCCAATGCTACTACGACAGGCTATAAAGCAGCTTATGTTTCCCAGCGCAGCTTTCCGGAATTTCTCCTCATGCGCTTGGAAGGACGGCGCTTCCCGGAAGCAGTAGGCGCTTTTAGTCCGGGGGTTATGACGGAGCCGGTGGAGGTAGATTTTTCTCCGGGGCCCTTAGAGGAGACGGGCCGGCTTACAGACCTGGCTTTAGTGGATAGACCCGGACGACCTCCTTCCTTTTTTGCTGTAGAGGTTGGAGGTGAAATCCGCTACACGCGTAACGGACATTTCAGAGTGGGACCTACAGGGTATCTGGAGACGGTGGAAGGGTATCCCGTACTAGGTGAAACAGGGCCTTTACAAGTGGGAGAGGGCAGGTGGCAGGTGGATAGCACCGGGCGGGTGTGGGTAGAGCAACAAGAGGTGGGTCGTCTTCTTATAGTGAGCTTCGGTCAACCACAGGCTTTGCAGAGGTTGGAAGATAACTTATTTGCTGCGACCGCTGAAGCAATGCCCCAGGAAGCAACAGATGTAGAAATAAGGCAGGGTTTCTTAGAAAAATCCAACCTCGATACGGTGCGTGAGATCGTAGATATGCTGGGCGCTTTACGGGCCTATGAAGCCGGGCAAAAGATTATTCAGGTCCAGGATGAACTTTTAGGGAAGGCGGTAAACGAGTTGGGTTCCGTACGTTAGTCTTTTTACATGAGGAGGAAGGTTAATTCTATGTTACAGGCTTTACGGAATAGCGCAAGCGGCATGGCAGCTAAGGTTTTACATATCGATCTTTTGGCCCACGATTTGGCCAACGTAAATACCACAGCATATAAAAAGACCGTTGCCTCCTTTTCTGACCTGGTCTACCGGCCTGTTACCGAGCGCGGCATGCCGGTAAACCGTACGTTACCGCCGGCCATAGGAGCTGGTGTGCGGCTTGAGGAGGCGGCTAAGGATTTTTCGCCTGGCCCCTTAATAGCTACGGGCAATTCGCTACATGTTGCCGTCCAGGGGAAAGGCTTCCTAGGGATACAGGGTCCTAATGGTGAGACCTGCCTTACCCGGGACGGAAGTTTCCGCCTGAATGAAAGGGGCGAGGTAGTTCACAGCTCGGGTTACCTGTTGCTCCCCAGGGTTACCGTGCCCGAAGGATATAACTTTCCCCGCTTTACCCCTGACGGCCGACTGGTAGCTTTAGCTCCAAACGGGAAGGAGGAGATTTTAGGTCAAATAGAAGTATATCTTGTACCTAATCCCAGCGGTCTGGAGGCTGTTGGCAACAATCTCTTCCGGGCTACACCGGCAAGCGGTGATCCCCGGCCTGCCCTTCCGGGGCCGGGAACGGAGGTAAACCTCCTTGTAGGTTATCTGGAGGCCAGCAATGTAGATGTGGCCGAGACCCTTGTACACATGCTCCTTGCCCAGCGGGTGTATGAAATGAATGCCCGCGCTGCTAGAACGGCTGATGAAATGTGGGGAATAGCTAACAATTTGCGGCGGTAGGAGCTTGTAGCTGTGGAGGATATCAAGGTTGGTATAGGAGAATGGAAGATAGCGCGGGAGCCTCAGAGGCTTATAACCTTAGGATTGGGTTCTTGTGTCGGAGTGGCCCTTTATGACCGGAGGGCAGCCATAGGCGGTTTGGCTCATGTAATGCTGCCCGACAGCAAACAGTTTGCGGAGATAACCAACCGGGCCAAATTCGCCGATCTAGCCATACCTGATCTCGTAGAGGAGATGCTGAGGTGGGGAGCTAGAAGAGAAAATATTATAGCCAAAATAGCCGGAGGCGCCCGGATGTTTTCCTCGGCCGACCATCGTCTAACCACTTTGAATATTGGTGAGCGCAACGCAGCCATGGTGCTCAAGGTTTTAGAGACCTTAAAGATACCTGTAGTAGGCCAGGATACAGGGGGTAACTACGGAAGGACCATGATCTTGGATACAGCCAGTGGTAAAGTCTTTATCCGTACTTTAGGACGGCCTTTAAGGGAGATTTGACGGCTTTAAGACAATCTTAGAGGATAACTTAAGAGGTGGGTCATGGATTTTAAGGAATTTAAACAAAGGATATACCGCCGTTTTGGCCTTTATTTAGATGGTTATAAGGAACCCCAGCTTAAGCGGCGTATTGAAAGCCTGATGTTTAGCCTTAATGTACAAAGCTACCAGGAATATTGGGAGCTTCTTAACCG
The DNA here is from genome assembly GCF_021890735.1 of Thermanaeromonas sp. Lineage (GTDB taxonomy): Bacteria > Bacillota > DSM-521 > Neomoorellales > Neomoorellaceae > Thermanaeromonas. The sequence continues at coordinate 14,194 of NZ_JAKKUR010000026.1, forward strand.
GGACCCGAACCAATGGCGTAAGTTTGTAGATAAAATTACCATAAACGTTTCGGAGTTTTTCCGGAACCCGGAGTTATTCCAGAGGCTAGAGCAAGAGATATTGCCCGGGCTGTTAAAAAGGAAGCAGGTACTCAAAGTCTGGAGCGCAGCTTGCGCTGACGGACCGGAACCCTATTCAGTGGCCATAATCCTTAAAGAGTTAACCCCTAAAGTAAGGCACAGGATCGAAGCAACCGATGTAGATTTAGGAGCCTTGGAGGCAGCCCAAAGGGGTATTTATCCCCGGAGGGCGGTGCAGTCTGTAACTCCGGAGCGGCTTAAGCGTTATTTTAGGCAGGAAGGAGAATATTTCCACCTTGTTCCGGAGATTAAGGAGCTCGTTACCTTTAAGCGGCATGATCTTTTAAGCGATCCTTACGGCCGGGATTATGACCTTATAGTCTGCCGCAATGTAGCCATATACTTTACCTCTGAGGTACAGGACCAGCTTTACCGCAAATTCTACAATTCTTTGGCTCCAGGAGGGGTGCTTTTCATAGGGGCTACGGAAAATATCTTCCAGTACCGGGAAATAGGTTTTGAGAAACTGGCACCGTGGTTTTACCGGCGCCCAGAGGAGGTGAAGAAGTGGGGTTTTGGGAGCAGCTAAATGCCTTTCACCTGGATGTATTAAGGGAAATTGGTAACATTGGAGCCGGTAATGCGGCTACAGCTTTAGCGGCCATGCTAAATCAGCGGATAAATATGAGCGTTCCCCGGGCCGGAGTACTGCCTTTAAAGGAAATACCGAACCTGATCGGGCAAGAAGAGGACCCGGTAGCCTGTGTGGAATTCGGAGTTACCGGAAGGGCGCCAGGGAAGATCATGTTCCTTCTGACGCAGGAGAGCGCCTTTTTTCTGATAGACTTTTTGTTGGGGCAGCCCTTAGGGACTACCCGAAGGCTGGATGATATGGGGATATCCGTTCTAACAGAGGTAGGCAACATCTTAAGCGGTTCTTTTTTGACAGCCTTTGCCGAGTTTTGCAAGTTGGAGTTTATTCCTTCGGTTCCCGCCTTTGCTTTTGATATGTTGGGAGCGGTGTTAAGTTCGGCTTTCCTTGAAGGGGGATATTTTGCGGACCAGGCCTTAGTTGTAGAAACCCAGTTTTATAGTCCGGAAACGCAAATCAGCGGGTATTTTTTCCTGATACCCGAAGAGAATGCTCTTGGTGTTATAATGGAATCTTTAGGAATGAAGATATGATACGGAGGAGGAGCGGGTCATGGGCAAGAGGGTTTTAGTGGTGGATGATGCAGCTTTTATGCGCATGATGATCAAGGATATCCTCACTAAGAACGGGTATGAAATAGCCGGGGAAGCCGAAAACGGCCAAAAAGCAGTAGAACTTTACCAGCAGCTTAAGCCGGATGTGGTGACCATGGATATTACTATGCCGGAGATGGACGGCATTGCTGCGGTTAAGGCGATAAAGAAGATCGACCCTGATGCCAAGATTATCATGTGTAGCGCTATGGGGCAGCAGCTCATGGTAATGGAGGCTATTCAAGCCGGGGCAAAGGATTTTATTGTGAAGCCTTTCCAGCAGGAGCGCGTACTCCAAGCTTTGCAGAAGGTCTTGGGGCAGTAAAGGGGGCTTATTTATGTCGGAGATATTGTCCCAAGAGGAGATAGATGCCCTGCTTGCTGCTTTAAGCGCAGGGGAGGTTAAACCGGAAGAGATACGGGAAGAAGGACAAAAATTAAAAGCTAAAAAATATGATTTTCGCCGGCCCAACAAGCTTTCCAAGGAACATTTGCGCACCCTTTATATGATCCACGAAAATTACGGGCGGCTGGTGGCCAACTTTCTTTCTGCTTATCTTAGAGCTAACATACAGATAAAAATTGTTTCTGTGGAGCAAATGACCTATGAAGATTTTATCGTTTCCTTACCTGCCCCTACCTTGCTTACCCTTTTTACTCTGGAGCCCTTAAAAGGGACGGCCATCCTGGAGACCAACTTGGCTTTTGTGTTTCCCGTCATTGATCTTCTTTTTGGAGGCCGGGGTGAGATGAGCCCGCGTACCAGAGAGCTTACGGCCATCGAGCGCCATGTGTTGAGGAGGTTGAACGGCCGTCTTTTAGAACAATTGACCTACGTATGGAGCGATGTGTATCCCGTGACGCCCAAGCTAGAATCTATGGAGACCAATCCCCAGTTTGTTCAGGTCGTATCTCCCAATGAGATAGTAGCGGTAGTTACCCTGGCTACGACCATAGGTGAGACCGAAGGACTCATGAATATTTGTTTGCCATATATGATGCTCGAGCCAGTCATTTCTAGGCTGTCTGCTACCCAGTGGTTCGCCGGGGCTGCGGAAAAAGAGGAGAAGTTGGAGTGGCGGGAAAGCATGGCTAAGATTTTGGCACCGGTTCCGGTAGAGGTGGTAGCCTATTGCGGCCGGGCCAAGCTTAAAGTACGGGATTTCTTGCAGCTCCAGGTGGGCGACGTGATAACTTTAGATTCTGTATTAGGTCAAGACCTTGAACTGTACGTAGATGGTCTTCCTAAATTTAAAGTTCAGCCTGGGCTTTCGGGCAAGAAAAGGGCTGTACAGATAATGGAGGTAATATAGATGTCGGAGTTTTTGTCCCAGGAAGAAATCGATGCCCTGCTTAGAGGAGAGTTGCCGGGTTCGGGTCCAGCCCAAGACCTTACAGCAGAAGAAAAGGATACTCTGGGCGAGATCGGAAACATCTCCATGGGTAGCGCTGCTACCGTATTATCCCAGATTTTAAACCGGAAGGTTTTGATCACTACTCCTTCTATAAGGGTGGCCACGCCTGAGGAGCTTTTTGCTTCCTTTCAAATCCCTTATGTAATAGTAGAGGTGAACTTTACCGAAGGACTAGAGGGTTCCAACCTGCTTATTTTAAAAGTGCGAGATGCGGTCGTGATAGCCAACTTGATGATGGGAGGCAGCGGCCAGGTAGATAAAGAACAGTTGGACGAGATAGAGACGAGCGCCTTAGGTGAGGCTATGAACCAGATGATGGGTTCGGCGGCTACCTCCATGTCGACAATTTTTAACCGGGGAGTTAAAATTTCGCCGCCACGGGTGGTTTCTATAGGCTTTCCCCAGGAATCCTTTACTTCCCCTTGGCCTCCGAACGAGCCCATAGTGGTAGTTTCCTTTAAGATGGAAATTGTTGGCCTTCTGCAGAGTGAGATTATGCAGGTTATGCCCGTGGAAGTGGCGAAACAGGAGGTGGAGATGCTTTTAGGTACTGCGGTTCCTGCTGAAGATAATACCACTGCCCCTAAGGCGTCTCCGCCGCCAGAGACTATACAACCTGCTCCCCAGCGTCCCCCTCAAGTTTTTGGAAATACACCCCGGAACCTAGAACTTATCCTCGATGTTCCTTTGGATATAGAGGTGGTTTTGGGCAGTACCACCAAGTCTATTAAGGAAATCTTGAGTTTGGGGCCGGGGAGCATAGTAGAGCTGGATAAGATGGCGGATGAGCCTGTGGAGATTTTGGTCAACGGAACCCTTATCGCCTGGGGTGAGGTCGTGGTGGTTAACGAAAATTTTGGGGTCCGGATCACTAATATCTTGGATCCCTATGAAAGGATTAATCACTTACGGAAGTAAAAATTTACCGGGGCCTTTCGACCCCGGTGCAGGTGGGCAGCTTAAAAAGGCTTAGTTTTGGCCAAAGCCTGTTCGGCTTTTTCTATGGCCAGCCGCACCAGGTTGCCGCACTGCCGGGATGGTACACCCCCCCAGCCTTCGGTGGCAACGATGTCGTATACGCCGAGCTCCTTAGCTAATTCATATTTAAGAGCCTCGGACATAACTTGGCGCCTTCTAGCCATATTATTTTAGCCTCCTTTAGCGCACCTTAAGCTGCACCACCTCTGTACATAAAGTACCCTTAGACATGGAGGTTAATACGCGGGTATTACTGGGTTATTTTCAGACTTATCCATGGGTACGTACGTTGTCTGCGCCGTGGTTTTTTAAGATATTGGCGGCTTGTTCGGCGCGATCTGCGCTACAGCGTACAGATACGAGTATCTTTCCTTGTTTTACATCTTCCTCATACCGCCGACCCTCTGCTTCCGGGATACCCCAATCCAGGAGACCTCCGGCTAAGCCTCCCGTGGTGGCACCGGAGAGCAGCCCGGCTATGGGGCCGGCAGCGACCAAGGGGCCTAAACCCGGTATTACTAAGGCACCAGCACCGGCAGCAAGGCCCAGGAGGCCTCCTAACACGCCTCCGGTGGTGACGCCTTCAGCTATACCGGCGTCGCCGCCCATACCCATGGTGAGCGTACCTTCATTGCCTTCTCCTCCACCTTCTCCCCGCCCTCTATCCTTGGCGAGAATAGATATTTCTTTATCAAAGCCCGCACGGCGCAGGTCGTCTACCGCCTCTTTGGCTACCCGTTCGTTGCTGAACACCCCTATTACTGTTTTAACCACCTTTTTCGCCTCCTTAAGTTTACTATATCTGTGATTTTTGTTCTAACAGGTTTATTATTTTCCTTTGGGACTTAGGCTATACAAATGGATAAAAATGTCTATTCTTTTTAGGTAGGAAAAGGTTGAAAAGAGGGTGAGCCTTTTGAGTTTCGATGTTGTAGTGTGTGGTGCAGGGCCCGCGGGTTCTACGGCAGCGAGGGAGCTTGCGCAGGCAGGTCTGAAGGTTTTACTTTGTGAAAAGGATAAACTACCCCGATATAAGCCTTGTGGGGGCGGGTTGACTAAGAAGGTATGGGGGGAACTTCCACCAGGATGGGAGAGTTTAGTGGAAGATGCCGCCCATCGGGTAATTTTTTACCATAGGGAGAAGCAACCTTTGGAAGTTACTTTTGAGGCTCCGGTAGTTAAATTAATCATGCGAGACCGCCTGGACCTCTTCCTGGTGGAAAAGGCTTGTGCGGCTGGGGCTGAAGTACGGGATGGGTTTAAGATAGAAAGGGTGGTGGAAGAAGGGGGGAAGGTGAAAGTATATGCCGGACGGGAAAGTTTTGTAGCCCGCGTTATAATCGGTGCCGACGGAGCCCGAAGCCTTGTAGCCCGTCAGCTTCCCTTCCGCCCGTCCCGGGCTTTAGGTGTGGCCCTAGAGTGTGAATTACCCGTACCTCACGGGGTGCTGGATAAATACCGGCAATCTCTGGTGTTAAGCTACGGAAACATCCGGGGAGGCTACGCTTGGATTTTTCCTAAGGCTAGCCATCTTTCGGTAGGTATAGGTTCTTTTGACCGGAAGGTACAGGATCTTAAGTCTCTTTTTTATAGGTTTTGCCGGAACATGGACCTGCCTTTAACATCCGGGATGCGCTACCGGGGGGCCATCCTTCCCTCTGTTATTCCTGGAGAGGTCTCTTTAAATACCAGCAACGGATTGTTAGTGGGTGATGCAGCCGGCTTGGTGGACCCTTTTTCCGGCGAGGGCCTTTACTACGCTTTAAGAAGCGGCCGGCTGGCGGCAGTTACGGTCCTTTCTTTTTGTGAAGGGAAAGGGGGTCTAAAGGAATACTCAGAAGCCATAGCTTCTCAATTACTTCCGCACTTTTACCACGCCCATCGCATAGCCAAAGTAGTTTATGCCTTTACTCCTTTAGTGCACCGTTTGGTGCTGGCTAACAAGGAGCTGGCCAGAAGGCTGGTGGAGGTACTCTGTGGGGAGAGGACTTATCCTGAGTTGTGGGAATATCTTTACGCCAGGTACCAGATTTTTCGGAGGACCCTACCTTGAAGACGGTTTTACTGTTAACTAGTGACCGGGAGACGGGCCCGGCCTGTCTATTAGGGAATAACAGGGATTACTTCGGATGAGAGTAAGAAGCTTGAGAGGTAGAAGGCTATTTTGACTGGTAAGTATTAGTCGGGGATGAGCCAGGTGAAAAAGGCGCTTAAAGGCTTAAGGAGGCTCAGCGCAACGAGGGAGGACAAAAGATTAAACAGGGTGTGGAAGTGGGCCACCTGCCGGGCCGGGTTGGGAGAGGTAAAGGAAAGTAAAGGTGCTATGGTATATAAAAAGGGTAAAATTAGCAAAGCACCTCCGATATTGATTAAGAGGTTGGCCAAGGCTGTACGCTGGGC
>NZ_JAKKUR010000110.1 GCF_021890735.1 Thermanaeromonas sp.
TACCGGGTACATGAGGAACCGGCGCCGGACAAGCTGGAGGAGCTAAACGCCTTCCTGGGTCACTTTGGATTTTATGTACGGCGAGATGGAGAAGGCCGTGTACATCCTAAAGTCCTCCAGCGCCTACTGGAGGAAGTCCGGGGCAGACCAGAAGAGCGGGTGATCCATACCGTAGTCCTTCGCTCCCTTATGCGGGCTCGTTACGCTCCAGAAGCCCTGGGTCACTTCGGGTTGGCCTCGAAGTATTACTGCCACTTTACTTCTCCTATCAGGCGTTACCCAGATCTAGTGGTGCACCGCATTTTAAAGGAGGTGTTAGCCAAGGGTAGACTACATCCCCGGAGGATGGAAAAACTAAAGGAGTTTGTAGCCAAGGCTGCGGATCACGCTTCCGAGCAGGAGAGGGTAGCGGAAGAGGCAGAAAGGGAATCCCTTACTTTAAAAATGGTGGAATTTATGAAAGATCGCTTAGGTGATGTTTACCCCGGCATTATAAGTGGAGTGGCGCCCTATGGATTTTTCGTGGAACTTGAGAATACCGTGGAGGGGTTGGTCCACGTCTCTACTCTGACCGATGATTATTATCAATTCCAGGAAGAACAGTTAGCTTTAGTAGGCCAGCACCGGGGCCGTAGTTTTAAAATCGGGCAACCCGTCCGTGTACAAGTTGTCAGGGTTAGTGTAGAGGCCCGGCAGGTGGATCTTGAGCTGGTAGAAACCTGTTAAGAAAGCTTTTTAGGCATATTTTATTTCGAGGGAAAGATTATATTGCAGAAAGGAGAGTGGGGCCTTTGCGTGAGCTTAACAGAATCGGCGTAATCAGTGATACACATGGAGATGTGGCGGCGTGGGAGAGGGCTTTGGAAATCTGGGGGCCTGTGGATTTAATCGTTCATGCCGGCGATGTGTTGTACCATGGGCCGCGGAACCCTTTAGTTCAAGCCTACCGTCCACCAGATCTGGCCGAACTCATCAATGCTTCCCAGATACCCGTACTTATAGCCCGGGGAAATTGCGATGCCGATGTGGATCAACTAGTCTTGGATTGGCCTTTGCAGAGCCAGATGGTGCTGGTACAGACACCCTATGTTCGCCTTGTCGCTACCCACGGGCAGGGTATGGATAAGGTGGAAATGGTGGAGCTGGCCAAGCGCTACCGGGCAGATATATTTATCTTCGGCCATACCCATGTGCCTGTATTAGAAAAGGTGGAAGGTGTTATTTTGCTTAACCCTGGAAGCCCTGCCTTGCCTAAAGGCCAGGAAGGGCCCACAGTAGCTGTTATCGATGAAAAGACTGTTTATCTTAAGGCCTTGAAAGAAGGGAGAACTCTAGGCCAGATTAAGCTTTCTTAAAAACAAGGGATCTTAGGTAGTTTGTCGAAATTAAAAAACAGGAGAGTAAATATAACAAAAATCGAAAGCGCTTTCAAAACCTTGGAGTGCGGAGAGGTGGAAACAAGTTGAAGCCTTTAAACAAAGCCTTACTTGGAAGCGAGTATCCACAAGGATTGCCGGAGCGGGTCATCCAATTCGGCGAAGGAAATTTCTTGCGGGCCTTTGTAGACTGGATGTTCCATAAGCTAAACAAACAAGGTCTGTTTAACGGGCGGGTGGTGGTAGTACAACCCTTACCCCAAGGCCTGGCTGATAAATTAAACGAGCAAGATGGGCTTTATACTCTCTTCCTTTATGGCTACCAGGAAGGGGAGCTAGTGGAGAAGAGGGAGATAATAAGCTCCATAAGCCGGGCCTTAAACCCGTATACCCAGTGGGAAGAGGTTTTAGCTTGTGCAACAAATCCAGATCTAGAGTTCATAATTTCTAATACCACGGAAGCAGGCATCGCTTATGATCCCGAAGATAGCCTGGACCTAAATCCTCCTCGCTCCTTCCCCGGCAAGCTTGCAGCTTTCCTTTACCGGAGGTTCCAACACTTCCAAGGTGATCCCCAAAAAGGGATGATTCTTTTGCCATGCGAGCTTATCGAACGCAATGGTGACAACCTTAAGCGTATCGTCTTACAGTTAGCCCAGGATTGGGGCCTGCACGCAAAGTTCCGGGAGTGGGTAGAGCATTGTAACCTCTTCCTCAATACCCTGGTGGACCGGGTAGTACCTGGCTATCCCCGTGACCGGGCAGAAATACTAGTCCAGGAGCTAGGTTACCGGGACGATCTTATGGTTGTAGGGGAGCTTTTTCACCTTTGGGTAATAGAAGGGCCAGAGGAAATAAAAGAGAAGCTACCCTTCCACCGGGCCGAACTCAATGTAGTGTGGACATCGGACCTTACCCCTTATCGCACGCGCAAAGTTAGAATACTAAACGGGATTCACACAGTTACCGCGGCTCCCGCTTTTTTAGCTGGAGTAGATACGGTAAGGGAAGCCGTAGAGCATCCGGTTTGGGGTTCTTTTATGAAAGAGGCTATATTTGAGGAGATCATTCCTTCTATGGATTTAGATATGGAGATGCTCAAGGAATTTGCGCGGGAAGTTTTGGAGCGCTTCCGTAATCCCTATATCATCCATTATTGGCAGAGCATTCTCTTAAACACCACCTCTAAATACCAGACCAGGGTTTTGCCTTCTATCCTGGGGTACTTAGAAAAAAAGGGAACCCTTCCCCCAAGGCTAGTCTTCTCCTTAGCTGCTCTGGCTTATTTATTCAAGGAGGGAAGGATTAGCGGGCGAAAGTTTGTAGGGAAGAGGCCTAAAGGAGAGTTTACCCTTGAGGATGATCCCACCGCCCTCGCCTTCTGGCAAGAAGCCTGGAGAAGGTACCAGGGGACGGAAGAGAGCCTCCAAGAGGTGGCAAGCTTTATTTTACGGAGGGGCGATATTTGGGGGCAGGATTTAACTTCCCTTCCTGGGCTGGCGGATATTCTTGCCCGGTATCTGGAAGCTATAATAAGCCAGGGAATCCAAGCAGCCTTGTCAAAGTGTTCGGAGTGAACCCTTGCTGGCCATCCAGTAAAGCCGGCGGGTTACCAGATCGGCAGGTAACTTTTATGGCGAGGGCCCTATTTAGCCATGGCCGAGGTACAGGAATTTCCGGTGAGCTACTCCTTTTACCATAGCCGAGGTACCTGCCTTCATTTGAGGTGACATTCTCTATGAGCAAAGCCCTGCACATAAATGATAAGGACAATGTAGCTGTAGCTTTAGTTTCCTTGCCAGCAGGCGAAATAATTCGGGTAGGAGGATATGAAGTTAAGCTCCTCGACCCCCTAAAGCCCGGCCATAAATTTGCGTTAAAACCCATTCCGGAAGGAGGGGAAGTAATAAAATACGGTTTTCCCATTGGCCGGGCCACCCGCTCCATCCAGCCTGGTGAATGGGTTCACACCCATAATCTCGTTAGTGGCCTTAAAGAGTTGCAAGAGTACACTTATAATCCCCGGCCAACCCCAGCGGACCGGTCCGGGGGACGAGAGGAAATGAGCCTTACTTTTTCCGGCTTTCTCCGTCCCGATGGGCAGGTAGGGGTGCGCAATGAAATCTGGATTATCCCTACCGTAGGTTGTGTAAACCAACTTGCCGAAAACTTATGCATGCTAGCCCGCCAGCGTTTTTCCAGTTTTCCCCACATAGACGGCTTTTACGCCCTTAAGCACCCTTATGGCTGCTCCCAGCTAGGGGAAGACCATGTCAACACCCGGAGGCTCTTAAGTTCCCTCTGCCACCACCCGAATGCTTCTGGGGTGCTGGTGTTGGGCCTGGGTTGCGAGAACAACAGGATGGAGGAATTTAAGGAAGCCTTAGGAGGGTTTGAGCCCCGGCGGGTGAAATTCCTTGTAGCCCAGGAAGCAGGAGATGAGCTAGAGGAGGGTCTAAAGCTTCTGGATGAGCTTGTCCGGTACGCGCAAGAATTTAAAAGAATCCCTTGCCCTATAACTGAACTTAAAGTGGGTCTTAAATGCGGCGGCTCAGACGCTTTCTCTGGGATCACCGCCAACCCCCTCGTAGGCCTGGTGGCCGACTATATCGTATCCCAGGGTGGAACAGCAGTTTTGACCGAGGTGCCGGAGATGTTCGGTGGTGAAACTATACTTATGGACCGGGCTGTTAATGAAGAGGTATTTAAAAAGATTGTCCACCTTATAAATAGCTGGAAGAAATACTACCTTGACCACGGCCAGCCAGTCTATGAGAATCCTTCGCCGGGCAACAAGGAAGGCGGGATTACCACCCTGGAAGAGAAATCTTTAGGTTGCGTACAAAAAGGTGGAAGCTCTGCGGTGGTGGATGTGCTGGAATATGGTGAGCGGTGCCGGGTTAAGGGGTTAAACCTCTTAAGTGCTCCGGGTAATGACCTGGTATCTTCCACCGCCTTGGCCGCCGCCGGGTGCCAAGTTGTCCTTTTTACCACCGGCCGGGGTACACCCTTCGGTACCTGCGTGCCCACGGTGAAGATCGCCAGTAACAGCACAATTTATTCTAAAAAACCCCATTGGTTTGATTTTAATGCTGGGCGGATACTGGAGGGTGAGGGGATGGAAGATCTGGCCTTAAAGCTTTTAGATCTTGTCCTAAAGGTTGCTTCCGGCAAGCAGGTCAAAGCAGAAATTATGGGTTATCG
>NZ_JAKKUR010000111.1 GCF_021890735.1 Thermanaeromonas sp.
AGCCTTCTTGTTCCCGTAGAGGAAGAAATATTTAAGGAGCCTCCAGCTTTTAAGGTATGGCGATTGTGGGAGGAAAAAGGTACTTTGGCGGTGTACACTGCTTTAGATAATGCTTACCGGGGTGGGCCTTTAGAACCCCGGCCATTGCCTCCTATGCAGGTGAGCTGGTTTAAGGTACTGGCAGGGATAGGGGGATATTATCTTCCCCGCCTGCCTTATAATGTACATAAGGTGTGGTTAGAATGGTAAAAGTTGCTTTATTTTTGCTGGGATCTTTAATTTTAACCGTTGCAGGTGTCCTGTTTTTCCTTAGAAAGGTATGGTTTTACCGGGATCCCGTGAGGATACCTCCCCAGGATGAGGGTTGTCTTTTAGCTCCTGCTGATGGCAAGGTAGTTTACATTAAACCCTTTTCTCGTGGCCAGGTGCAGGTCGAGAAATTGGGTCAGGTTATCCCTGTCACGGAGATCACCAAAGCTCCTCTGTGGGGAGAAGAGGGATGGATTATAGGCATATATATGTCTCCTCTGGATGTACATTTTAATTATGCCCCGGCGGATTGCCGGGTAACCGACCTCGTTTACACCCCTGCCAAGGTAAATCTTCCTATGGTCGACTGGTGGGAATATATACGTTTAACCTATCTTCGCCGGGCGGTGGACCTTTTCAGCCACCGTTACCGCCTGGTCAATGAGCGCCTTACCCTCTTTTTAGAAGGTAAAGATATGCGCCTGGCCCTAGTAGAGATTGCGGATAAGTTTGTTAATAAAATTAGATGCTTCGTTAAAGTGGGGGACACATTACGGGCCGGGCAAAAGATTTCCTTTATTGAGCGGGGCTCCCAGGTAGACCTCATCATATTTAAGAAGGATGTAGAGCTTACAGTAGAAGTGGGGCAACAGGTTTACGGTGGGGAGACAGTTGTGGCGCGCTATCGCACTCGCTCAGGCAGGAAAGGAGAAACGCACAAAGTTACATAGGTCGGGCGCTAAACCTGTGGTGACACTGTAACGGGGTTCCCTTATAGGCAGGTGAGAGACGGGGATGACCGCGGCTCATATATATGGATTACTTTTCATCTTACTTTTAGTGGAAGGTATAGGCATCCCCGGTATCCCCTTTGAACCTGTTTTTTGGGCTGCTGGATACCTGATAGAACACGGGCAGATGAGCTTTTGGGGAGCAGTATTGGTCGGTACGGCTGGTAATTTGCTAGGCAATTTGCTTGGATACTGGTTGGGGGCTAGGCCGGCGCGGGGCTTGTTAGATAAGCTAACCCGTTCCTGTATAGGGCCCGAGGCCATGGAGCGGGTTAGCTTTTGGTTTAGGCGTTATGGGCCGGCCGTGGTGGTAGTCTCCCGGTGGTTTGGGCTTATCCGTACACCAGCCATAGTCTGTGCTGCACCTTTGGGGATGGACGCCTTATCCTACACCCTCTACTCAGCCATAGGAGCTTTCACCTGGACTTTAGCCTGGCAATACGCTAGCTGGAGAGGAGCCCATTACTTCTTAAAATGGTGGTATAGTTACCGAGAACTAGGCGACTGGAAAGGAAAAGTCTTTTTGGGAAGCTTAGTTTTGGTGGTCTTAGGGGCAGTAATATATTTATACCGAAGGAAAAAGAAATAGTCTCCTTACAGCTTCTCCCGCCCTACTTCCCCAAAATTTCGTTTAGGGCTTCTTCATACGACTTAAGTACGGGCTCGGAGAAAAGCACAAAGCGGATTTCCGTAAAGGTATCGGGGTGGCTTTCCAGGTATTCTACCACCGTACGCATGGCTATCCTGGCCGCCCTGTCCACCGGGAAGCGGTAAGCTCCCGTACTCAGGGAAGGGAAGGCGATACTTTTGATACCGTGCTCCCGGGCTAGCTCTAGGCTACTCCGGTAGGCGCTGGCTAAGAGTTCATCTTCTCCCCTGCTACCACCCGACCATACAGGGCCTACGGCATGGATTACATACCGCGCTTTGAGCTGGCCGCCTGAGGTTAAGACGGCCTGTCCCGTAGGGCAGCCGCCCCTTTCTTCCCGTATGCGCCGGCATTCTTCGGCTATGGTGGGTCCCCCTGCTCGGTGGATGGCCCCGTCTACTCCGCCGCCTCCCCGTAAGCCTTCGTTGGCCGCATTAACTATGGCTTCCGTATCTTGAACAGTGATATCCCCCTGGATTAATACTAATTTAGTTTGACCGAGGGTAATTTCCATGGCTATAGGGACCTCCTTTGGTAGGAACTTATATAATTGAGCTTGAAAAGTTATTCGGGATTTCCACCTTCAAATCCTTTGGATGTTTTTTCCATTAACCCAGATTTTAGCATTGCGTTTTCCGCTCTTTTTTATTATAATTTAAAACAGAAAAAGAGTATAAGTGAATACATCGAAACGCTGAATCCCTGGAAACAGGGAGCGGGGGAACCAACTTTGGGGGTGAATCCTGTAGTTTTCTACAGGTAGGGTTAGCTTTCGACCCGAACCCGGCAGCTAACCTCGTAAGCGTGGAAAGCAGCCCGAGAAGGCTTTCTACCTTCTTACAAAGAGGTTAGTGCGTCCTAAGCCCCGGTGGTGCCGGGGCTTTAATTTAGCCCGAAGATAGGCCTGTAAAGGGGGGAGAATATGCCGGTTAGCCTTACTAGGGGACCTGAGGACGAACGGGAAAAAAGGGAGATAGCGCTTAAAAGGGCGGCCGAACTTAGAGCACGTATAAGCGACTATTTAGAGGCTAAAGCTAAAATACCATCTGGTCGGGAGATAGCTCGGGAGATCGCGAAACGCCAGGAAAAAATTAGAAAGTATTTCGGTGCTAGTGAGGCTGAATGGCAGGACTGGCGGTGGCAATTACGCCATCGGATTACTTCGGTGGAGGTCCTGCGAGAGCTTATACCTTTGAGTCCGGAAGAAGAGGAAGCCATCAGGGAAGTGGGGAAGGTTTACCGCTGGGCAGTTTCACCTTATTACCTTAGCCTTATGGGGGATGAACCTGATTGTCCGGTGAGAAGACAAGCCTTACCCGCTCGGGCCGAGATAGAAGATAAGCTGGGTACACCTGATCCTATGGCAGAAGAGCTGACTTCTCCGGCTCCCTGCATCACCCGGCGCTATCCCGACCGTTTGATAATAAACGTAACCAACCAGTGCGCTATGTACTGTCGCCATTGCCAGCGCCGGCGCAATATCGGCGAGGTGGACAGGACCCGGAGCCGGGAGGAGCTAGAGGCGGCTTTGGATTATATCCGCTCTAATCCCGAGATCCGGGATGTGCTCATTACCGGGGGCGACGCTCTGATGTTGAGCGACCAGATGCTGGATTGGTTGCTCACAGAGCTGGACCGCATACCTCATGTGGAGATTAAAAGGATCGGTACCCGGGTACCGGTAACGCTTCCCCAGCGGATCACCCCGGAACTGTGCCGGATACTGGCTAAACATCCGCCCATCTATCTTAATACTCAGTTTAACCATCCTCGGGAGATTACTGAGGAGGCCAAAGCGGCTTGCGATCGCCTGGTACAGGCGGGTGTAGTGCTTGGTAATCAGTCCGTACTTCTTAAAGGCGTTAATAACCATCCCTTCATTATGCGCAAGCTAAATCAGGAACTTTTAAGGATCAGGGTGAGGCCTTATTACCTCTTCCATGCCAAGCCTGTAACCGGGACTACCCATTTCATTACTTCTATTAAAGAAGGGATCGAAATTATGGAGCAGTTGAGGGGTTATACTTCGGGTTTGGCTATTCCCACTTATATAATTAATGCTCCCCAAGGCTACGGGAAGACCCCGGTCCTGCCGCAATACGTGGTGGTTAAAGGTGAAGGCCAGGTGTTACTGAGAACCTGGGAAAAAAGGCTTCTCCTCTATCCTGACCTGGGTAGCCAGACCTCATAGCCGGGGCCCCAGCTCCCGGCTTAATAAATTTCCCTGTAAGTTTCCAAACGGACTTCCGGAAGTCAAGTATCCAAACAGGGACAGCAAGCCGGCACTACAGTTTTTTTAATTTCCTTGCTTCCATCCTTAGCACGGGGTATAATGGTAGCGAAATCCTGCAATAGGGGGTACGAGAATGCGGGTCTCTTTGTCCTGGCAAGGCGGAATGAAACTAGTGGGTAGTGGAGAGTCCGGGCGGGAGGTTTTAATGGATGCCGCGCCCGAACACGGTGGTGAGAACTTCGGGGCCCGGCCCGATGAGGTTTTCCTTATGGGGATGGCCGGGTGTACTGCCCTGGATGTATTGTCCATCTTGGCTAAAAAGCGTATAGCCCTCCAATCTTTTTCCTTGGATGTTGAGGCAGAAAGGGCGTCGGAGCATCCTAAGGTTTTTACGGCAGCCACCCTCATTTACCGCTTTACCGGGGATAATCTGCCGGAAGAGCAAATAAAACATGCCATCGAGTTATCTTTAAGCAAGTACTGCGGTATGGTCAACACCGTTAAGAAAGCGGCGCCTATATCTTACTGCTACGAGATCAATGGCCAGCGCAGCCCCGTCCAACCTGCACCTTAA
>NZ_JAKKUR010000112.1 GCF_021890735.1 Thermanaeromonas sp.
CTCCGAGTTCGGAGAGCATCCTGTAGGCGCTGGCGAAGTGCTTAGCTCCTTCAGGTGCCTGGTCCGCCACCGCCAGGGCTAAGGCTGCGGTCAGGCTCTCCTGTGCCTGCGGCCAGATGGGGTCTCCGTAGTGCGGGTACTGGTGGGTTATTATGTGCGCTATGTCCCAGGCAGCCTGGCTAGCCCCTACTATGTCACTCCGTTTGAAGGCCTCCACTACGGGTAAAAGTGGGTTCCACCTGTTGCCCCTCAAGGGCTGGCGGAGGTCTATAAGTATTACCTCGTAACCCTGGCGCTTCAAGTACCCGCAGGCCGTGTGGTAGAGCTCTCCTTTGGGGTCGCTGATTATCATGCTTTCTCCTGCCTGGGCGAGGACCCATATGGTGGGTAAGATTATGCGCCTGGACTTACCGGACCTAGTTGCACCAATGACTAGGCAATGTGTCTCAGAAGCATCGAGCCAGGCGGCAAAATGCCTGTCAGTGCGTGAGCCAACAACAAAGCCCCCAAGAGGGGGCCTATCGGGATAGCGCCATTCGGTTAGGGTCCCGGCTATCTCTTTTCTCGTCCTCCACCTGGCCGTGCCGAACTGCCCGCGGCCTGCGGCCTCGGGGCCTCCTAAGTCTTTCGTCCTGCCCCTTGGTCGCCCTGAAGGCCATAGAAGGGTCACCGTAGCCGCTACTACCGCTGGCTGTATCCAAAGCCATATCATGCGGGTCTTCGTGTCCCGTATAAGTATAGCCGGGCCCACCAGGGGGTGGGCAAAGAGCTCTTTCTTCCACGCCTCAAGGCCGGGCTTAAAGCCGTAAGCCTTAAGGTTAAGGGGTAAAGCAAGAAGCCGGGGTACCAGCAGTAAGTCCACCAGCAGCAGGAAAAATAAAACTACATGGCGGGGTCTTATCTTCATGCCCTCTCCCTGGCCTCCTCTCTTTCCCTGCGTTTGCGCCTTTCCAGGTCCCGCTCCGCCAACAGCAAAGCCTGGGCCTCGGCCCGTGTGCGCTCCCGTTCTAGAGCCCTCCAGGCAGCCTTCCATACGCTGTGGGCTATCCTTACCTGCTCGTGGTGGGCCCGTCCAGGCTTGGTATGCTGCCGTTCTAGCTGGTTAATAAGGGCTGCGCCTTTGAGAACCTCCTGGGCTATGCGGTCCCGGACGTCTTCGTAGGCCTTGTGTGCTGCCTCCTCCAGGGCCTCGGGCTTTGTAGTATGGTAGCTGGCGATCTGTCTGGCTAAATCCCGGTAACGGGCTAGAGATTGATTAAAGCCTGGCTGCCGGAGTATCCAGTCGGCTATTTCCCGGGTCTCCTTCTTCACTTCCTCGGGCATGAAGGCCAGGGCCACCCTCCCATGGCCGGGCATTAAAGAAGCGAGCTTTTTAAGCTTCGCAGCCAACTCTTGTTCGACTATCGGGTTTAGCTCAGGCGCTATCCCCGGCTCTTGGCCCGCCAGGGCCCGGACCTCTAACCTTGCCTGCCTTATCTCCCTGACCAGGGTTAAAACATCCTGCCTGGCTGTTTCCCGAAGCAGCTCTCTTATGGCAGTCTTCTCGGCTAAAAGACGTGTTCGCTCTTCAGCGTAGATTTGCCTCACAAACACCCGTCGCAGGTCTTTTTTCTCGCCTTCGGACAGCATTCCCCTGGTCCGGGCGGAGTTCTTCTCCCACCATACCAGGTGAACGTGGGGGTGGCCCTGGACCGCATGGAAGGCCGCTACCCAACGGAGGTTGTCCTCCCGTATCCCCATTTTGGCGGCGGCCTCCGCTACTGTAGCCCTGAGCATGGTTTCCCAGGCCTTCCTTGTGGTGTAGCCTAGCCTTACGGCGTCGTCCTCCCGAAGGGAGAGAACCGCCCGCCACACCACGCCCTTATGCTGTAGTAGCTCTTTCTGCACGGCCTTTAGGTCTGGATGGTCTTCGTCTTGGCTGAATAAGCCGTGGCTTCCAGGTCGCTCTCCGGCATATTTTATGTGGCCTGCGGCAGTGCCAGGATCTATTCTCTCCGGTTCAAGCTCGCCCCGATCCGCGCCTGGTCGGGTCGCAATATACCTGATATGGTTAGCGTTTCTCTGCTGGTTCTGCCTGGTAGGAGCATAAAAGGCTACTTTCAATACAAAAGGGGCATAGCTCATAAGTCATCATCCTGTTCCCGGAGGTAAGCTACAGCTTTCTTTCTGGCCATCTCATAGATTTGTAGGACATTATGCTTCCCGAGTTCTCCTATTACTTCGGTGTTAAGGTACATACTTGTAGCTGCAGCCCTTGCCGCTTTAGAGGCTAGCTTCGCCATACGCTCCTCTACGGGCTTTAATACGTCCCGCATGGCTCGGCGGACCGCGTCGGTAATCACATCTTTGCCCTCAACAGCGTTCTCCTCAGCTAGAGCCCGAGATAGCAGATTTCGTACTACCACAGCCATAGGTTCTTTCCGACGTGCAGCCAAAGCCTTTAAAGCATTTAAGAGATCTTCATCCATGCGGAGATAAACACCTTTTAGCTTCACAAAACCACCCCGCTTTAGAGATATACAGCTAGATATGACTGGGAAATAAAAGAGACCAACGTACCGGAGGACAAAGCATATCTATTTGGATACCGCCTTCTATAAGAGCGATATACAGGGAGATACCTGTCACTTATTAATAGCGCCAGGCTTTGCCTGGCGTCTGGGAGACTGCGGGCGATAGCCCGCCTTATCCTGCCTTCAAAAGGAGCGCCCTTGTGGCGCTCCTTCTCCCCCAGAATCAGGAAGGCCTGCGTAGGCAGGCCCTCCATAGTGCTCTCCATATAAACATAACGCCCGGCTGCTATCCGCCGGGCTGACCCCTCACTATCGTGATATATTGGCTAGGAACGCGCTAACTTCGTCTATCAGGGACCTTACAGCATCTCTGGCCTCTTCTGCTTCTTCCAGGGTAAAACTCTTAAAGTCATCATAATCGGCCTCGGCCCTCAGGTTAAAAAGTGTTGACAGGGTCGCGCTTGCCTCTTTGCTTATTAGACCGGGCTTCACAAACTCACGGTTAAACAGGGAAATAACGCCGCTATGCTTGGCTGAATCCAGCTTCTTAAGGGCAAGCAATGCTCTTGCTGCATGGAATGCTGCATAGTAAAACCGGTTAATAGCACCGTTATAGGACCCGGCTTCTAATAGTTGCTCTCCCTCCCTGAAGGTTCGTTCCGCTTTTTCCAAGCGCCACCGGCTTAACTCTATGCTCATAAAGGTATTCCTTCTTCCTGTAGGGACTTATAGAAATACGTTTCCCTGAACAGAGGCGCTGAATAGCGCTCAGCGGACATAATTACTGGTGATACTACAACGTCGTGCTTTAAATTTATCTCTACGGCTGTGTCGATTATGGCTTCTCTGGTAGCGCTGTCCTCCCTTTGCACAAGTACGAGTATATCAATGTCCGACTCTGGGGTAGCAGTGCCGCGGGCCACTGAGCCAAACAAGCGTATCCCAAGAAGGTTCTCGCCTAGCTCTCCCCTGAGAAGTTCACAAAACTCCTTAATCGCTCTGCTGATCTTATCTGGTATAATAGTTTCGGTCACGGTGATAATCCCTCCTGGCTCCCATTATACACTATAGGCTGAACGTTTACCAGTATTTTGAAGACGATGGGGAGGCCTCCTGCGCCTCCCCGGAAAACTTTCCTGCGTCCTATCTGCGCTTATCCTTCGCCCATCTCGTCTGGTACGTCTGCTAATTTTGCTACGCTGCCAAGCCTTTCTTTCTCCTTGCGTAACATCGCTGCAAGCAAGCCACCAGGGTTGGTGATACCCTGCCCCCACCTGTAACTTTCTACACTGCCATCTTCTCCCAATACGAAGCAGGCAAACTCTTCCCGGTGTCTCACCCATTGCCCCTTGTAGTCCTTGATCCACGTCGGGTAACAAAATCTACGCCGTTTATCATCCTTCCTATCAAAAACAGCAGGAGTATCTTTTATTAACACACTAGGGCAAACACTTGCGATCTTATCTAGGGCTGCCAATGCGGTATCTGCTTCGCTTAAAAGTTCACGCAGTACCTGGTCTAGGATTTGCATTTTTTCATTCACAGTTAGCACACCCTCCTTCTCCTTAGGACCTTTGGGGGAGGCCTCCTATTGGTCTGCTTCTGGGAGGCCTCCCTGCTGTAGCGCTAGGCTTTCCGCTTCTTTACCCGCCTCTTGGGGTGGTCCGGGTGCTGGCATTGGCCGCCAAGGTACCACCCGCAGGCAGTACAGCTATCCCAGTGGCTTCCTGGGCAGTTCCGGGACCACCACTTCATGGCTTCGGCAAAGTCCATCTCATGATAATTATTAGGCCGCCTCCATTCCCAAGGAGTAAGGTAGAACATTCTCTCGCTTCCCCCTTTCCTTTTTGGCCTTCGGCCTCTGGCCTTCCGGCCTTGGCTGTAAAACACAGCCGCTCGGGCTGGCGGCAAGGGTCGCCGAAGGCGAGGCCGAGGAATAAATGGAGGGGACC
>NZ_JAKKUR010000113.1 GCF_021890735.1 Thermanaeromonas sp.
GCTTTCCAGGCCAAAGCCGCGCAGGGTATCCTGGAGGGCCTGAAGAAATATTTTAGCAGTATGGCAAAATAAACCAAAGCCAATGTTTCCCTTGACAAAAACCAAGCGAAAAGGTATAGTGGTACCAGACCTGCACAACGGAATACCGGCGCTGCAACTCTTATCGAGAGTGGCGGAGGGACTGGCCCGATGAAGCCCGGCAACCTCGCCTTGAGGAGGCACCCTTAAAAGCAGCCTCAAGGCAAAGGTGCCAATTCCTGCAGGGCAGTAATTGCTCTGAGAGATAAGAGGGGCGAAAGAAATTTTGCCTCTTCTTATCGAAGAGGCTTTTTTATACTTAAAAACAAATCCTAGTTAGGAGAGGAGAATACCATGAATAAGCAGTACCGTTTCGCCACCCTGGCTGTCCATGCAGGCCAGGTACCGGATCCTGCTACCGGAGCACGGGCGGTTCCCATCTACCAGACTACCTCCTATGTATTTAGAAATGCCGACCACGCAGCCGAGCTCTTCGCCTTACGGGAGCCGGGTAACATTTACACCCGTATAATGAACCCCACCACCGACGTCTTCGAGCAGAGAGTAGCGGCCCTGGAGGGAGGGGTAGGAGCCCTGGCCACGGCCTCAGGGCAAGCAGCCATAACCCTGGCTATATTAAACATAACCTCCGCGGGCCAGGAAATAGTTTCGGCCACCAGCCTATACGGCGGAACCTATAACCTCTTTAACATGACTCTTCCTAAATTCGGGATCAAAGTTCGCTTCGTAGATCCCGGGGATCCCGAAAACTTCCGCCGGGCCATAACCGACAAAACCCGGGCCTTATACGTAGAGACTATCGGAAATCCCAAGCTGGACGTCCCTGACATAGAGAAAATTGCCGGAATAGCCCATGAAGCTGGCATCCCCCTAATAGTGGATAACACCTTCGCCACTCCTTACCTCTGCCGCCCCTTTGACTACGGAGCGGACATAGTGGTCCATTCCGCGACCAAGTTTATCGGTGGCCACGGCACAAGCATCGGCGGGATAATTGTGGATTCCGGGAAGTTTAACTGGAAAAACGGCAAGTTTCCCGAGCTGGTAGAACCGGATCCCAGCTACCACGGAATAAGCTACGTAGAGGCCTTCGGGCCGGCGGCCTATATTGTAAAGGCCCGGACGCAGCTTTTAAGGGACCTCGGACCGGCCCTAAGCCCCTTTAACTCCTTCCTCTTTCTTCAGGGGCTCGAGACACTGCACCTGCGCATGGAGCGCCACAGCAGCAACGCGCTGTATGTTGCTCAGTGGCTTAAAGAGCATCCCTTGGTAAGCTGGGTAAATTATCCCGGACTGCCCGACCATCCCAGCTATCCTCTGGCTAAGAAATATCTGCCCCGTGGAGCGGGAGCCATCGTGACCTTCGGCATCAAAGGGGGCAAAGAGGCCGGGCGGCGGTTCATCGATAATCTCAAACTCTTTTCCCTTCTGGCCAACGTAGGAGATGCCAAGTCGTTGGTGATACATCCGGCCAGCACTACCCACCAGCAGCTCACGGAGGAGGAACAACTGGCCACGGGAGTTACCGAAGACATGGTAAGACTCTCCATAGGTTTGGAAGATCCAGAGGATCTCATAGAAGATCTGGACCAGGCCTTAAAGAAAGCATGCGGGTAAGGTTTAAAGCTTCAGCCAAGCTTGCTTGTAACGGTGCTTAGGAAACGTGTAATTAGCCGAAAGCCCTTAATTAGCTTTGGAGCTCGCTATGCAAAGCCGTTCTAAGCTGTGCTTTAAAGAGGGAAAAACATGGGAGATGTAGGGATAGTTAAGACACAATATTATACTTTCGCCAGCCCGCCCCGGGAGCTTGTGCTGGAGTGCGGAGAGAGGCTCGGTCCCATCACCGTCGCCTATGAAACCTACGGGCGCCTGAATCCCTCGGGAGACAACGCCATCCTCATCCTCCATGCCCTTACAGGTAGCGCCCATGCCGCCGGCCGGCACAGGGAGGACGATAGAAAGCCCGGGTGGTGGGACCCTATGGTGGGGCCCGGCCGTCCCCTGGATACTGACCGGTATTTCGTAATATGCTCTAACGTGCTGGGAGGCTGCTACGGGACTACGGGCCCTTCTTCCCCGAACCCTGCCACAGGGAAACCCTACGGCCTCGACTTCCCCGTAATCACCGTGCGGGATATGGTCAGGGTGCAGAGGGTGCTCCTGGAGGCACTGGGGGTAAAGCGGCTGGTCACCGCCATCGGCGGCTCTTTAGGTGGGATGCAGGCCCTGGAATGGGGCGTGCTATATCCAGAGCTTCTTTCTTCCCTGATAGTTATAGCGGCACCGGGGCGCACCTCGGCCATGAATATAGCCTTTAATACGGTACAGAGGGAAGCCATCTATATGGATCCGGCCTGGCAGGGCGGAAACTACTACGGCACCCCGGGGCCGGAAAGGGGTTTAGCCCTAGCCCGGATGATCGGTACCATAACTTACAAGAGTGATGAGTCCTGGACCTTTAAATTCGGGCGGGTCATGAACGGGCAGCCGGGAGACTTTTTCCGGCTGGGAAGCCGCTTTGAAGTGGAAAACTACCTGTATTATCAAGGTCGCAAATTGGTCGAGCGCTTCGATGCCAACTGCTACCTTTACCTTACCAAAGCCATGGATCTCCATGATGTGAGCAGGGGCTTTAGCTCCTATGAAGAAGCTCTAAGCCGGATCAAATGCCCCTGCCTGGTGATAGGAATATCTAGCGACATACTATACCCCCCTTACCAGGTAAAGGAGATCGCAGATATAATAAACAAGACCGGCGGACGGGCTGTATATAAAGAGCTTGTATCTCCCTATGGCCATGATGCCTTCCTCATCGAATTCACCAAGTTGGGAGGTATGGTGTCTGAGTTTTTAAAAGCTATCACCGCGGAAAAAGGGGGTGGAATCTATGCTCAGCGACGTTTGGGAGGCTTTTAAAATACCCCAGGAAGGCAATCCTACCATTCGTACTATCACTATGGGAATAAGCCTGTGGGACTGCATCGATTCCGACCCCCAGCTGGCTCAAAAGAAGATTTATGATAAGATTACGCGCTATGCCAGTAGGTTAGTGGATGAGGTGGAGAGAGTTGGACAAGAATATGGCCTTCCTATTGCCCAAAAACGCATTTCGGTTACTCCTATTGCCTTTGTTGCTCAATCTTCCTGCGAGGAAAATTATGTAAAATATGCGCACACCCTGGATAGAGCGGCGACAGCGGTAGGAGTTGATTTCATAGGGGGGTTTTCCGCTTTAGTACACAAAGGCTTTACCCATGGAGACGAGATATTGATCCATTCTATCCCTGAGGCTTTGGCTACCACAGAAAAGGTTTGCGCCTCAGTAAATGTAGCTTCCACTAAAACCGGGATTAACATGGATGCCGTATACTTAATGGGTAAAATAATTAAAGAGACTGCCACCCTTACGGCGGAACAGGAGGGTTTAGGGTGTACTAAGTTAGTAGTTTTCAGCAATGTGCCCGAGGATAATCCCTTCATGGCTGGGGCGCTCCATGGGGTAGGGGAACCGGAATGTACGATTAATGTAGGAGTAGCGGGAGCAGGAGTAATTAGGAGGGCAGTGTCCCAGGCAGGCGAAGCGGATTTCGGGGAATTGGTAGAAATACTTAAGAAAACAGCCTTTCAAATCACGCGGCTGGCGGAAGTAATAGGTCGAGCGGTGGCTGAACGTTTAGGGGTGCCTTTTGGAATCGTTGACTTATCCCTAGCCTCCAGTCCTTCACCAGGAGACAGTGTTGCGGAGATCTTGGAAGCCATGGGCTTGGAACGGTGTGGTACTCACGGGACTACGGCTGCCTTGGCCTTATTAAACGATGCAATTAAAAAGGGAGGACTTATGGCTTCTACGTATGCAGGTGGGTTGTCCGGAACGTTTATTTCTGTCAGTGAAGACGCTGGTATGGCTAGGGCGGCAAGTGAGGGTGCTGTTTCCCTGGATAAGCTAGAAGCCATGACCAGCGTCTGCTCGGTAGGCCTAGATATGATTGCAGTTCCAGGTGACACCAGTGCGGAAACCCTGGCTGCTATTATAGCAGATGAGGTAGCCATCGGTGTCATCAACAATAAGACTACCGCTGTGAGGATTATACCTGTGCCGGGGAAACAGGTGGGAGATTATGTAAATTTCGGAGGACTTTTGGGAGGTTGTCCTATAATCCCGGTACGCCCGTTTTCCTCTGACAAGTTTGTCCGGCGAAAAGGTCGGATCCCGCCTCCTGTCCAAGGCTTGACCAACTAAGTTACGTGTTTTAGGCCATATATCCTGGTGCAGGGTTTCACTTATGAATCAGACTTTTCTTTTCGGCTTATTGTATTACGAGCCCTTGAACTATATGTTATTTTGTGGTGGGTAGGGACGGGCCGAAATGTGGAGTGGAAGCAGATGGGAATAACAGTTAGAGAAGCTTTA
>NZ_JAKKUR010000027.1 GCF_021890735.1 Thermanaeromonas sp.
CGGTCATGGACCAGGACCAACCGTAGCCTCTCTTTGGCCACCTTTTTGCTGGCTGTGGTTTCTTTTCCAAAAAAGCGTAGAATGAAATCTAGCACGGTTGGTCCCTCCTTAGCCTAGGCCGAAGAACTTTTTGAGTTTGGCCACCAAGCCTTCATTGCCTTCAAGATTTAACAGAGGCACTTCTTCACCCAAAAGGCGCCGGGAAATGTTGTAATAAGCTTGTCCTGCTCTGGAGCGCTTATCCAGAATAGCGGGCTCTCCCTTGTTAGTAGAAACTACGATAAGCTCGTCCTCAGGCACTACCCCCAAGAGATCTATAGCCAGGATCTCCAGCATGTCGTCGATATCCATCATATCGCCCCGGCGCACCATATCCGGCCGGATGCGGTTTATTATAAGGCGGGGAGGTTCCATTTCTGCTGCTTCTAAAAGCCCGATTATTCTATCCGCATCTCTTACGGCAGCAACCTCCGGAGTAGTTACTACTAGCGCTTTTTCGGCACCAGCGATGGCATTCTTAAACCCCATCTCTATACCGGCAGGGCAATCAATAAGAACAAAATCAAAGTCCTCCTTGAGCTGGTCACACAGGTCTATCATCTGCTGGCGCGTAACCGCCGTCTTATCGCGCGTTTGGTTGGCCGGAAGTAGGTAGAGATTTTCCAACCTCTTATCCTTAATGAGGGCTTGTTTTAGTCGGCACCTCCCCTCTACTACATCCACCAGGTCGTAAACTATACGGTTTTCCAAACCCAATACCACGTCCAGGTTCCGGAGGCCTATGTCAGTGTCCACCATAACCACTCTTTTCCCTAAAAGGGCCAATCCAGTACCCAGATTGGCAGTGGTAGTAGTTTTACCAACCCCGCCCTTCCCGGAAGTGATAACGATCACTTCACCCATTGCGGTCCTCCTCTTTTATTAAATTGCCTGGCTCCAGATACCGCTTTTCCCCACCAGGCTGATATCTTTCAATAACTACTACTCCATCCTGTACCCTAGCGATCTCGGGCTTCTTTAAGGGCTTGTCCCCCTTGTCTGGCGGGCGAGCTATGTACCCTGCGATGCGTAACTGGGTGGGCTGGAGGTCGAAAGCGATGACCACCGCACTTTCGTCTCCTTCCGCTCCGGCGTGTACCATACCCTTTAAAGCCCCCATTACTATCACATGCCCACCAGCCACCACCTCACCGCCCGGGTTAACATCGCCCATAACCACGACGTTACCAGGATAATATACCCGCTGGCCCGACCGGATGTTGCGGCGAACCAATAAGGTGTGGCCAGAAGAAAAATCGCCGGAAGGAGTAGGGTAAGGCACGAGGAACTCCTCCATAAAAAATTTATCGACGTGTAATAGTAATTGTCTTTTACTTTCTACAGACTGAGAGGTAAATCCTGCCGTAAGAGGCAAAAACCTGAATGCTTTTTTCCTCGCTATATCCTTAAATTACGACATAAAGCTTACTCTACCGCCCCTCCAACAACATTTGTCCGTGCCTGAGCGGAGAGGCCAAAATACTGGGCAAAGACGTCCCGAGCTACTTGACCTGCAGAATCACCGCCATGCCGTGCATACTCAACAATTCCCGCGAAGGCGATCTCGGGGTCGTCATACGGGGCGAAAGCTATAAACAGCCCGTAAAAGTCTTTGGACTTATCATCACCGGCCAGACCGGTCTGAGCAGTACCAGTTTTGGCTGCTACTTTAATATGCGGTGGGAAATCCCGGAACAGGAAGGAAGCTGTGCCTTCCGGCGAGTGAGCCACCATTAGCATCCCCTTCCGTACTTCTTCTAATATTTCAGGTGGAATATCCACTTTGTGGACCACCTCCGGCTGAAACTCCTTCTTAATTTCCCCCTCGGAAGATATCACTCGTTTCACCAGATAAGGTCTAAACCGGGTACCACCGTTAGCCAGAGTGGCCACGTAATTAGCCAACTGAAGGACGGTAAAATTATTGGCTCCTTGTCCTATGGCGGTGTTGTAAGTATCAAAGGGTTGCCAGGTAGTTTCAAAGTTGAAGGTTATCTCGTAGATAGTTTTAAGCTGGCGCAATTCCTGCTCTTTTTTCTTAAGTAGGCGTTCCTTCTCGGCGGCAGAAGCAGAAGACATAAGGTCGGCATACTTTTTTTCTATCTCGGCCTCACGTCTCTCTAGCCATCTCTTTAATATTGCCGCATTTACCTCCCTTTTCCAGGAAGGAGAAGGTAAAATGCCCTTGGCTTCCCCCAAAACTCCTACTGCCCCGGTAGGAGATCCCAAACCGAATTGCTCGGCCACTTGGTGAATCATATCGATACCTGCCATTTCGGCGGCCCACTGAAAATAGGTGTTACATGAAACCGCCAAAGCCCGCTCTAGGTCCACACGACCGTGGGGCTGCCAGCAATCTAATCCCCCCGGCTTTGGATACCGGCCACTACAGTAAACGGTATCTTGAGGCTTTACAGCTCCTGAAAGAAGAGCGGCAAGGGCCGTAATAGGCTTAAAAGTAGAACCTGGCGGATAGGCACCCTGAACGGCCCGGTTAAACAGGGGTTTAAGGTGTGGGTCGTTATAATAAGACTGTTTTTTGACGTAACCCCCGTTTACAAAATCGTTGGGGTCCATATCAGGCTTACTGGCCATGGCCAGTATAGCTCCTGTTTTAACATCTAAAACTACCGCCGCCCCTGCACCCGCCTTAGGATTTCTTTTTTTCTCTTCGGCAATAACTTTATCTAAAGATTCCTCCAGTGTTCTTTGAAGATCAAGATCAATGGTAAGCTCTACAGTATCTCCCGGTGCCGGTGGGATGGTTAGAAGATCTCGTATTTTCCGGTTAAAGGCATTGACCTCCACCTGTTCAGCCCCATCTTTGCCCCTAAGGCCGTACTCGAGATCGCCCTCTTTATTGTATTCCAAGTAACGCTCGATACCGCTCTTGCCTATTTTGTCGTTAAGTCGGTAGTTATCCTCCCTACGCTCTAGAAGTTCCTCCCGGGTTATCTGACCTATAAACCCTAAAATATGACCGGCTAGCGGTCCGTGAGGATAAACGCGTTGGGGTTCCGTAGAAATACTCACTCCTGGAAGTTCCAGCCGTCTCTCTTCCAACCGGCTGATTACAGCCATGGCCTCGGGGCCAGAAGGAAGTCTCTTTATAACTACGGGTTCATAGCGATAGGGATTGTTTTTTATCTTCTCCCAGATAGCCTCTGGAGTAAGTTCCCTGTCTCCTAAAAGCTCGGCCAAAAGGCGGACGACCTTATCCGTGTCCGTGCTGGGAACAGGGCTAAGGGTTATTACGTATACAGGCTGGCTCGTGGCCAATACCCTGCCTTTGCTGTCCAAAATATCGCCACGCCTGGCCTCTATAGGTATGAGCCGGATACTATTTTGGGCAGACCGGCGGGCGAACTCTTGGGCGTTTACTACCTGGAGAAAGAAAAGCCTAGTTGAAAGTAGCACAAAGATGAAGACAACAAAAAATAAATATACCTTCAGACGTCCATTGAGCTTTATCCTCCAAGGCTCCTTCGGTTGGCCAACCATTCGGTCCCCTCCCGTTTAAGGCTCTCGCCCAAAAAGGCTAGGGAGGCATTATAAAGGGCAGCAGGAAATATCGTCTTCAGTAAGCTTGATCCCCAAGGATAATAAAGGCCCCCCAAAGGGGCAAAAAGCAGAAAAAAGAAACCGGAAGCAACACTGGCCACCCATACTACTGTAACGGGAACCCATGGATTCTCCAAGTTGAGCTTATCCCTGCCCCACCCTACTCCACACCCCACCAGCATCTTTATCAAAGCATTCATCCCTAGAAAGCGGCACAAGTACAAATCCTCCATAAGACCGTAAAATGCGCCCAGCACGGCCCCATGTTTAGCTCCCCGGGATAAGGCATAAAAGCAGAGGAGGATAAGGAGCAGGTCCGGTTTAACGCCAGCCACCTGAAAAACCTGCAAAACTGTAGCCTCTAAAATAAGGCTAAGGACGCCTGTAATGATGAACGCCACTACTGGCATCTTCTTGCACCCTCAAAATTTTCGTTATCACTAGCACTTCCTCCAACCGGTCAAAATCAGCATAAGGTTCGATTATAGCCCGTTTCATTAGCCCATCAGGCTCCGGTAATATCTTTACCACCCTGCCTATGGGCAACCCTTTAGGAAAAATCCCGCCCAGCCCGGAGGTAAGGACTATATCATTTTCCTTAACCGGTGCGTCATGGGCAAGATGGATCATCTGCAGGTATCCTCGGTAATCGGAGCTGGCCTCCACCACCCCCAGCACGCGGCTCGACTGGACCATAGCTCCCACCGCTCCCTCACGGTCCAAAAGGAGCAATACCTCGGCAGTTTTTGGAAAAACACGTATGATGCGGCCCACCACACCTGCTGGAGTCAGGACCACCTGATCTTCCCCGATACCGTCATCTGACCCCAAACCTATAGTGAGGGTGCTAAACCAGTTACTAGGGCTCCGGGCGACAACAGGAGCTACTTTCAATTGCCAATCGCCCGAGGTAGCTGCTTTGTAGGCCAATAATTGTTTTAGCCGCAAATTTTCCTGGCGATATTCTTCCATCTGGACAATTTGGGCCTGCAGTTCAGCCACCTGGCGCTTTAACTGCTCGTTTTCTGCTCGTATCCGCCCCAGACTTAGAAGGGCCTCTATAGAACCTTGAACCCTACCTACAGTCCAAGTCAAAGCACCTGTTAACGGTGCCATGCTCTGCTTCAAAACTCCACTAACCGGGATCCAGGGTGCGTCAACCGGCCCTGGCCAGCGAAGCAAAAAAATAAACAACCCCCCTGCTACCGCAATCCCTAGAATGGGTAAAAGCCTCCCCCCCAGCCCGCGCAAAGTAAAACACCCCTTTTTAGCCGGACCGCCGGACCGCAAACAGCACCCGTCTGAGTTCCTCCAAGTTTTCTAGTACCTTACCAGTTCCTAAAGCCACAGCAGTTAGGGGATCTTCGGCCAGATTGACTGGCATACCCGTCTCCTGGCTAACCAAGCGGTCCAGGCCCCAAAGCAAAGCGCCCCCACCGGCCATGACAATCCCCCTGTCCATAAGGTCGGCAGCCAGCTCCGGGGGAGTACGTTCCAGACATACTTTTATGGCTTCCAGGATAGCAGCTACCGGCTCGGCCAGGGCTTCTTTAATCTCTTCAGCAGTAACCTCTATAGTCTTAGGTAATCCGGTAACCAGATCTCGGCCCCGTACGGCATAAGTGCGCCTCCTGCGCGCTTCGTCCTCCTCCGTATCCCCAAAATAGGCAGCTCCTATCTCTATTTTAATCTCTTCCGCTGTACGCTCCCCTATCATCAAGTTATAGTTCCTTTTAATATGCTGGGCGATGGCTTCATCCATTTCGTCACCACCGATACGGATGGACCGAGACGTAACAATACCCCCTAAGGAGATAACAGCTACTTCCGTAGTTCCTCCGCCTATATCCACTATCATATTCCCCGTTGGCTCATATACAGGCAAACCTGCCCCTATGGCTGCGGCCATGGGTTCTTCGATGGGGTAGGCTTCTTTTGCGCCGGCCTGAATGGCCGCCTCCCTAACAGCCCTTTCCTCTACAGCAGTAACCCCCGAAGGTACTCCTACTACCACTCGGGGGCGTACAAAAAACCCTTTAGGAATGACCTTCTGTATAAAGTAACGCAGCATGCTCTGGGTAACATCAAAATCGGCTATAACACCATCCTTTAAAGGACGGATGGCGACGATATCCCCTGGTGTACGGCCGATCATCCTTTTGGCCGCCTCACCAACAGCTAAAACTTGTCCCGTATCCCGGCGAATGGCTACAACCGAGGGTTCTCGTAAAACTATACCTTTTCCTCTCACGTAAACTAAAGTATTGGCAGTGCCTAAATCTATACCGATATCCCGGGCAAAAACCATAGCACTTTGCTCCTTCCTAAAGATAGTCCGGTTTGTTTACTTTTTATGTTATAACAGGCCTTTCTCCTTCATGCTGACAAAAGAACCGTCACCTAAAATCAGGTGGTCCAGCACCTCTATACCTAGTACCTTACCTGCCTCTACTAGCCTCCTGGTAACCTGGATATCTTCCAAGCTAGGTGCCGGATCTCCGCTAGGATGGTTGTGAACTAAAATGACCGCTGCTGCGCTTCTGCGTACCGGGCCTTTGAAAACCTCCCGCGGATGTACGTAAGAGGAATTTAGGCTACCTACGGCCACATTGTCTATGGCCAAAACCCTGTTTTTAGTATTAAGGGAGATAGTACGGAAGTGTTCACGGTCCAGGTATCTCATCTCATCCATAAGAAGACAAGCAGCATCAGCCGGTCGCTTTATCAGAGGCCTTTCCGGCCGGAAGGCCGCAAGCCTGCGCCCAAGCTCGATGGCCGCTTTAATTTGAGCAGCCTTAGCCAGGCCAATACCCTTTTGAGCCTTAAGCTCCTCCAAAGAGACTTCAGCCAAGTAGCGCAATCCCCCGGGTTGGGACAGAAGCCTTTGGGCTACTTCCAAGGCCGTCTCCTGGGGGTTACCTGTCCTAAGAAGAATAGCCAGCAATTCCGCATTAGATAGGGCCTGGGCTCCAAAGGCCAGCATCCGCTCCCGAGGCCTAAGGTCTTCAGGCAGATCCTTAATAGTCCTCCCTTGGTAGCGTGCCATTACTATAGGACATCCTTCCCGACTTTTCCTGTAAAGGTTCGCTCTCCTCTACTGGCCTACCATCTTTAAAAATTAGGCCGGGGTCTTAACCCCACGGATCGATCCCAAATTCCTTTAAAAGGGACACCGTGCGCACTAAAGGTAAGCCGACTACATTGAAAAAATCACCGCATATGCCCTCCACCAGGAGGGCCCCCAACCCTTGGATACCGTAAGCACCCGCCTTGTCTAAAGGCTCCCCGCTGGCTACGTACGCTTTGATTTCCCTAGGAGCGAGCTGGCGGAAACGAACTTCCGTCCGCTCCCAGGCTTGCCTTAAGTGCATTCCGGGTACCTTAACTACTGCTACCCCTGTATAAACTTCGTGAGTTTTGCCGCTCAAAAAGGATAACATGGCCTCTGCTTCTTGCGGTGTGGCCGGCTTACCCAATACCCGTCCCTGGCATACGACCAAGGTATCGGCACCCAAGACTATAGCATCAGATAAATCTTGGGCTACTGCCTCTGCCTTGGCGCGGGCCAAAGCCATAACCCGCTCCCTCGGGGGAAGGTCCGCATAAATCTTTTCTTCTACGGTACTAGGAACGGCAGTAAACTTAAGGCCTAGCTGGCTTAAAAGCTGCCTTCTCCTTGGTGAAGCAGAAGCTAAGACTAGCTGCGGCAACTAAATTTCTCCTCCCGCTCTTCAGGCCTTAAGCCTCTTGATAAGCCTTAAGGTTTTTGCGGAAGGCCAAGTTAAAAGTCAGGATCTCCAGGTTGACAGTCAGGTCTACGTTGCGCACCTCGATATGGTCAGGCACGTTGATAACCCGTGGTGCAAAGTTCAGGATACCCCGAATGGAGGTTTTGGCCAATTCATCTGCTACAAACTGCGCCTGGTCGGCCGGTACGGCGATTATAGCGATCTGGGCCTTCTCTCTTTCGATTATCTCCGCCAACCTATCCATACTGTAAATCTCCACCCCGTTCAACCTATAACCTATTTTATGGGGAGCAATATCGAAAATACCTACTATCTTAAAGCCCCTCTCACGAAAACCTCCGTACATGGATAGGGCGGTTCCTAAGTTACCTGCCCCAATTATAACCATAGGCCAAGTAGTATTAAGGCCCAGTATCTTTATAATATGCCAGTACAGGTCTTTTACATTGTAACCCACCCCGCGAGTACCGAACTCACCGAAATAGGCCAGATCTTTCCTTACTTGGGCCGGGCTTACCCCTACCCCTTCCGCTATCTCGCCGGAAGAAATAGTTACTATACCCTGGCGATCCGCTTCCGCCAAAAAGCGTGAATATACCGATAGGCGCATTATGGTCGCCTCGGGAATCTTCAAGGTCTTAAGCATCCTGCAACTCCTCCTTTGTTACAAACTTTGATCTGTCCTATTCGCTACCTGATTAAAAAATCCTCTTTTTTGCGCTCTAGAAACCATTTCCTAGCGTCAGCTATCATGTACAGCGATCCTGTCACGCAAATCAAATCCTCAGGCTCTGCCAGACCCAAAGCTATTTCCATAGCTCGGGAAATGTCCCTAACGACCTCGACACGAGACGTGAACCTTCGGGCATACAGCGCTATTTTTTCCCAATCGCCAGCCCTAAGACTATCCGGCCGTGTAACTATTACTCTTTCTGCTAAAGGTGCAAGCACCCCTGTAATCTTTTCCCTTTCCTTATCGGCTAGTATACCTAAAACCAATATTAGATGCCGATAAGAAAAAAGTTCCTGCAAAGCTTG
This sequence comes from Thermanaeromonas sp., assembly GCF_021890735.1. GTDB lineage: Bacteria > Bacillota > DSM-521 > Neomoorellales > Neomoorellaceae > Thermanaeromonas. Next base: position 8,388 of record NZ_JAKKUR010000027.1, read on the forward strand.
TTTTAAAGCTAAAGCACCATCGTAATTGTGAGCCCCATCTAAAACTACTAAGGGACGCCTCCGGACGACCTCCAGCCGTCCCGGCCAGGAAACCTTGGCCATACCTTCTCTGATATGGTGCTCGCCAACGACTAAACCACGGTGGCACCGCGCGGCCTCGATGGCGGCCACGGCCAAGGAGGCGTTTACAAGCTGGTGACGCCCCAGCAAAGGTATCTTAAGCTTGCGGTAGCGCTGCCCCAGGCCCTCCCAATCCATCTCGCCCCCTTGAGGAGAGACGATTAGTTCTTTAAAGCGGATATCCCTTCCTAACCGGTAAAGGAAGGCTTTTCTCTGCTGGCAAGTCCTTTCAATTACCTCCAAGGCTTCGGGTTTATCTGCGCCTGTAACCACTACGCCCTCTTGTTTAATTATGCCGGCCTTCTGCTGGGCTATTTCTACAACAGTGGGTCCCAGATAGTCCATATGATCCAGTCCTACATTGGTTATCACAGTTACCTCCGACGTAGGAATTATATTGGTAGAGTCTAGGGACCCTCCCAACCCCACCTCTAATACCACGTAATCGGGTTTTACTTCCCCAAAGTAATAGAGCGCCAAGGCAGTAGTTACCTCGAACTCTGTTGGAGGCTCGTAACCTTTTTCTACCATATCTTCTAAAATAGGCCGCAGATGGGTTAAGATGTAAGCCACTTCCTCCTCTTTAATAGCCTGTCCATTTAAGCGAATACGCTCAGTATAGCTGTGTAAATGTGGGGAAGTAAAAAGACCCACCCGGTACCCTGCAGCCTGAAGTACGGCCGCCACCATAGCTGCGACAGAGCCCTTACCGTTGGTCCCTCCAATATGAAAAAAACGGAGCCGCCGGTGGGGATCCCCCAACCGTCGTAGCAGCTCCTCTATACGGCTTAGGCCTGGGTTTATGCCAAACTTGGTAAGCTGGCACAAAAATTCTAGGGCCTCGCTGTAGTTCAACCCTTTCATCACCTCTGACCCTTTAAGGCGACTAAGCGCTGATTCAGGGCTTCTGCCTTGTTCCGCAACTCTTCTTCTTTATTGCGCTCCTTCTCCACAACTTCGGCCGGCGCTTTAGCTAAAAACTCAGGGTTAGCCAGTTTCTTCTGCACCCGCTCTAACTCCTTCCGGGTGGCAGCAAGTTCCTTTTCCAACCTGGCTATTTCCTTTTCATAGTCTATGAGCCCTTCTAACGGCAGGTAAACTTCTACTCCTCCGCATACACTAGAGACGGCCTTAAGACTCAAATTATCTACGGTTTCCAATATATCCACCGGCTCAGCCTGGGCCAAAGTATTAAAATAAACACGGCATTCCTGTAAAAGCCTCCGGGTTCTGTCTTCTCCTGCCACTAGAATAACCCGCGCCTTCCTCCCCGGAGTCACCCGAACCTCACTCCGCAGGTTACGTATAGCTCTGATTACCTCGGTCACCAAAGCCATATCTTCCTCGGCCTCATAGTCCCTGCCTTGAGTCTTAGCTTTAGGCCAAGAACTTATCATAATACTGGTTCTATCCCCGGGAAGGTAGTGCCAGATCTCTTCAGTAATAAAGGGCATAAAGGGGTGCAGGAGCTTAAGAAAAGTCTCTAATACTTCGAGCAACACCCTCTGGGCTGTGGCTTTGGTCCGTTCATCGTTCCCGTAGAGGCGTACCTTACTTAGCTCTATATACCAGTCGCAGAACTCTCCCCAGAAAAACTCATATAAGCTCCTGGCTGCTTCTCCAATCTCATAATCCTCCATACTTCTAGTTACTTGATCTACTAGCGCATTGAGCCGGCTCAATATCCAGCGATCCGGTAAGGTAGGCGGGGCCTCTTCTTTTTCCGGATCATAATCTTTAAGGTTTAAAAGCACGAACCGCGCTGCATTCCAAATTTTGTTGCAGAAATTACGCGTGCTCTCCAGTCTCTCCGGGTGGAAGCGGAGGTCGTTTCCCGGAGTGTTACCCGTGATGAGGGTGAAGCGTAACGTATCGGCCCCGTACTCTTCAATTACATCCATGGGGTCTACCCCGTTCCCTAAGGACTTGCTCATTTTGCGGCCTTGGGCATCCAACACCAAGCCGTGGATGAGGACTTCCCGGAAGGGAACCTCGCCCATAAATTTAAGACCCATAAAAATCATCCGGGCCACCCAAAAGAAAATAATATCCCGGCCAGTAACCAGAACCGATGTAGGATAGTACAGAGCAAGCTCAGGGGTTTTGTCCGGCCACCCCATGGTAGAAAAAGGCCAGAGAGCAGAGCTAAACCAAGTATCCAGAACATCCGGGTCTTGCTCTAAAGCCGTGCTGCGGCAGGACGGGCACTCCCTGGGGTCCTCAGTGGTGCAGATTACCTCTCCGCACTGCTGGCAATACCATACGGGTATACGATGCCCCCACCATAGCTGCCGGGATATGCACCAATCCCGGATATTCTCCAGCCAGTTTAGATAAATCTTGGTAAAGCGCTCGGGTACAAACCGCACCCGGCCCTCTAAGGCGGCCTGGAGGGCGGGCTGTGCCAGAGGTTTCATGCGTACAAACCATTGGGGAGAGACGAGGGGTTCTATGACTGTACCGCAACGGTAGCAATGGCCCACCGCGTGGGTGTGTTCTTCGACTTTAACAAGGTATCCTTGCTTTTCTAGATCTTCTACCACCTTTTCCCGGCAAGCATACCGGTCCAAGCCTTTATAAGGACCTGCTTCGGCGGTCATTATCGCGTCTTTCCCGATGACCGTAATCGAAGGAAGGCCGTGGCGTTTTCCTATTTCAAAGTCATTAGGATCGTGAGCAGGAGTAATTTTCACAGCCCCGGTCCCGAAGCTAGGATCCACATATTCATCGGCTATCACGGGTATCTCGCGGTTTAAAAGAGGAAGAATAACCGTACGGCCAATAAACTTACGGTACCGCTCATCATCAGGGTGAACAGCTACCGCCGTATCTCCCAGCATGGTCTCAGGACGGGTCGTAGCTACGGTTATACCACCTTGTCCTTCTTTAAAAGGATACAGAATATACCACAGACGCCCCTGTTCTTCCTCATGTTCAACTTCGATATCGGATATAACCGTGGCGCAGCGGGGGCACCAGTTTATAATATAGTCCCCGCGGTAGATCAGCCCCTCCTTGTAAAGGCGCACGAAGACTTCCCGCACCGCCCGGGAGCATCCCTTGTCCATAGTAAAACGCTCCCGACTCCAGTCGCAAGAAGCTCCTAAGCGGCGTAGCTGCTGGGTTATGCGGCTGCCGTACTCTTCCTTCCAGGCCCATACCCTTTCCAAAAATTTCTCCCGGCCCAGGTCGTATTTGGTTAGCCCTTCCTTAGCCAACTCTTCTTCCACACGAGCCTGGGTAGCTATACCGGCATGGTCCGTACCCGGAAGCCAAAGGGTGGCATCCCCCCGCATCCTGTGCCAGCGGACCAATATATCTTGAAGGGTATTATCCAGGGCATGTCCCAGATGGAGGCTACCCGTAACATTGGGAGGAGGCATGACCACACTGAAGGGTTTCCGCTCGCCAACATCGTCTACCGGTGCACGGAAATATCCCTTTTCCTCCCACACCTTGTACCACTTACTTTCTACCTTGTGCGGGTCATAGACAGAGGGTAATTCTTGAACCGGCGGCACGCTCAATCCTCCCCTGGTATCTTAGAAAAAAACCCCTCATCCGCCCCCGGACGAGGGAAAATATTCATGTCCTTGTAATATCTTAACGACTTAAGGCAAGCTGTGTCAAGGGCTGTTGTGTTACCGCCTGCTCCGGGCCTTCCTTTATTTCTGTTCCCACATGCTTCAAGGGCCGCTCCCAGTTCACCAAGGCCTCTTTTAAAACTTCGTCCATGTGCTCTACCAGGACAAACTTAAGTTTCCGTTTCACCTGTGGTGGTATCTCTTCTAAATTCTTCTCATTGTCCTTGGGCAATATGACCGTCTTAATCCCGGCCCGGTGGGCAGCTAAAACCTTCTCTTTGATGCCGCCTACGGGTAACACCCTGCCCCGTAAAGTTATCTCTCCGGTCATAGCTACGTCGCTTCGCACCGGGACACCCATTAAAGCTGATGCCATGGCCGTGGCCATGGTGATACCGGCCGAAGGCCCATCCTTGGGTATGGCTCCTTCCGGGACGTGGATATGCACATCATTTTTTTCGTAGAAATCAACGGGCAAGCCCAGTTCTTTCGCCCGGGAGCGAAGGTAGCTAAACCCGGCGTAGGCAGACTCCTTCATCACGTCGCCTAATTTTCCAGTTAAGGTGAGGTTCCCCTTCCCAGGCAGGATGGCCACTTCTACATTGAGGACTTCGCCGCCTACCTCAGTCCAGGCTAGCCCCCGGGCTACACCCACTACCTCAGCCTCTTCAGCAAGGGTGTGGCGGTAACGCGGTATTCCCAGGAAATTATCCAGATTTTGAGCCGTTACTTTTACGGCTGTAGTATTACCGCTCACGATCTCCTTGGCTGTCTTGCGGCATAGCTTGGCTATCTGTCGTTCAAGATTCCTTACACCTGCTTCCCTGGTGTATTCCCGGATTATACGGCGCAAGGCATTCTCGGATATTATAAGCTGTTCCTTCTTTAACCCGTGCTCCTTTAGCTGCTTAGGAATGAGGTGGAGCTGGGCTATTTTTATCTTCTCTTCTTCCGTGTAACCAGGTATACGGATGACCTCCATACGGTCTAGAAGAGGTCTGGGGATGGAATATTCGACATTGGCCGTAGTTATGAACATAACTTTAGACAGATCGAAGGGGGCCTCAATATAATGATCACTAAACATATAGTTTTGTTCAGGATCTAGAACTTCTAGCAGGGCTGATGCCGGGTCTCCGCGGAAATCGGAACTTAGCTTATCTATTTCATCGAGGAGAAATACAGGATTTTTGCTCCCTGCCTGCTTCATGCCCTGGATGATACGGCCGGGCAGGGCTCCTACATAAGTTCGCCTGTGGCCCCTTATCTCCGCTTCATCCCTTACTCCTCCTAAAGATATGCGTACAAACTTGCGCTGCATGGCCCTAGCTATAGATTTAGCCAAAGAGGTTTTTCCTACCCCTGGCGGCCCCACAAAACAGAGAATAGGCCCGCGCATCTTCTTGGCCAGCTTACGGATGGCCAGGTATTCCAGGATCCGCTCCTTCACTTCTTCAAGCCCATAATGGTCCTCGTTTAGGATCTTCTCAGCCACTTTTATATCCAGCCGATCCCGGGTCTCCTTTTGCCAGGGCAAAGCCAAAAGCCAGTCCAGATAATTGCGCACCACTGTCGCCTCAGCGGCCATAGGAGGCATTTTCTCCAGGCGCTCAACTTCTTTTAACGCCCTCTCTTCAATTTCCTTAGGCAGCTTAGCTTGAGCTATCTTTGCCCGGAGTTCTTCAACTTCAGCTTGCCGTTCATCCTTTTCTCCCAGCTCTTTCTGGATGGCTTTTATCTGCTCACGCAAGTAATATTCCTTCTGAGTCTTTTCCATCTGCTTCCTAACCCGCAAGTTTATCTTCCGCTCAAGCTCGAGAATCTCCTTCTCCCGGGCTAAAATTTCGCATAAAAGCTCCAGCCGCTGCTTTATATCAAAGGCCTCAAGCACGGCTTGCTTGTCGACCAGTTTGAGATTTAAATGGGAAGCAATCACATCTGCCAGCCGTCCCGGCTCCTCTAAACTCACCACCGCTACAACCGTCTCCGGCGGGATACGCTTAGACATTTTAACATAATGTTCAAATTCGTTTATTAAAGCGCGCATCAAGGCCTCTGTTTCGTTATTGGTCTCCACTTCATCCTTGTATTCCTGAACCTCTACGGCCATATAAGGATCATAGCTCAGATATCTAGTTATCTTGCCCCGCCTTATGCCCTCCACCAGAATCCTTATGGTACCACCTGGCAGCTTCAGCAACTGCTTTATTTCAGCTACAGTGCCGGTAGCGTAGATATCTTCCTCACCCGGATCATCGGTCTGGGCTTCCTTCTGCATGGCTAAGAAAATTTCTCTATCCCGAACCATCGCTGCTTCGATGGCATTTATAGAACGTTCACGTCCTACATCCAAGTGAAGTACCGTATAAGGAAAAACAATAACTCCCCGTAAGGGAAGCAAAGGAAGAATACGGCTCAATGCTCACACCTCCATAAAGGTCCCCTTAACCACTCGCTTCCTCGTCCAGGTCTTCATTATATTCTACGAAATGTTGATTACCTCCGCAATAGGAAAAACTCGGTCGCCAGACCATAAGAAAGGGAGCAGGGAAGCTATTGAAGGAAGTAGAAGATTTTAATGGTAAGCCAGGGGTGAAGCGCTTAAAACCTGGGGTGGAGAGGCTAGGGTTTCGCGGTTACCAGGCCGCTTCTCCCGGTAGAGGCCATGCTCAAGGGCCTCTTCTATCCTTCGTATGGGGATTACCTCTATATCCCGGAGATGGCGAAAATTCTCTTGCCAGTTTTCGGCCGGTATAAGCACTTTTTTAACCCCTGACAGGCGTGCAGCTTCTACCTTGGGCATTATCCCTCCCACGGGCCGTACAAAACCCCGCAAAGAGATCTCTCCTGTCATGGCGACCTTATTATCTACCGGTGTACCGGTAAAAGCAGAGTAAAGGGCTACTACCATAGCTAACCCAGCCGAGGGCCCGTCCACAGGAACGGCTCCAACGAAATTGAGGTGTAGGTCATAATCCAGGGGGTCAAGGTTAAGAAGGCCCCTCAGCGCAGTCAAAACGTTGTCTACTGCATTGCGGGCCATGCTCTTCTTCTTTAGGCGGCGGCCCTCCAGTCCCCCCATCTCCTCTTCGTCCACTACACCGGTAACTACTACCCGGCCCCGCCGGCCACCTACGAAATGTGCGCTAGCTTCTAATTCTACCACAACCCCCATATTGGGACCGTATACCGCCAATCCGTTTACAACCCCTACTTGGGGTTCTGAAGGTATCCGGGATTGTGGCCTGGGTGAGTATTGGCCGCAGCTTACCACCCATTCTACATCCTGCCTGAGGATCTCCTGCCGCCCTTCTGTAAGAGCTAGCCCCGCGGCAAGCTGAACCATATTTACCGCTTCCCTGCCGTTGGTAGCGTACCGCTTTATAATCTCCACTGCCTTATTTTCAATGGACAGATTTATTTTTCGGACTGCGTTTTTTACAATAACCCCGATCTCTTCAGGCAGGAGGGGGCGGAAATAAATTTCCACGCAACGGGAGCGGATAGCCGCCGGTATCTCCTGCGGGAGCCTGGTGGTCGCCCCCACTAACCGGAAATCGGCAGGCAGTCCGTTTTTAAAAATGTCGTGGATATGAGGAGGGATATTAGTATCCTCTGAGCTGTAATATGCGCTTTCCAGTAGCACTTTACGGTCTTCCAACACTTTAAGGAGCTTATTTATCTGTATGGGGTGGAGCTCTCCTATTTCGTCTATGAAGAGTATACCTCCGTGAGCTTTGGTAACAGCCCCGGGTTTAGGCTGGGGGATACCCGCTAAACCCAGAGGGCCTGCTCCCTGGTAAATGGGGTCGTGTACTGATCCTATAAGGGGGTCGGCGATACCCCGCTCATCAAAGCGAGAAGTGGCCCCGTCTATCTCCACAAACTGAGCATCTTCCCTGAAGGGTGAAAGGGGATTCTTCTTGGCCTCCTCTAGCACTAGCCGGGCCGCCGCTGTCTTACCCACACCCGGGGGGCCATAAATGATCACGTGCTGGGGATTGGGCCCGCACAGGGCAGCCCGTAGAGCCTTTAAACCTTCTTCCTGGCCAATGATCTCCTCAAAGGTTGTAGGTCGGGTCTTTTCGGCTAAGGGTTCGCTCAACGCTATCTGGCGTAGCTGCTTAAGCTTTTCTAGCTCTTTGCGGGACTCCCTTTCTATAGCCGTACGGTTTCCAGGCTGGCTTTTAAAAAGGTTAACCAAGTATAAAGCGGCTACCACCGCTAAAAAAACCTGCAAAAAGGTAATAGCTCCCCCCAAACTAATACTGCTCTCTGCCACCTTCCAAAACTCCTTTCCCCATGCTCTCGTTTTTTAAGTTGTGCTGTAAGGTAATATTTTATCCAAAAAATAAAAAAGGCAGCCCTTCCTTCGAGCTGCCATCCCCAATACCAACCTTTTTAACTTCTGCTTTTTAAGCGCTTTCTTCCTTTTTCTTTTTACGGTCTGCTGCAGTTACGATGAGGGGCTCTTCCTTACGCAAAATACAATCCTTGGTGATTATTACCTTGGTCACATTACCTCGTGAAGGAATTTCATACATGACATCCAGCATAACCTCTTCTAATATAGCCCTGAGGCCCCGGGCTCCGGTCTCCCGCTTAAGGGCTTCTCTAGCTATGGCCACTAGAGCATCTTCTTTAAACTCTAAACTCACCCCGTCCATTTCGAAAAGCTTCTGGTATTGCTTCACCAGGGCATTACGTGGCTCAGTCAGTACCCGTATGAGGGCTTGCTCATCCAGGGCATCCAGGGTAACGATGATGGGTAGACGGCCGATGAACTCCGGAATAAGACCGTATTTTAAAAGATCTGCAGGCATTACATGTTTTAAAATATCCCCGATCTGGATATCTTTTTTACTGCGGATCTCAGCCCCGAAACCCATGGTCTTTTGAGAAATACGGTTTCTTATTATCTTATCTAAGCCCTCAAAGGCTCCGCCGCAGATGAAGAGTATATTGGTGGTATCTATCTGGATGAACTCCTGGTGAGGGTGCTTCCGGCCGCCTTGGGGCGGTACGCTGGCTATGGTTCCCTCCAGGATCTTAAGCAGGGCCTGCTGTACACCCTCTCCCGAGACATCCCGCGTAATGGACGGATTCTCCGACTTGCGAGCGATTTTATCGATCTCATCTATATAAACGATCCCCTTTTCAGCCTTCTCTACATCGTAATCGGCAGCCTGTATAAGCTTTAAGAGGATGTTCTCCACATCCTCGCCCACGTATCCTGCCTCAGTGAGAGAAGTAGCGTCAGCAATAGCAAAGGGTACATTTAGAATTTTGGCCAGTGTCTGCGCCAGCAGGGTTTTACCGCTCCCTGTGGGACCGATCATAAGAATATTGCTCTTCTGTATTTCCACATCCTCTAACTTGACGCCTAGATGAATACGCTTATAATGATTATATACGGCCACAGACAATGCCTTTTTGGCATGGTCCTGGCCGACAACATACTGGTCGAGAATTTCCCGGATCTCTTTCGGCTTGGGGATTTCCCCCAGCTCCATACTGAGATCCTCGTTTAATTCTTCTTCTATAATCTCATTACACAACTCTATGCACTCATCGCATATATACACACCTGGCCCTGCCACCAGCTTTTTTACCTGATCCTGCAGCTTACCGCAAAAGGAACATTTAAGTTGCCCTTTATCGTCAGTGTACTTATACATTAAATATTCACCTCACTGTGTTATTTGGCGGGCAACTCGCGTTTCGTGATCACCTCATCAATTAGACCGTACTCCTTAGCTTCCATAGCTGACATGAAATAATCCCGGTCCGTATCCCTGGCTATAACTTCTAACGGCTTCCCTGTTATATCACTCAAAATCTTGTTCAATAAGTCCCGGATACGCATAATCCGCCTAGCGTGGATCTCGATATCCACCGCCTGACCCTGAGTGCCTCCCATGGGTTGGTGTATCATGATCTCGCTATGGGGCAAGGCATATCTTTTCCCTTTGGCTCCAGCCGCAAGAAGGAAGGCAGCCATGCTAGCCGCCAGCCCTACACAGATGGTCGACACATCTGGCTTAATATACTGCATAGTATCAAAAATGGCCATTCCCGCCGTGATAGACCCTCCAGGACTGTTGATATAAAGGTGTATATCTTTATCCGGGTCTTCGGCCTCCAAGAAAAGCATCTGAGCTATAACCAGGTTAGCCACGTGATCATCTATGGCGCTGCCTAAGAAAATAATACGGTCTTTTAAAAGCCGTGAGTAGATATCGTACGCCCGTTCACCCCTATTGGTCTGCTCCACTACTATCGGTACCAGGACGGACATCCTCTGCCTCACCTCCAGAATTTTCCCCGGCTTCTTCTCCCTTTGTATCCTTAACAACAGGAGTAGAGTGATCAGCTAAGAACTGAGCCGCCTTATTAATTATGATATCATATTTGAGCCGTTCTAAGCCATCACCCATTTTTTCTTTTAGCTCTGCAGGATCTCTATTTAGCGCACGAGCCATTTCTTGGATTTCTTTATCTATCTCTTCCGGGGTGGCTGTAAGCCCCTCTTGTTTAGCCACGGCTTCCAACACCAGCTCTGTCTTTACCTGTTTTTCAGCCCGGGCACGGAAATCCTCCCTGAGCTTTGATATATCTTTACCTGTTCTTTCCATAAATTTTTCCAGAGAACTTCTCTGGGCGCGAAGCTGCCAAGCGAAATCCTCTATCAAGCGATCTATCCGGCGTTCCACCAAAACTTTGGGCACTTCTACTTCTGCATCTTCTACCACCTTTTCCACTGCCTGACGGCGGATTTCGGCCTTTGCCCATTCTTCTCGCTCTTTTTCTAAGCGTCTTCTGATATCGGCCTTAAGCTCCTCTAAGGTCTCAAATTCACTTACATCCTTGGCAAATTCGTCATCTAAGGGGAGCAAATGCTTACGCTTGATGGCCCGGATCTTAACCCTAAAAACTGCGTCTTTACCGGCCAGCTCCTGGCGAAAATAATTTCCAGGAAATGTGACTTTAACTTCCCGCTCTTCATCCACTTTAGCCCCCACAAGTTGGGCCTCAAAATCGGCAATAAA
>NZ_JAKKUR010000114.1 GCF_021890735.1 Thermanaeromonas sp.
TTCTGCTTAATTTTAGTAGTACTTTTAGCTAGCGAACTCACCCCCTTGAGTATTTTGATTGAGCTGGCGTTTTAAGCTTTCCCTGAACCGGAAGCTTTCCCCATTAAGCACCAGAATGTGAGCCCGGTGAGTAAGCCGGTCGATAAGTGCCGCCGTCATGCGTTCATCCCCGAATATTTCTACCCACTGACCGAATTCCAGGTTGGTAGTAATGATGACGCTTCCTCGTTCGTATCTGGCAGCCAGCACCTGGAATAGAAGCTGGGCACCAAACTGGTCAAAGGGTACGTAACCTAGCTCATCCAGTATAACAAGGTCGAATTTCAACCACTGACGGGTGAAACGGTTCAGGCGATTCTCTTGATGGGCAGCCCTTAATTCGCTAACTAGTTCAGCTACGGTAAAGAAACGCACCCGGTATCCCTGCCGGCAAGCTGCCGTAGCCAGACCTATGGCCAGATGCGTTTTCCCGGTACCAGTGCTTCCCATAAGAATTACGTTTTCTTTCTGGCGGATAAACTCTCCCCGTGCTAACCCTAGCACTTGGGGTTTGGACAGAGTAGGTACAGCACTAAAGTCAAAGCTGTCCAGGGTTTTTGTTACTGGAAAACAGGCCGCTTTAAGCCGGCGTTTCAGGGAGGCCTCTTCACGGTGGAGAAGCTCTTGTTCCAACACTGCTGCCAGGTACCGCAGGTAGGAGGCACCTTGGACTTGAGCTTCGCGAGACAAAGGTCCGGCCTGAAGAGCTACGGTAGGGAGCTTAAGTGCCCTGGCTAGATTTTCTACCACCGCTAATTCGCCTTGCTCACTGATTATAGCGCTCATACTGCGGCACCTCCCAGTAACCGGTCATATTTAGCAGGGTGAGGCATGTGGACTCTATAGTCCCTTAAGTCCTCCGGCACTTCTACTTTTGGCCCAGAAGGTGAAGGCAAAGGTAGAAGGGCCTTAAGGGCAGTTACATTCACTGTATCCATCAGCAGGGCCCGTTCAGCAGCTTCCGCCACCGTCTCTATTCCGTGTTCAGCCATTAGTTCAAGGCAAGCTACAATATCCTGGGGTGGCTTAGGAGACCTGGTAGCCAGTTTACTTAGGAATTGTTCGAGGGGAGCCGGTAGTTTAAGCTGCCGGAAAGGCAGGGTATATAGCACAAAGTTAGGCTTCTGTTTAAGGAGCGGCAGGTAGTGGGTGTAGCAGGTTATGGTCTTCCCCTGGGCATAGCAGCGAGTATGTACGGCTATCTTCTCGTCTTCATGGTATATTTCTATCCGGTCTACATAGGCCCTTAAAGTTAGAGGTAGATGGGCCATATTAACTGGGACAGAGTAACGGTTGCCATCGAAGTGGATGAAGGCCTGACGGGTAGCCCGCACGGACCGGAATACGGCCGGCTCAAAGGGTACTTCTGGTAAAGGAAGAAGCGATAGCTTTTCTTTGGCCAAAAGCTCTCCTACAGTAGCCTCTTTATCGGGCAAATATTCTTCGAGGTATTTCAAACACCACCTCTCCAAATGCTCATTAAGTTCCTCCAAGCTATTTACTTTCGGTATGGGAACGAAGAAGTTATGCCGCAGCAGACGTACGCTGTTTTCCGCCAGCCCTTTTTCATGGGCTTCATAGGGAAGGCAGAATTCCGGCTGAAAGAGATAATGGAGGCGCAAAGCTTGAAGATATTGGCTCTCTTTGCGGCGCCGGCCAGAGAAAATCTGGGCTACCAGGGTTTTAGGATTATCATAAGCAATATGGGGCGGTACACCGCCAAAGAAGTTAAAAGAGTGTACATGGGCGTCTAAGATAGCTTCTGCATTTTCCTTAAGATACGCTCGGGCAAAAAGGGCCCTGGAACCGCATAAACGTATAAGAAAAACGTGAACTGTAATAACGGTACCTTGAAGCTCTATTAAGGCTTCAAACCAGTCACTTTGTGCCCAGCCGTTAAGACCGAAATCCATAGGGAGAAACATTTCCTTGGGCTGTGCCTGGTGCCAGCGGCGCACGTAAAGGCGAACAGTTGCTTCGCTCCCCTGGTAACCATATTCATCCCTTAAACGTTCAAAAATACGCCTGGCCGTATGCCGCTGTTTGGGTGGCCGCAGTTGATCTTCCTCAAGCAACTGGTATATGATAGGGAGGAAAGGCCCTATAACCCGTTTAGCTCTTTCTTTTGTTAGGTGGTACCTGGGAGGCTCAGCATCAGTCAGAGCCCGCTTAACTGTTTTGCGGGCCACCTTCAGCATCCGGCTTATGGCCCGGATGGAGTATCCTTCCCTAAAGTGCAACTCCCTAATGCGTTCCTTAGTGTCCACCCTGATCATTCTCCTTTCAACCTCCTGTACGCTAAATCAAGTGTGGCTAAGTATAGCGTACAGGATTTTGGTCGGGGTGGACACCTTTTTATTTATCACGGTGGTTCCCTTTTATTTTATCACTACCAGCGGGAGGCTCCCGGAAGCGGGCGCTTCATAACGGATAAAAGGGTTTGGGAGAGAAGAACGGTTTTGAGCGAGGACGGGTTTTGGGGTCTCATCCTGGGTGGAGCATTGGGGATCTGGGGAGCATACTATCCCCGGTCCCTGTCTGTGGCGTGGGCAGCTTGGGATATAGGATGGAAGCGGGAGATTGGGCTTAGGCAGGAGAAAACACCGAAAGGTAGGAAAATACTTGAATAGAGAAGCTGGGAACCCCGGCCTCTTTTGTTTGGGAGACGCATTCAAAGGTGGTAGGAGGTGGTTACGAGCCGTGTTGTCACAGCGAGTTGGTCTGGAGGCTTCTGTTGAAGGAGGGAAAAGCACACATCCTGTTATAAGTTAGAGAATTTGGAAAATACTAGGCCCAGGTGCTTGTAGAGGGGAATAATCTGTGCAGTGCGTTCCGTGGCTCGTGTGAGGTTGCTCTTGGTCTAAGGGTTACTGTCGCACAGAACGCGGTGGTAGAACTATTGTTTACCTGCTTTTTGGAATAACCCTCAATGCCTGGTCAGGGATGTACTCAGTAAGGTTGATATTCTGACCTTTCTCCTCGCACTTCTTCCCTGCAGTTGCCACAAACGTCGTCTGAGATCTGAAGCGCTGCAATAAAGGCAGCGATGTTTTTTGCCGGGACGCCGGTCCGCTCGGCCAGGAGTTTTACCAGCGGGTCGGATACGAGGGAACAATAGCAGGCTAAAGGTAATGGAGCGGTGGCTCTAGTGACGCCTACCAGTTCGTCCAGAGAAACACCAAAGAGCTGGCTCAGCTTTACCAGCGTCTCCAGGCTGGGCTGTTTCGCCCCGCGTTCCCAGTTGGCTACAGTGGAGCGTTCTACACCGACCATCCTGGCCACGTCCTCCTGCCGGAGGCCTACCCTCTGACGCAGTTGTTTTAAAGTATCTCCCAATTGTATCACGATACCCACCTCCATAGGGTTTCCAATAGAAACCTTACCCCTCATCAACCCTATTGACAAGTTTCCAAAAGAACACATATAATGTTTCCAGATGACACGTCAGGGAACCAATACCAGTCTAGAAGGAGGCAACCAATGCGCACTGCCCTGCGCAGGGCCCGGCTCCGGGCCGGTCTTACCCAATCCGAAGTGGCCCGACGGGCGGGTCTTACGCGTGCGTCGTACACAAATATCGAGAGAGGATATAAAAATCCGTCGGTAGCCACCGCACTGCGCATTGCCCGCATCCTAAACAAACCTGTGGAGGAACTTTTTACCGATGAGCCCCCTACCGGCCAGGTTACAAAACGTGGAAGAAAGGTATAGCGGAATGGATGTTAGACGACCGGTAACGGGATGGGGCCGCTGAGGATAAATATTGCCATTTCTGCCGCAAATTATGCTTCTCTAAAATGACTTGCCCTGAGCGCACCGGTGTACCGCCGGACGGGCCGTGTGCCGGGCCGTGCAGTAGAACCCCGGGGGAGGTGGTAGCAGGGGAAGAGGAGAAAAGGAGAGGAGAAGGGAGGAAAGGTACACACCTAACGCCCAGAAAATTTTTCGGCAAGGAGGGTAATGGATAGCGTGAGCGCGAACGGTCTAAGTAAATATCCTAAACGCACGCGCAAAGTGATCTCCATAATAGCCGTGTTTGCCCTGGTCCTAACACTTTTGCCAGCCGTGCCGGCGATGGCGGGCCAGGTCGGGAACGTCAGCGTCACGGCTGACAATCTCAAGGCCGGAGCCACGGGCGTCAACTACACCGTTGCTTTCGACGCCACAAGCGGCCTTGAGCCGGGCGACGAGATTATTATCGTTTTTCCCACCGGCTATGATGTAACTAATGTGTCCGTTACCGGTATCACTTATGATGGAAAAACCTATCAGCCGGCAGGAACATCGTTGGGCAATATTGTTAGAATCGGTGTCCCAG
>NZ_JAKKUR010000006.1 GCF_021890735.1 Thermanaeromonas sp.
AAAAGGAGCTTAAAACCCAGCCGCTTTTCGGCCTTTTTAATACGGCCCCACGCCTGGCGGTAGGACATGTTTAAATTTCTAGCCGCTCTGTTTATGGACCCTTCCTGCTCAATCTCCCGGAGAAGGGCGAACAACCCTTCGCCGAAGACGTGCTCCCCCTCCTCCAGCCATACTTTATACCGCACGCGCAAAGGGGCCCACTCCCCTTTTATTATACGGTTTGACCTTGAACTTTGTCCAGAAGATTCAAAAGAGCGGCTGCTAATTCCGCACGGGTGGCCGGTTGGTCCGGTCTGAAGGTGCCATCGGGATAACCCTTTAGGAGACCGAGTTCAAGGCAGCGGCGTATAACTCCTTCCGCCCAGTGCCCGACAATATCCTGGGGATAGGAGAAGACATCAGAGTCAAGGCCGAAGTATAAAGCTATCCCCCGGGCTAAAGCCAGGGCTAAAGTTTGGCGGGTTTTTTTATCGCGGAGGGCAGCTTCCTGGTCGGGATTGCTTAAGAAACCCATCTCTACCAGTACGGCCGGGGCTTTCGTCTCCCGCAAAATATAGAAGCCGGCCTGCCTTATTCCCCCATCGGGCCATTTTAAGGCTTCCAACAGCTCCTTCTGGATAAAGCGGGCCGCCTTTTCTGCCCGCCCCCCAGGAGCAAGAATATAGGTGGCAATGTAGGAGGCCTCTTTATTAAAGGAGCTGTTTACGTGCAGGCTTACCACCAGGTCTACTTCGGCCCGGTTAAAAAGGTCCGCCCGCTCAGCTAAGGACACATAAACATCCTCGCGCCGCGAAAAGATCACCTCGCACCCCGCCCGGGATAGCTTTTCTCCGAGCATGAGGGCTACATCTAAAGTTACTCCCTTTTCCATAAGGCCACCGGCCCCCACCGCACCGGGATCAGACCCACCATGGCCGGGATCCAGTCCTATACGGCAACCCATGTTCTCCTCCCCCTTAAAGCTCCTTGTTTTAAGGCTCTTTCCTAGTTCCTTAGGGAGCTTGAATAAGATTAAAAAACCGAGGCACCTAGCCTCTTGTTTTCTTTAAGTAAATATATATCAGGCATCTCAGATCAAGGATAAAAGGGGAAAGTCTTTTTGGGCTTTACAGGCTTAAAATATTTTTATGTTTTTCTACCCGTACTTGTGCATTATCCCAAAACCGCCCCGCGGGTACCGCCAGTCTATGTTGTCATGGGCACACCCGTATCGGCAGGTCCCGCACTCAAGGCATCCCTCGTAGGCAGTCTCTATCCTTTCTTCTTTTTCATTCCAAGTATATACCCGAGCCGGGCAAATATAAGTACAGGGGCGTCCATCGCAATGGCGGCAGACTTCCCTGTCCTTGATGCGCAGGTGGGGATGTTTATCAGGCTGGTAGCGATTGAGGTAAAGCTTGTCTTCAAGCCGCATTTCCCGTCTCCCTTTTTATCAGCATAAGTCCGATAAAGCCTGCAAGCCCCCTGGTAGCAGCCCTGGGCGCAGGGCCCTTATTCATGGGTACTACTTTGGGGGCAGCCTGTAGATACCCTGCTTCAACCCAAAACCCGCCACAGGCGGAAAAGATCCTGAGCTAACTTCCATCTGCTCCGGTGCGAGGTTATAATCTGCCATATCTTCCTTTGCTTCTCCCTCTTGGGTACACTGTCTACAGTTAAGAATTCCCGCGCTGCCAGGCTTAAAAGGCGGGGATACAGGGTAAAAAACTGGGGATTTTCGTTAAAGAAGAGGGATGTATTTTGATACTTCCTTAGGTCCTGGAGGACGAAGCTTTTTTCGAGCTTTTCCCGGTAGCGGGAAAGGTTTTTCTCATGATACCCACCCCGGGTACGCACTTCCAAAAGGGTTTCGGCCGCCAATTTCCCGGATATAAGGGCGAGGTTGGAGCCTTCGCGGTGTATTCCGTTGACCAGCATGGCCGCATCTCCTGCTACCAGAAGGCCGGGTCCGTATAATTTCGGGATGGACCGGAAACCGCCTTCGGGTATGAGGTGGGCCAGGTATTCTTTGGGTTGGGCCCCGGCTAAAAATTTGCGTACGGAAGGGTGGTTTTTCAGGTGTTCTAAAACATCGTTAGGGTTCAGCCGCCTGCGGACAAGGTGGGACAGCAGTACCCCCACTCCTACGGAAAGGGTATCCTTGTTGGTATAGATAAATCCTACACCCATCATGCCTAAAGTGGCCTCGCCCAAAAGCTCGATGGTGCATCCCTGGCCCTCCTCTAGGCCAAACCGGTCTTCTATCTTTTCTTTAGGTAAGGCCAGCACTTCTTTTACCGCCACGGCCAACTCGTGGGTCTGAAGGCCGCCTTTCTTAAGTCCTGCCTTTTGGGTAAGAAGAGAGTTAACGCCCTCGGCCAGGATAACTGCCTCTGCCCGCACGTCCCCCTGAGGGCGGCCCGTCCGTACCCCCACGACCCGGCCGTTCTCCCAGAGGAGATCCTCTACCACCGTCTCGGTTATGAGCAGGGCTCCGGCCTCTACCACCTTCTGGCCGAACCAGCGGTCAAAGCGGGAACGAAAAACGGTAAAAGCATTGTACGGTTCGCCGGCAAAGGCCCGGGAGCGGTATCCCAAAGTTAGGGCATCATCTTCCGTAAGAATCCACAAGCGCTGCTCGACCACCGGCCGCTCCAGGGGTGCCTCCCGGTAAAACCCGGGTAATACCTCTTCGGTGGGCTGGCGGTAGAGAACCCCGCCCATGAGGTTTTTGGCACCCGGGTGGTCTCCCCTTTCGAAAACGGCTACTTCTACGCCGGCTTTAGCCAGGGTATAGGCAGCGGCAAGACCGGCCGGGCCGGCCCCTACGATCACTACTTCGAATTTAAGCATTTGAGATACCCTCGCTTGTACTGCGGCTCAAGCGCCGCCTGAACTCGGACGTTAGGGCAGGTACGATTTCTAAGAGGTCCCCCACTATTCCGTAGGTGGCTATCCGGAAAATGGGCGCTTCGGGATCCTTGTTTATGGCCACAATTATATCCGAGTTCTGCATACCCACTAGGTGCTGGATGGCCCCGGATATACCGATGGCAAAATAAACCTTAGGCCTCACTATCGTGCCCGTCTGGCCTACCTGATATTCTGGTGGGACCCACCCCGCCTCCACCGCGGCCCGGGAAGCTCCCAGGGTTCCCCCTATGGTTTCGGCCAGCTCCTTCAGTAACTCAAAATTTTCTTTGGACCCCACGCCCCTTCCCCCGGCCACTATAACCTCAGCCTGATCCAAGTAAAGGGAACGGCCCTTCTCTTTTATAGTTTCCAAAATACGTACCCGCGCTTCTTCTTCCTTCAGTTCAAAGCTTTCTGCGATAAGGCGCCCTTTACGGCCGCTACGCCGGGGAGGCAGGGGAAATACCCGGGGCCGGACTGTGGCCATCTGGGGTCTGCGTTTAGGGCAGAGGATGGTGGCCATAACGTTTCCCCCAAAGGCGGGGCGCGTCTGCTCCAAAAGCCTTTTTTCCGTGTCTATCTTTAATTCAGTACAGTCGGCTGTAAGGCCCGTCTCCAAACTCGTAGCCACAACGCCGGCCAAGTCCCGGCCGAGGCTTGTAGCCCCCATAAGCAATACTTCAGGCCGGTATTTGCGGACCAGGTTTATTAAAACTTTGGCATAAAGCAGGGTGCGGTAATCCCGCAGGAGAGGGTGGTCCGCTAAATAAACGACATCTGCGCCGTAGGCGAAGGCTTCGTCGCTTAAGTTTTCTACGCCCGAACCTAAAATGACGCCGGCCAGTTCTACTTCTAAACTATCCGCCAGCTCCCGGCCGGCGCCCAAAAGTTCCCAGGACACCGGTGCGGCCCTTCCCTCCACCTGTTCGATGAAGACCCATACCCCGCGGTAGCCGTCGTCCCCCGAAGGGGAGCCCTTAAGTTTCTGGGCCGCCCGCCCCCCGCCCTGAAGGGTATAAGTCTCTTCGGACATCCTTGCCGTCCTCCTTCTTAAGGGAGCTACAGGTCGGCGATGAGTTTGGTCTTAAGGAGTTTGTCTACCAATAAAGAGGCCGCTCGGGCAGGATCCTCCGTCCCTCCCGGTATCATCTCTCCACCGGGACGCTGCGGTGGAGCAAAGATACGCCGGACGGAAGTAGGGGAACCTTTTAGCCCGGTACGTCCCGGATCCACCTCCAGGTCCGCGGCCGTCCAGCGCTCAGGCCTGGTACGGGCGGCCCGGACGAGGTCGGGTAAGGCGGCATAACGGAGCTCATTTATCTCTTTCACCACGGTAAGAAGGGCGGGCAGCTTCCCGCACACTACCTGGCGGGCATCCTCCAGCTTGCGCTGCACCTTTATTTCCCCCGCCTCTATATCTATTTCCTCTACAGCCAGTACATAGGTTAAGGGAGTAAATCCTAAACGGGTAGCAATTCCCGGTCCCACCTGGCCTGTATCGCCGTCTATGGCTTGCTTACCGCATAAAACTAAAGTTACGGGTTCCTCCCGGTCCAGCCGGCGTATGGCCTGGGCTAAAATATAGCTCGTGGCCAGAGTATCCGAACCCGCAAAAGTACGGTCAGTCAGGAGTATAGCCCGGTCAGCACCGATGGCCAAGGCCCGGCGCAGGACCTCCTCTGCCTGGGGTGGACCCATGCTTATAGCGGTAACTTTTCCCCCGTAGCGCTCCTTTAGCCGTACTGCCTCCTCTACGGCGTGGGCGTCATAGGGATTGATTATGGAGGGTACCCCTTCCCGTACCAGGGTTTTGGTGACCGGGTCCACCCGGACTTCAGTAGTATCCGGTACCTGTTTAACACAGACTACAAAATGCAAAAGGCCCCACCCCTTCTTAGTATGGGGTAGGGCCCCGCATAATTATGTGAGTATCTCCTGCCTCTACCACATCGGTAGGCCAGCCTTCTAGGCAAGGCGGTACGCGCTCCTCAGGCGGAAGGCTCCGGTCCACCGTACCACCTTCTTCCCAGGGGCCAAAACAAGGCGAACTATCAAAAAGGAGCCAGGGCTTTAAAAATCCCTTAGCTCCTCGCCTTAGCTCCTATGCGTATATCTCCTTCTTCTCCTTCTACCATGAGCTCTACGGTATCGGTCAGTACGTCGGCATAGCTAAAGGAGATGCGCCGCTCCGGGCTCCTCTGCTCTTCCAGGCGTATGACGAAGATGTTGGGATAGGTTTTCTCCAGAATCCCTACTTTTTCGATGATCTTTTTCCGGCCCCGGTTAGCCCTCAGTTTTATCTTCTGGCCTACACGGGCCTCTAAATCCTGTCTGATGAGAGCAAGCACTTCTTTACCAGCCAACTATACCACCCTCTTTCCCGGCATACATACTTTATTATAGTACGCCGGCCGGAGGATGTCAAGGCTGGCAAATTATTTTACTAAAACTGCACCCCTATGTCAAGGACCGCAGAGCCTATATTAAGCCAATATTATGGATTTGTTAGGATTATTTTAAGGGTTTTTCCCCGAAAGAAAAACTTTCTTGTGAGGTTTCTCCTGCAAAGGCCGGGAACGATCTCCAGCGGGGAGAGTCAGGGTACCCCAGGCGCAATTTCCCTTTCACCTCTACCCCGCCGATGCTTCCCTCTCCGGTAATGGTATCTTTAATTATTTCCCGGGGCACCACTGTCTCCCGGATGGGGGTGTAAGCCACCCTCTCCACCACCAGAAGGGGATCAAAGGCATGAATGAGTATCCGGGCCGGGGAGCTGGCAAAGGTAGCCCCCGCCTCGAGTAAGGCCTCATAATGGGATTGGCAGGCTCCAGCAAAAATCACCAGGTCGTCATGGCTGGGCCTTAACCTCCGGGCGGCCTTTATAGCGGCCACAAAATATTTAGAATGCCGGTAACTGTCCAAGCTGGACAGGTCTGCCTTACGCTTAGTCAGCCCGTCGTGACCCGTGAGCACTAGAATATCGGGAGTATACCGGGAAAGCAACTCAGGAATCTTATAGGCCTGCTCCTCCTCGGCCACAAAAAAGCCCGTAGCCGGCAGACGGAGCTGCTGGTAGGCCTGGAGACAGCGGTCCAAGTATTCAGCGTCCCCATCTACATGCAGCACCCTGCCGGGAAGCTCAAAAAAACCTTCCCCCTCCCCTAAAGCTCCCCGCCCGCCCTCTTCGGAACCCGCTGCCACGTCCATCCAGGCCCAAAGGGCCGCCCGCCTCGTTTCCTGCCGTTCCCGGACCCGGCGGAAGTAGGCTGTACAGCGGTGAATATCTTGGTGCCGGTAAAGTAAAATTTGTTCGGCGGGCTGAAGTTCTAGGTCTTCTACGGGAGCATCCGCGCTAAGCCGCACATCCAGTCCCTTAAGCAGGGCCGTTTTCTTACCCTGCTCAGTGATGGTCACGGCTTTGACCTTAAATAATATATCCTTTCCGTAAGACCGGCGCGCAACTATATCCCCCGGCTTTATCTCGGCCATTTTCTTTCCTTCCCTTCTGTCCTCCAAGGTAGCCTAAAATTTGGGGCTTCCCTGTTACCAGTTTATGCCGGAAAACAAGCGGGGGATATTAGTTAACATAAAATACCGGAGCTGCCAACTATTTTGTAATGACGCGGGGCCGCCTGTCCCTGTATAATGATGAATGGGCTGGCAGGCGGTAGCCAGAAAAGGAGTTGATGGCCATTAGGTACAGAGAAAGAAAAATTTTACTTTTTTTGGCTTGCGCCTTAGCCGTCTGTGTATTTTTATTTATCCGCCCCGCCACCGGATATGCTGCCACCTATACCGTGCAGCCTGGTGATACCCTCTACCTCATAGGCCTTCGCTACAATGTTACGCCGGAAGAAATACAGCAAGCCAACGGTCTATGGGATACCTGGATATATCCCGGCCAAGTGCTGTGGATCCCCACCAAGTCAGGTACTACTTATACAGTTCAACCGGGAGATACCTTGTTCCTCATCGGACTGCGCTTTGGAGTAAGCTACCAGGAAATAATGGCCGCTAACAACCTTAAAAGCGAGTACATCTACCCCGGACAAGTCCTTTGGATACCGGATAGGGGCAGCTCAAGCCTTGCTTCCCGGGGCGGAAGGATATCCTACACGCCGGAAGAATTCGAGCTTTTGGCCCGCCTCGTCTACGCCGAAGCCCGCGGGGAGCCTTACGCCGGACAAGTTGCCGTAGCTGCGGTGGTCTTAAACCGTGTCCGGGACGGTCGTTTTCCCAATACCATCGCCGGGGTGATTTATGAGCCCTATGCTTTCGAATCGGTCTATAACGGGCAGATATGGTTACAACCTAACGCTACCGCCTACCAGGCCGCCCGCGAAGCCCTGGCAGGAAAAGACCCCAGCGGTGGAGCCCTCTTCTTCTGGAACCCGGCTACGGCCACCAGCCCCTGGGTATGGACCCGCAAGATAATAACCGTCATCGGAAACCACGTCTTCGCCATTTAGCCCTTTAAAAAAGGAAGGCGGCGCTACCTACTTTGGTAGTGCCGCCTTCCTTTTGGGGTTACTCGTTACGCTCCTGGGAGCGGATTCCGCCCGGTTTTCTCTCAGCCGCTCTTAGTATACTTGTCGGCCACCTTGGTGGCGCCGCAGGAATAAGGCTTTATCTTGGCGGCAAAGCCGCTCCCCACCACCATCCCTACAACTTCCCGGATGAGTTCCTTGGTGTCTCCGTTAGGACCTATATCCAGGTGTATCTCCACATTGAGGTCCGCATGACCGTTTTCGGCGAGCTTTTGGGCCAGGAAGCTGGCCACCTCCAAACTTAAGGCTGCCTCAATGAAGATCCGCTGGCGCAAAGAGTTAAGCTTTCGCTGATATCTCTTGCGATAATAGTAGCGAGCACCCTTACCCACCTGGTGGATGATAACTGCCGTTACAAAGCAGGTCCTCACCCGGGCCTGGGAATCTGTCCCGATGATGACCTTGTACTGGGCATCAGGCGTCCCTTCTATAAACTCCATTATATCCCGGAACATTTCCTCGGCCGTAAGCCGACCCTTGGTAGGACTGATGAAGTACACTGCCGGTTCACCCTCTTCCTAACTCCTTCTTCAGGCACCGGCTTAGCCTGGCAAACTCTTCCAAACTCAAGGTCTCGCCGCGGCGTATGGGCATAATACCGGCCGTATCCAAAGCTTTAAATACTTTTTCCCGGTCTCCGACCAATTCCTTAAGAGCATTGGGTAAAATCTTGCGCCTTTTAGAAAAGCTTGCCCTTACCACCCGGAAGAAAAATTCTTCATCGTCTCCAACATCTACCGGAGGACGCGGCCGCTTATACAGCCGCACCACCGCCGAATCTACTTCTGGCCGCGGGAAGAAAACCGTGCGCGGTACCCGCATCACCCACTGGATGTCCGCAAAATACTGGGCAAACACGGTCAAAGCGCCGTAATCCTTGGTACCCGGCCCGGCTGTCAAGCGCTGGGCCACTTCCAGTTGCACCATAAGGACGAGGCGCTCTATGTTAAAGCCGCTGCCTAAAAGGTGAACTAAAAGCGGGGAAGTAATATAATAGGGAAGGTTAGCCACTACTTTGTAGGCTGGCAACCTCCCCCTGCCCTGCATCCCAAGGGTTTCACCCACAAGCTCGTCGAAATTTATCTTAAGGGCGTCTCCCTCTACCAAAACCACATTAGGCTGCCCTTCCAGGATCTCGCGGAGCACCTGGACGAGATTTCTGTCTATTTCTATACCTATGACCCTTCCGGCCCGCTGGGCCAGCTCCCGCGTCAAAGCCCCCAGGCCGGGGCCTATCTCTACTACTACGTCATCCGCGGCTAAAGCCGCCTCTTCGGCTATCTTCCTGGCAATATTGGCGTCTAGGAGAAAATTTTGCCCCCTGGCCTTGCTAGGCCTTAAACCCTTAGCTTTAAGCAGTGAAACTATCTGGCCGGGGCTGGTCACAGCAGGGTACAACTTTATTTCCCTCCGGTGCCTCTTTTATTATACTACAAAAACCCCGGCCTAACAAAGGAAATACGAGCCGCCTATTCTAGTATATAAACTTTTACGCGCCTTACACCCCACCGGCGTGTAGCTTCCAAGGACTCAAAAAACACATCTATACGTTCGCCCCTGATACTGCTTCCTACATCCTCCGCCCGTCCAAAGCCGTAACCCTCGATGTACAAACGGCTACCCAAAGGGATTACTTGTGGGTCCACAGCTACGGTACCGAGCCGCGGCACAGTACCCGTAGCCGTACGGTTACCAGTATGAGTATAGGCGGTGGCCGTAACCCACAGGGCCTGCCTAAATCTTAAGGTATAGCCGCCCCGGGAGACTTCCCTCAATGTGCCTACAACTATCACCTGGGGCACGGGCTCCCGGACGATTTCTTCTTTTACTACCTCCCGCTTTACCTCTGCTCCGTCCTCGTAGGTCACGCGGTACTCGATCCGCTTAAGCCCTTTCCTGCCCTGCTGGAGGACCCGGGTCGTCCCTATCTCCAATCCGGGATCCTGCCGCCTTATTACTTGATAGCCCACCTCTTCCTCTACCATCTCAGTCTTAACTTCCACCCTGATAACCTTTATGGTCTCCCCCGGTTCTACAAGCTTCTCTGTATCCGCTGGCTCCACCCGGTCCAGGGGACCCAAATGTACCCCGGCACGCTCCAGGGCCTGGCCCACCGTCCCGGGCACAAGCCTTATCTCCCGCTCCCCGCCGTCCACAAGGATCCGTACGGGAACAGCTCTTTTTACTTGTATGCGGAGGCCCCTCGTTACAGGGGTAAGAAGGGGGGGATTTACTTCATCCTCCGGGGCCAGGGTCACCCCCTCTTCCGCCAGCACTTGTTCCACAGTCTTGGCCCGGGTACGCAGCAGTTTTTCTTGCCCGTCCACCTCTAAAGCTACTTTTTTCCAGGGCAGGCTAAACATCCCCCAGCCTGCTCCTACAAAAAGTAATAACAAGGCCGCACAAAATAAAAAGAAGGAGCGGCGACGGGACCGCAACCTCTTTTCTTCGCGCCAGGCGGTTATCCAGCCGTCCACTAAGACTGCCTCCTAGGATCTTTTTGTGCCGACCTATATATTCTACGCCCGGCTAATGTTTCCCTGCTTTGGGGCCTGTAGTTTTACCTTGGAATTGGATCCATGCCACGTTCGGTGAAAAAGGGTTGCCTGGGTGCCGGATATGAACCCCTTAACAGTTATGTTCCGCAGAGCGAAAGCGGGCTTTTTCTGGGCGTCTTTATTCTAATATATAAACCTTAACCCGTCGCCGTCCCCAAAGGATGGCTTCCTTTTCCGTCTCCATGAAGAGGTCTATGCGCTGGCCCTTTATAAGCCCTCCCGTATCCTGGGCCCAGGCATACCCGTAGCCTTCTACATACAGCCTGGTACCCAGGGGTATAACCTTGGGGTCCACGGCCACAATACCCCGGTAAGGATAGATACCGGTGGCCGTAGGGTTCCCGGTATGGGTATAAGCCGTGGCTTCCATTTCTAAAACTTTGCCGGCCTTGGCCAGGGCAGCCACCGCCTCAGGGGTACGGGTGCCGTAGGCTATGATTTTGGACTGGGGTTGCACTTCTACCCAGGTATCTAGAAGCTCCCGCTTAACCTCTTTTCCATCCTCCTTGGTCACCCGGTACTTCAGATAACGCAGTCCCGGCTTGCCTTCCCGGACGACCTTCTCCACCCCTCTCTCCAAGCTAAAATCTGCTCGCCTTTCGATTTTAAAGGGTATGGCTTCCGATCGCACCTCTATCTCCTGGGTCACCCGGAAAATTTTAAGATAAAGTTTGTCGCCCGTCCCCAGGTTGGTCTCCACCCTGTCCATGGGGCCTAAAGTGAGCCCCGCCGCGGCAAGGACCTGAGCTACGGTAGGAACGGGAACCTTTACCACGGTCTTTTTGCCGTCGGCTTCAACGCTGACGGGTACGGCGCGGGTTACCGAAATGACCAGTCCCGGCGTTACGGGTGAATGCGGATCCGGTACCACCAGGTCTCCCGGCTCTAACTTGACTCCTGCCTCCTCCAAAGCCCCGGCTACCGTCCAGCTTCTGGTAACCAGCTCCACGGCCTGCCCGTCAGCTTCAACCCTTACCTGCCGTTCGGCCCATCCTATGCTTACCAGGGCCCAAAGGCTTAAGACCAGCCCCATAACAGCCCGTAAGGCCCGGTAACCCCAAATTTCCGCCAAATACTTTCACTCCTCGTTAAAGTGTGATTTTTCTCTTGTACCGGCGCCTACTATTATTGCCGTATAATTCGCAATTTAAACCTCCGGTGGAGAGGTAAAGGGCGGGGTCGTATGAAGCCGGGGATAATAACAAAAAATTTTAGCCCGGTGTTAAACCGGGCTTTACTGGACCGCCGCTGACCACTATAGCTGGGGACAGACGAAAGAGTCACAAGCTGAATAGGCTGCGGGTATTACCCTCGTTCCTGCCCAAAGCTTTTTGGTGGAACCCCATCACAGCCTGAACAGAGTGCGGGCGTTATGTGCGGTAGCCTCTATCACTTCCTCTACGGGTATGCCCCGGGCGCCAGCCACCGCCTCCGCTACAAAGCGCAGGTTGGCCGGTTCGTTGCGCTGGCCCCGGTAAGGTACGGGCGTAAGGTAAGGAGCATCGGTCTCGATGAGTAACTTTTCCAAAGGTATTTTGGCCGCCACCTCCCGCAGGTTTTCCGCGTTTTTAAAGGTTACGGGGCCGGCCAAGGAAATATAAAATCCTAAATCCAGAAACGGGCGGGCCATCTCCCAGGTGCCAGAAAAGCAATGCATCACCCCTCCGGGGAGCCCGTCCGCTTCCTGGCGCAAGATCCTTAAAACATCTTTATGGGCCTCCCGGTCGTGGACGATAACTGGAAGGTTTAGCTGCCGGGCTAAATTGAGGTGCCAGCGAAAAACTTCCTCCTGCTTGCGCCGGGGAGAAAGATTCCGGTAATAATCGAGACCCGTCTCCCCTACGGCCACCACCACCCGGTCTAAAGCCAGGGCCCTTATAACCCGGGCGCCCTCCTCATCAAAGGAGGCAGCTTCATGGGGGTGGACAGCCACCGCCGCTTTCAGGAAAGGCCAGTTGTGGGCCTGGACCACGGCCTCCCTGGAAGATCTCAAATCATATCCCACGTTTATTACCGTTTGCACCCCTGCTTCTTTAAGCCGGCTGAGAACCTCCGGGAGGTCGGGGCTGAAGGCAGGATCGTTTAAATGGGCGTGGGAATCTATAAGTTCCCGGGTCATAACCGAAAGCCCCCTTTACCGGACCTGGGCACCGGGGCTCACGTCCCCTTCCGGTACGATAAGAGTAAGTTTATCCCCCTCTACGGCCGCAAGGACCATACCTTGGGATACGATGCCCCGCAATTTGGCCGGTTTCAGGTTGGCCACCATTACCACTTTTTTGCCCACAAGATCTTCGGGACGGTAATGTTGGGCCACGCCGGCCACTACGGTCCGCCTTTCTGTGCCTAAGTTTACCTCCAGCTTCAAAAGCTTATCAGTCTGGGGCACCCTTTCTGCCGCTATCACTTCGGCTACTTTAAGCTCCAGGCGGGAAAATTCTTCGATGGTGATCTCCTCTTTTCTCTGTCCAGCATCTACTTGTACGGTTTCTGCCACGTTATCTTCCTCCTTGCCTGCTTCTATCCGCGGGAAAAGGGGGGCTCCTCTTTTTACCCGCCTGCCCGGTGGGATCCCTCCCCAGGTTTTAAGGCTATCCCAGGTATGGATGTGGGCGTCATCCTGAATGCCCAACTGCTCCCACACCCGGGGCGGTACGCCGGGCATGAAGGGTGAGCATAAAACGGTGGCTTGGCGTATGGATTCGGCCAGGTTGTAAAGGACCGTATTAAGCCGCGGCCTCTTCTCCGGCTCTCTGGCTAACGCCCAAGGTGCCGTCTCCTCAATATATTTGTTGGCCCTACCGATAAGCTGCCAGATGGAGCTTAAGGCCCGCGCAAACTCAAAATTCTCCAGGGCCTGCTCTACTTCCTCCGGTACCCTCTCCGCAACCCCTTTAAGCTCCCTGTCCAGCTCATTTTCTTCCGAAGGCTCAGGTATAACCCCGTCGCAGAATTTTTCTATCATGGCTACCGTGCGGTTTAACAGATTTCCGTAGTCGTTGGCCAAGTCGCTATTGTAGCGCTGGATCAGGGCTTCCTCGGAATAGTAGCCGTCAGCACCGTAAGGCATCTCCCTTAAAAGGAAATACCGGATGGCATCCGACCCGTAGCGGTCTATGAGAAGCATGGGATCCACTACGTTACCCTTGGATTTGGACATCTTTCCCCCTTCTACCAGGAGCCATCCGTGGCCAAAGACCTTTTTGGGCAGCTCTATACCGGCCGACATGAGTATAGTGGGCCAAATAACAGTGTGAAAGCGGACGATATCCTTACCCACCAAGTGCACGGCCGCAGGCCAGAATTTCTTAAAAAGGCTTTCATCGTCCGTACCGTAACCTAAGGCCGAAATATAATTGGTTAGAGCGTCAAACCACACGTAGATCACGTGTTTAGGATCTATGGGAACCGGGATACCCCAATCAAAGGTGGTCCTGGATATGCAAAGATCCTCCAGCCCTCCCTTTATAAAGTTTATCATCTCGTTGCGCCGGGAGGGGGGCTGGATGAATTCCGGGTGTTCTTCGATGTACTTAAGGAGCCGGTCCGCATATTTGCTCATGCGGAAGAAATAGCTCTCCTCTTTTACCAGCTCTACCGGCCGGCCGCAGTCCGGGCAGTTGCCGTCTTTTAGTTGTCGCTCCGTAAAGAAGGTCTCGCAAGGCGTGCAGTACCAGCCCTCGTACTGGGATTTATAAATATCCCCTTTTTCATATATCCGGCGGAAAAGCTCCTGTACCACCTTCTTGTGCCGTTCCTCAGTAGTGCGTATGAAATCGTCATAGGAGATATCCAGCCTGCGCCAGAGTTCTTTGAAGGTGGCTACAATACGGTCTACGTAAGCTTGGGGCTCCAGGCCCGCTTCCCGGGCCTTGCGCTGTATTTTCTGACCGTGTTCATCGGAGCCTGTAAGGAAAAATACATCGTACCCGCGCATCCTTTTGTACCTGGCCAGGGTATCGGCCATGGTAGTGGTGAGCGCGTGGCCTATGTGCAGGCGGTCGCTGGGATAATAGATCGGGGTGGTGACGTAAAAAACTTTCTGCCCCATATAAGGCGTCCCCTTTCTGCGAATTCACGAGTTATTATAAATTTGAGGCCGCAATCTGTCAAGTTTTGGCTATAAAGGCTTAAAATAGCCGTTTTTCCCCTTTTCTTCGAGTTTACTAGAAATGGAAAAGGTGGTACTCTGTAGATAGAATGTCGAAACATGTAGAAAGAAAGGGGGAGGAGAGCCATGTTAAAATCCACCGGGGTTGTGCGTAAAGTGGACGAGCTAGGCCGGATCGTCATCCCTATAGAGCTGCGGCGTACCCTGGGTATTGAGGAAAAGGACGCCCTGGAAATTTATGTGGACCAGGAAAAGATAATCCTTAAGAAATACGAGCCGGCCTGCGTGTTCTGCGGAAATGCGGAGAATGTAACTAACTTCCGGGGTAAAAACGTGTGCCGGGATTGTGCCCGGGCCATGAGCTCTATAGCTGTTTAGGTCTTCCGGGAAAGACAAGCTTTGTATATTTCCCGCCGGGGGCGGCCGTAAAACTTGGCTACCATAGTCAAGGCTTCTTTGTGCGGCCGTCCTGCCTTTTCTAGGGCCTCTACCAGCAAAGCCGCCTCCTCCGGGACGAAGGCGGGAACTTCTCTTGAGGCACCCGCTACCACCAAAGTACATTCTCCCCGTGGGGGGGTCTCTTCAAAATACTTTAAGGCCTCCTGCAAAGTCCCCCGGAAGACGGTTTCAAACTTTTTGGTGAGCTCCCTTCCCACCGCCACGGGCCGGTCCCCCCAGGCCTCTAAAAGCTCCTTAAGAGTCCGCGTCAGGCGGTGGGGGGCCTCAAACAGTATCAGGGTCCTCTCCTCATAAGCCAGGTCCGCGAGCCTCTCCTTGCGTTCCTTACCCGCACGGGGGAGGAAGCCCTCAAAGGCGAATCTTCCGGCGGGCAGCCCGGACACCACTAAAGCGGTAATGACCGCGCTGGGGCCGGGTACGGCAATCACTTCTATACCGGCGCCCAAGGCCTCCCGCACCAGGTCCTCCCCGGGATCGGAAATGCCCGGCATGCCTGCATCGGTAACTAAGGCGATGTCCTGCCCTTCTTGAAGTCGCCGGATGAGGACCGGGCCCTTTTCTTTGCGGTTGTGATGGTGAAAGCTGGTAAGGGGTTTGTGGATGTTATAGTAAGAAAGAAGCGCCCGGGTCCTGCGGGTGTCCTCGGCAGCAATAAGGTCTACTTCTTTTAATACCCTTAGGGCTCTCAGGGTAATATCTTCCAAATTCCCCAAGGGAGTGCCTACTAAGAAGAGGCGACCTGCCAACTCTATCCCCTCTTCTCCAGGAAACTATGGCAAAAAAGGCACCCTTCGGTACTCCTCACCCGTCCGAACTGGGCAGGACAGATATGGTAGCCCTGCTCGTAGAGAAGACGGAGCTTATCCTCTCCTTTGATTTCAGAGGCGGCTTCTGTCAGCCAGGCCCTAAGCCTAGTATTCTCCTCCTCCAGGTTCCGGGCCAGCGCTTTAAGCCTCCTTAGTTCTCGCTGTATTTCGGCCACCTTCACCTCTAGGCCGGCCAGCACAGCTATTAGGGTGTCTTCCGGGTTAAATTCACTCAATTTCCTCGACTTCCTCCCTGCGGAATTCCACTACACCTCGTTCGGGAAGTTCTACTACCACCGTACCCTTAAGGATGTTAAGGGCGGTCACCTCCCCCTCACCGTAAGGGGTTCTGACCTTGTCCCCCACCTCGGGATAAAAGGGTTTGGCTTCCTGGTAAATATCATCCTCAAACCGCAAACAGCACATAAGGCGTCCGCACAGCCCGGATATCTTGCTGGGATTTAGCGAAAGGCATTGATCTTTGGCCATGCGGATGGAAACGGGTTGGAACTCACCTAGGAAAGTCGCGCAGCAGATCTCCCGGCCGCAGCAACCTAAACCTCCTATGATTTTTGCTTCATCCCTTACACCGATCTGGCGTAGCTCTATGCGCGTGCGGAAGACGGCAGCCAAATCCCGTACCAGCTCCCGGAAGTCTACCCGACCCTCGGCAGTAAAATAAAAAATTATCTTGCTCCCGTCAAAGGTGAACTCCACGTCAACCAGTTTCATGGGAAGCCCGTGTTTCTCTATTTTCTCCTGGCAGATGGCCCAGGCTTCCCGTTCCCGTTCCCTGTTCCTTTTTACTTGTTCTTCGTCGGCAGGGGTTGCCTTCCGGAGTACGGGCTTAAGAGGCGGCACTATCTCCTCTTCCGGAACCTCCCGGGGGCCTACCACTACTTCGCCGTACTCCAGCCCCCGTGCCGTCTCCACGATTACCTTATCTCCCACTTTTAATTCCAGGCTCCCAGGGCTAAAATAGTATATTTTACCTGCCTTTTTGAACCTCACCCCTACTACAACAGCCAATACTTTCCCCTTCTTTCCTTCTAGCCACCTATCTCCTTTCGTTTAATCCCGTTTCTCCCCATCCCGCCCCAAATTTCTCTCCCTAGCGCTTTTTTATTCTTAAAGCTTATATTGATCCCGATTTAAGCTCCCGATACAAGTTAAGGAGGCTAACTTCTAAAAGTAGGCGGCGGTTGGCGTTCTGCTCAAGATAAATCCGGGCCTTGTTTAAGTGCTTGTAGCACCTCCACAGGACTTCCGGGGGTATCCACCTGCTATCTAATCGGGTCACATCCTCCCCACTTGAAACCGGGCGGTCACCGGCAATATTGTCGGGACCCGGCGGACACTCCGAGCCGCTCAAGCCGTCCCCGCCCTGCCCAAAACCGTGGGAAAAAAGTAGCCCCTCTTCGCCCGTAAGTTCCCATACCAGGTGCTCCCGGCAGGCCAGAATCAAGCCCTCTATTACGGCTCGAAGATCTTCCTCCCTTTCTAAGCGGGGCAGAAGTTCTACCATAAGCCGCCGGAGATCGGAGCTTAAAATTTCCTGCCAATAAAGCCACCCTACGGAGGGAAGCCCCCGGGAAGGAAGATAAACGACCTGACAGCGGGACCGGATGGTAGGCAATACAGCATCGGGCTGGGCTGCAAGAAGAAAAAAGTATACACCGGGAGGGGGCTCTTCCAGTATTTTTAGGAGGCAGTTAGCGGCTTCTAAAGTCAAATCTTCCACCCTGCTTAAGACCGCCACCTTTGCCCGTCCCTGGAAGGCCTTAAGCCTTAGCTCCAGCTCCAGCTTTCGCACTTGGTCTATTTTAAGGCTGGCCCCGCGCGGTTCAAGGTAGTGAAAATCCGGGTGGTTTCCGCCGAGCATCTGACGGCAGGAAGGGCAAAGTCCACACGCCTGTCCGCCTTTCCCGGCCAGGCAATTGAGGGCGGCCGCCACCCGGCGGGCCACCTCTAGCCTTTCTTCAAGGCTGCCGCCCACCAAAAGGTAAGCGTGGCTTAGACGGTCCGCGGCCAGGGCTTGTTCCAACTGTTCGGCTGGAGAAAACTTTAACCTTTCAGCCAAGGTTAGCCCCCCGGAAAGGCTGTTTTAGGTCTTATTTTAAAGCCAGGGTGCAATATAAGCCAGCACCTCAGCGAAAACTTTCTCCACGGGCTGGCGGGCATCTATAACCCGTATGCGTTCGGGTTCCTGCCGGGCAAGTTCCAAAAACCCTTCCCTCACTCTACGGTGGAAATCCAGGTCTTGCAGTTCCAGCCTGTCCCGTGCCGTACCCTCTTTACCCTTTTTGCCACGGCATAGGCCCTCTTCAGGAGGTAGGTCGAGGAGTAAAGTAAGTGCGGGCTTTAAGCCTCCCGTGGCCAGGTAGTTGAGTTTCCGGAGAAAATCAAGTTCGATCCCCCGGCCGTACCCCTGGTAGGCCAGCGTAGAATCGGTAAAGCGGTCGCAGAGCACGATCTTCCCTTCGGCCAGGGCAGGTAAAATCTTTTCCCTTACATGCTGGACACGGCTGGCCGCATAAAGAAAGACCTCCGTAAGCCCGTGTATTTCTTCTACCCACGGAGAAAGAAGTAATCCCCGGATTTCTTCGGCCAGCGGGGTTCCCCCGGGCTCCCGGGTGCTCAATACCCTGTGTCCTGCCTTCCGGAGGTAGTCGGCCAAGAGGTTAAGCTGGGTGGTTTTACCGGCTCCGTCGGGCCCCTCGAAAGTAATAAAAATTCCTTTCATACGTCCACTACCCGTATAAGGGAATCTTTACCCCGGATTAAAGTGAGCCTGTCTACAATCTCCGGTGTTAAAACCTCACCCGGAGCCACCACTACATATCCCGGAGGGCAGGGGGCCACCAGTTCGGCTGCGATTTTCCCCTGGGCTTCCCGGACAGGTACTGACCGGTGCCGGGCAAAAAAAGCCTCCCTCGGAGTCATGGCCAAGGGAGGTAGGCTTTCCCCTGCGGGT
This sequence comes from Thermanaeromonas sp., assembly GCF_021890735.1. Lineage (GTDB taxonomy): Bacteria > Bacillota > DSM-521 > Neomoorellales > Neomoorellaceae > Thermanaeromonas. The sequence goes on from NZ_JAKKUR010000006.1 coordinate 18,348, forward strand.
AGCTCCTCTAACGGCTTGCTCCCCCGCCCTGCTCCTTCCTTTCTGAGCGTTCTCAGGGCCCGGAGGAATGACCCGGTACTCCTCTCGTCGTCCCCGGGAGTAAGGATAGCCACCACATAGCGGGTCCTCGCCAGCTCCATCTCGTGCCCGAGCCTCCTTAGGGCTGCCGCTGCTTCCTCGCCTGAAAGGCCCAGGGGTCCCGTAGGGATAACGAGCCTGGTCACATCAAGGCCCGCCGCAGCCTCCCCTACTACATCTCCCTCCTCCAGGCACGGAAGCCCGAGCTCCCGCAGCCTCTGCCTAAGCTTAAGGGCCCTATCTACCGCCTTGGCCCACAATTTATATCCTTTAAGCTCCGCTACGTATCTGGCCATATCCAAAGAAGCCAGAAGAAGATAAGAGGGGCTGGAGGTTTGTAGCAGCCGGAGGGCCTCGGCCACGCCATCCCCGTCCAGACCGGCCCGTAGGTGGAGCATGGCAGCTTGGGTAAAGGCCCCCAGTGTCTTATGGGTGCCGTGTACCACGTAATCGGCCCCTAGCTTTAAGGGCGAGGGGGGAAGCCGGTCGTCCAGACCGAAATGGGAACCGTGGGCCGCATCTACCAATACCTGCACTTTGTACCGGTGGGCCAGTTTTACAAGACGTCCGGTCGGGGGAACGAGCCCCTCATAAGTGGGGTGCACCAAAACCAGCAGTTTAACTCCCTTATGAAGGGCTAAAGCCTCCTCTACCTCCCCTGGCGTAACGCCCAAGGGCAATCCCAGGGTGCTAAGCCAGCATCCCTTGAGGTAAACCGGGCGGCTCCCGCTCAAGATTAAGCCGGACCATACGGAGCGGTGGGCGTACCGGGGGACTAGCACCTTATCCCCGGGCCGGCAGGTGGCCAGGATAACGGAAGCTATACCACTGGTAGCTCCGTTGACCAGAAAAAAGGTGCGGCCTGCCCCGAAAAAAGCGGCAGCCCTCTCTTGAGCCTCCCTAATGGGTCCCTCAGGATAATACAAGTTGTCCAGTTCCGGTAGCTCCGTTAAGTCCGCCTGAAATACGCCCCGGCCCAACCGGGTACGGAACTCCGCTGCGGCCCCCGCTCCCCCTTTATGCCCCGGGGTATGCCAGGAGAAGATCTTACGCTTAGTATATGCTTTAACCGCCTCCCATAAAGGCGCCTTAATATCCTCCTTCTCCCCTCTTACCTTGCTTTTCGGGTTTCGGTTTACCCTATCATACTATATCTTTCCGCGGCCGGATTTGGCTCTTTGGAAGCCATACCTGTTCTTCTAGTTTCGGTTTACCCTATTATAACATCTTCCGCGGCCTCTTTCCAGCATACTGGGTATCTGAATATCCCCAGTTTTGCTCCCGGGTTTGCTTGACTTTACGCCCGCTCCGGGAACCCGCGCGCTAAACTAGCCCTCGAGTTTAGTTGCTTACTTTCATGCCAAGGTAGCCCTCCCCACAAAAGCTGGGGATGCTAAGCCAAGCGTCAGTTGCGCCCGCGGCGTTTTCGGACCAGATGCCTAAGCCTTCAGCGTGCAGGGCGCTGCACGCCGTTATGGTCTACATAGTAATCACCTTTTATAAGAAGCTCCGATACCGGTACTATCTGGTATCCCTCGGCTTTAAGCTTTTCCAGCAAGGGTCCCAGAACTGTAGCCGTATGTTTCCCGTTATTGTGGAACAAAACTATGGACCCGGGTTTTATCCCTTTGAGAACCCGCTGATAGATTTCCTCGGCAGAAAGGTGCTCCTGCCAGTCCAAGGAATCTACATCCCACTGGATGGCCTTATAGCCTAGCCGCTGCACTACCCTGATAACCGTATCGTTATAATCTCCGAAAGGAGGCCGGAATAGTTCGGGTTTATATCCGGTGACCTCCTCTACTAGGCGGTGGTTTTCCCGCAGTTCCTGTTCCATCTGCTCTTCACTCAAGGAGGTAAAATGAGGGTGGGTGGCCGAATGGAGGCCTATTTCGTGCCCTTCTGCCGCAATTTTTTTCGCCATGTCGGGATATTTTTCAAGCCAGATATTTGTAAGAAAAAAAGTAGTCCTTACGTTATGCTGGCGCAGGACCTCCAAAAGCTTAGGTGTGTGTTCCGCCCCCCAGGTGGCATCAAAGGAGAAAGCCACCTTTTTCTCGGAGGTTGCTACACTATAGATGGGCAGTAGTTTCTTGGTTCTTCCAACCAAAATAGCCAGAGGTGTTTTATCGGCCAGGTAAGCGCCGGCCAGCATTCCCAAAAAAAATATTAAAACCCACCTTAACCCTCTGACAATATCCTTGCGCCGCGCCAAAATAAACATCCCCCGCACCTCCAGGATGATTCCTATTCGGCCGGGGGATGGGATATGTCTACTTTTCCGGGAAGCTCGACCCCAGTTGCGATATGTCTACTTTTTCTGGTAGGCTTGATCCAAAAGTTGCATAATATGCACTGCCTTTCCGGGTAAACCGTGTACGTTGAGCCCGTGGGCGAGCTGCAGGAGGCAGGCCGGGCAAGAGGTAACAAGATACTGGGCGCCCGTGAGCTGGAAATTCTTCATCTTGCGCTCCAAAATACGCATGGACAGCTCGTAATGCGTTACATTATAGGAGCCCGCACCGCCGCAGCACCAGTCGGCCTCGTTCATCTCCACAAAATTTACGCCTGGGATGGCCTTCAAAATCTCCCGGGGTTCCTTCTTTACTTTAAGTCCCCGGACGGCATGGCAGGGATCGTGGTAGGTGGCGGTTATGTTAAGGGAGCCCATATCCTTCTTTATACCCAGCGAGGCTAAAAAGGCTACCGCATCCTGGACTTTACCCGCCACCTCCCGGGCCAGATCCTTATAGTGCGGGTCGTCTTCTAGAAGTTGTGCGTAATTATGGAGCCCGTGGGCACAGGAAGCACAGTCGGTTATAATAGCATCCACTTTGTGTTGCTTAAAGGCCTCCAGATTTTGTTTGGCTAGATCAAGGAGTATTTCTACGTCTCCGTAGGCCTCATGGGGGATACCGCAACAATTGGTAGAAGGGACGACCACTTCGCAATCGTTATGTTGCAGAACCCGTAGGGTGGCTTCTCCGATGGCCGGGAAGAAATTGTTTATGACACACCCGGCAAAATAAGCCACCCGGTAGCGGGGCCGGACCGGAGGTTTGAGGATGTGAGGCAGGCGGTCACGCAAAGTATAGCCCGGGATGTCGGGCAAAAGCCCTTCCGCCTTGCCCAGGGCTCCCAGCAATTTTAAGAATCCCGTATGCCGCGCCAGCCAGCGCGCACCGCTACGCTGGTAAAAGCGCAGGGCCTTGGCTCCTAAAGTAAGCCTCCGCTGTTTTGCCAGCACCCCGCGCAAGGCTAGCCTGATGGGGAAGGGCTGCCCCTTGGCCCGGGTGATCTCGGCCCGTGCCGCTTTAACTAAGGTATCCGTAATTACCGAGGAGGGGCAGGCATTGACACAGGCGCCGCACAGGAGGCAGGAGTAAATATGGTGGTTTATCTCAGGGTTGTGGATCAGGTCGAAAGTTCCCTCCAGGGAAAGGCGGATGAGGCGGTTGCGGCCCCGGGCCAGAGAAAATTCCTCGCCAGTAGCCTTATAAGTAGGGCATACTTCCTGGCAAAACCCGCATTTATTGCAACGCACCACGTCCTCCAACATATCCTTTAACGCCTTGACCATTGTAGCCTTCTCCTTTCCGCCCAGGCACTTTTTATTTCCTTTTAGCCTTGGGGAGACAAAGCGTAGGCTATGGCTTTGCTGTTGGGAGCCAGGATCCCCTTGGGATCTAAAGCCTCTTTTATGCGCTTGAGGAGGGGCAGAAGGGCAGGACCCCGGTTTTCTACCTTCTCCCGTATGGCCTTAAGATCCCAGACGTTATCTAGCAGGAAAAGGCCCCCTTCCTTTACGGCTAGCTCCTCTATGCCGGTCAGGAAATCCCGCAGCTCCGAATAAGCCAGAGGCGGATGTTTTATAAAAATGTGCACGTGGCCGTTGCCAAAATGGGCCACGATACCCGCCTTGGCTTCTTTTGAAGATATAAATTCATCCACTGCGGTGATGAATTTACCCGTACTGGTAAAAGGAAGGGAAACCTGCCCCAAGAGGCCTCCTTTGTCGCCCGAGAAGGCCGCAAAGGCTTTACGTCTGGCTTCCCAGATAGCTTGAGCCTCGGAATTCGCATAGACATTGATCCGGGCTTTGCGGCCGAAGCGCGCCGCTACCTGTTCTACCTGCCAGTCTACCGCCTCGGTAAAACCGGCAAAGGCTACCACCAATCTCTCCTTACCTTCTCCCGCAACGGGGCTCCCTATGTTTTTCAAAGCTTCCAAGGTACGGCTATCCAAGAGTTCTAGGGCCACCGGCCCCCATTCTTTGCGCAGGGTATAAGCCGCTTCACAGGCCTCACCTAGTGTAGAAAAACCTAAGACCACGGTAACCTCTTTTTCCGGTAAAGGCTTAAGCTTCAGCATGGCCTTGGTTATGATGCCTAGAGCACCCCACGAGCCTGCTAGAAAGCGTGTGTTATCATAATCCTGAACGTTTTTAACTGTCTTTCCTCCGGTGCGTACAATTTCGCCGGTAGGTAAAACAACCTCTAATCCCAATAGGTAATCCTTAATGGTACCGTAGCCCAGTTTTCGCGGGCCAGAAGCATGGCTGGCTATGCACCCACCTAAAGTACAGTCTTCACCCTCTACCGGGTCCAAAGGAAGAAAGAGCCGGCCGCCACCGAAGATCTCTTTAAGCTGGGCAAGGGATAACCCTGTTTCCACGTAGGCCGTCTGGTTATCTTGGTCAAACTCAAGAACCCTTTGTAGGCCCGTCAAATTTATGACTATTCCCCCCCGCAAGGGCAAAAGGCCTCTAAAGGCATGCCTTCCGGCCCCCCAGGGGATAACGGGAATACCTTCTTTAGCTGCCAACAAGACAACCCTGGCCACCTGTTCGCCATCTTGGGGAAAAACTACTGCATCGGGTAGGGAATTCGGGTCCACAGTTGCCGCCCGGCGGGCTTCTTCGTCATCCCGAACCTGGCCGGATCCAAGGACATCCTGCAGCTCCTTCACGAAGGTTGACTTCATCTCTAAACCTCCCCTTGAGAATGTTAACCCTGCGGCCTTAAGTCTGTTGACAGGAGGTGTGGAGGCGAGTGCTCTCTAGCGAGAACGTATCTCTAAGTAAGCAGCCTAGGACTCCGGTATAAACTTTCCGGGGTTTAATATCCCCCGGGGGTCGAAGGCGCGGCGTTCCCGGCGCATGAAGTCAAGTTCCGCAGGGGTAAAGGCTAAAGGCATAAAGTCGAGCTTGCCTAAGCCTATACCGTGCTCGCCCGAGAGGGTCCCTTCTAGTTCTAAGGCAGCCCGGAAGATCTCCTCTCGCGTTTTGTGTACCCGCTCCATCTCTTCCCGGTCCCGTTCGTCGAATAAAACCAAGGGATGAAGATTCCCGTCGCCGGCATGGGCTAGCATCCCTATGGGGACGCTATATTTTTGGGCTATGGCCTCCACCCGCCGGAGCATCTCAGGAAGCCGTGAGCGCGGGACGGTAGCGTCCTCTAGGTCGTAAGAAGGTCTTAATCTGGCCATGGCGCCGATGGCTGCGCGGCGGGCAAGCCACAAATTGTCCCTTTCTGCAGCATCCCTGGCCAATTGAACCTGGATGGCTCCATTAGCCCGGCATATCTCTATTATCTTCTCTGCCTGCCGCTCAAGCTCCGGTCCCCAGCCATCAACTTCGATAAGAAGCACAGCACCGGCCTCCAGGGGAAGCCCTATGTGCAGCCACTCCTCCACCGCCTGGATGACTTTGTTATCCATGAGTTCTAAGGTAGTAGGAATTATGCCGTGGGCAACAATTTGGGAGACGGAATTACCGGCCTCTTCCAGGGTGTTGTAGATAGCCAGCAGCGTCTTGACTGCCCGTGGCAAGGGGAGTAGGCGGACCGTGATCTTGGTAGCTATCCCTAGGGTCCCCTCCGACCCTATAAGTAGTGACAGCAGGTTCAGCTCCGGTAAGATGGGTTCCCATTTACCTCCTATGTTCACTATGTCCCCGGTAGGTAGAACGAGCTCTACGCCCAGAATATGGTCCTTGGTAACCCCGTACTTTATCCCCCGCATACCACCGGCGTTTTCCCCGAAGTTGCCCCCCATGGTGGACACCTTCTGGCTTGCCGGGTCGGGAGCATACATCAGCCCGTAGGCCGCTGCCGCCTTCTGCAACTCCATGTTGGTGACCCCGGGTTCCACTACAGCCACCCGGTTTTCCGCATCTATCTCTAAAATGCGGTTCATCCGGGTCATTACGATCACAATACCGCCCCGGTTAGGTACGGTGCCGCCACTTAAGCCCATACCCGCTCCCCGGGGAGTAACCGGTATACCCTTAGAGTTGGCCAGCTTCAGTATAGAGGCTATTTGTTTAGCATTTTCCACAAAGACGACCACATCGGGTTTACCGTAAAGCAAAGTGGCGTCGTACATGTAAGTAGCCAAGGAAACTTCCGAGGTCAGTACGTTTTCCCGGCCGACTATTTGGATGAGTTCCTTTAAAGTATCCCTATCCACCATAGTGTTTTGCCCCCCGCCCTTGACAAAAAATTACTAAGCTTGCTGAAACTTTACTTCCACTACGCCCCCGCCGGGGAAGGTTTTTTAAATATCTCCTGCCCGTTGTCACTTATACCACCCGTGGTCCCTTCTATCGTCCACCCACTCCTTAAGAGACTATTTCCGCTCTACTTTTCCTTGTTGCCATTTTATCAATCTTTAGGCAAAATAGTCAAAGCCATCATCCTTTTATATTGCTTTCTCTGCAGGCGTCAGCGCCCTTAATTCCAGTCCTTGCTTCCTTTTTCGTCCTATCTGGCCCTCTTATGGTCTAACCAGTAGGCCAAGATAAGTCGAGATAACCTCCTATAAAGCGTTTTTCCCCTGCTCCCCGAGGGGTCTCCCTTATACTTCCTCGGGGAGCAGGGGAAAGGGATTTTTCTTGTACCCTTACAGGTCCTCGCTCATTTTAGCCAGCCGCTGGAGGTGTTCCCAGCGCCGGTCCACTTCGGCTTGGAACTCCTCAATGAGGTATTCGTTGCCTTTCTGGAAGAAGTGGGCGAAGCGTCCCTGGGGCTTAAGATATTCCGTTACGGGTATCTTGTTCCTGGGCACATAGTTTATAACCCACTTCCGCCCCCTATCTTCTACTTCGTACAGGGGGTAGAAGCAGCACTCGGTACCGAGCCGCGCGATCTCCACGGTCTTATCCTCCGGGAAGCGCCAGCCGCGAGGGCAGGGAGCCTGTACGTTAATGAAGGAGGGCCCGTCGTAGTTTAAGGCCTTCTCCACTTTACGCATGAGGTCCCGCCAGTTATGCAGGGAAGCGTTGGCCACATAGGCTCCGTGGGCTGCGGCAATCCAGGCCAGGTCTTTCCTGTGCTGCTGCTTACCCTTCTGGGCATCGCCCACATGGCTCGTAGTAGTCCAAGCCCCATAGGGTGTTGCTCCTGAACGCTGGATACCCGTATTCATGTAGGCTCCGTTATCATAACAGACGTATAGGACCCGGTGGCCGCGCTCGAGCATGCCCGATAGGGCCTGGAACCCGATATCGTAGGTTCCTCCGTCACCGCCGATAGCTATAACGCTAAACTTCTTGTTCTCATCCAGCTTCCCCCGGCGGCGGAGCGCGGTAATGGCCGCATCGATACCGGACGCTACGGCAGCAGCATTTTCAAAGGCGTTATGGTAGTACGGTACCTTCCAGGCGGTGTAGGGGAAAACCGCCGAGGAAATCTCCAAGCAGCAAGTAGGGTTCACTACTATCGGAGCGTGGGGAGCGGCCAGCAGTACCTGTTTGACTACAATGGGTGCGGGGCAACCCGCGCACAAGCGGTGACCTCCGGTGAAGAGGATTTCCCTCTGGCTAAGCTCCTTAAGGCTTGCCATTATTGCCACCCCCTTAGATCGAGGTAGTTGAGGATGCGGTCCACCTTGCCGGATGCGGCAATCTTTTGCAGATGTTCGTATACTCTGCGGATGCTCTTCGCCGGTACGTCGCGCCCGCCGAGGCCAGCCACATAGCTTATAAGGTTTACATGCACGCCTTTATGGTACAGGGCGCCTAATACATCGCTAAACACGGCGGGTCCGGGAGCACCAGGCGAAAGGGCCTTCTCCATCACGGCAGCCGCCTTGACTCCTTTCAGAGCTTCGGCTACTTCGTCAATGGGGAAGGGACGGTAGCAGCGGATCTTTAAAACCCCGGCTTTTATACCCTGCTGCCGGAGGTCGTCGGCCACTACCCGGGCAGTGCCTACCATGGAGCCAAGAGTCACAATGGCGATCTCGGCATCGTCCATACGGTAGGCTTCGATGATGCCGTAGCTGCGGCCGAACTTTTCCCCGAACTCCTTATCCACCTTCGCGATGACCGGCTTGGATTGTTCTAAGGCATAAGCCTGGGCATACTTGTGCTCGAAGAAGTACTCCGGCAGGGTAAGGTTGCCCATAGAAATGGGGTTTTCCGTATCGAGAAGGTTGATCACCGGCCGGAATTCACCCACGAAGTCCTTGACTTCCTGGTCATCCAGCACGTTAATGGGCTCCACATTGTGGCTCACTACAAAGCCGTCCAGGCACACCATCACGGGCAGCATGACCGAACGGTCCTCGGCGATGCGGACGGCCTGGATAACGGTATCGTAAACCTCCTGGGCGCCTTCGCAATACAACTGGATCCATCCGGCATCCCGGGAGCCCAGGCTGTCGCTCTGGTCATTATGGATGTTGATGGGAGCAGACAGGGTACGGTTTACGTTTATGAGCACGATGGGGAGCCGGTTTCCGGCCGCGATGTAAAGCATCTCGTGCATCAGGGCTAAACCCTGGGAAGAGGTACAGGTAATGGTGCGCGCTCCTGCAGCGGACGAACCGCAGCAAGCGCTCATGGCACTGTGCTCGCTTTCTACCGTAACTAATTCCGTATGCACAGAACCCTCAGCCACAAACTCGGCAAAGCGTTCTACGATCTCTGTCTGCGGTGTAATGGGATAGGCCGCCACCACATCAGGATCGATCTGGCGCATGGCCTCGGCCGCCGCGCCATCACCGGTCAACCCGATGGTTTTCCTCATACTCCTTCCCCCTCCCTTTTAATACTCGCCGCCCGGGGCCATGGTCATGGCCTTCTCCCGCGGGCATTCGTTGGCACATATACCGCAACCTTTACACAGGTTGGTGTCAATCCCTACAACTTTTCCGTTCTCCACCTTAATGGCGGTCTCGGGACAGTACATCCAGCATATCATGCAATGAGAGCATTCTTCAGCGTTCCATATAGGCCGCTTGGTCCGCCAGCTACCGGTGTGGTAATCCGTAGAACCTTCCGCAACCAAGGTTCCTCCCAAGGGAATCTCGTACCAGGCAGGGAAGGATTTTTTGTCTAATTTGCGGATGGCATCGTTTATCTGGACGGTCATACTCCTTGCACCTCCTCATAGGCCCTCCGCACAGCCTTAAGGTTCTTCTCGACTATTTCCGGCTTAAACCGGTGGCTAAATTGCTCCTCAAACTCGGCCAGGACGTTATCCAAGGAGATAATCCCTAAAACTCTGGCCAGGGCCCCTACCATCGGGGTATTGGGAATGGGCCGCCCTATCTCCTCGGTGGAAATCTTATATGCGTCCAGAGTATAGACCTTAAACTTCCCGTCAATATTCAGCTCTTTGGCCAGTTCTTCCGGCGTACCGGGGTAGTTGGCAATTATGCTTCCGCCTTCCTTCAGGTTGGCGGTGACGTTCACCGACTTAAGAAGGGTGGGATCCAGCACTACCACCACATCCGGCTCTTCGATCGCGCAGCGCAGGTTTATAGGGGCATCGCTTATACGGGTGTAGGCTACAATGGGCGCCCCCATCCTCTCAGTTCCGAACTGGGGAAAGGCTTGGAAATAAAGGTTCTGCCGGATGGCTGAGGCAGCCAGGTAACGGGAGGCTATAACCGCCCCCTGCCCGCCGCGGGCATGCCAGCGTATTTCTACCATCTTAGGCATAGGAATTTTATCCCCCTCTCTATCTTTGTGTAGTAAATGCACATTATTTCACAAGTCTTCAGAACTGCCAAACGCTGCCCCACCACCTCCTATTTATGCTGTTTAAGTTAAATTTTATTGCAAGTTAATTAAAGTGAATTAAACTAGGCTATACGATTACCAGGCAGCGGCTACTCCGCCCGCCCGCTCTCCAAGACATCGCCCACCTTCAGGCCCTGCTCCTTGGCCCAGTCGGCCGCAGGTACTTTGCCCCCGCCGGTATACTGCACGCGCTTGGCAAGTATAGCCCCGTCACCTGTAGCCACCGTAAAGCCGTCATCGCTTAAAGCGAGAACTTCACCGGGAGTCCCCTTCCCGGAAGTGGGCCTCGCTTCCCAGATTTTCAATTTCTCCCCGCGAAATACGCACCACGCACCCGGTGTGGGATCAGAGCCCCTAATGAGGTTATAAATAACCTGGGTAGGTTTAGTCCAGTCTATCCCTACGTCCTTTTCTTTTATCACGGGCTGGAAGGTGGCCTGGCTTTCGTCCTGAGGCACGGGTTTCGCTTTCCCCTCACGAATCAGCCGTACCGCCTCGGCTACCATTTTAACGCCCAGGGGATAAATCTTGCCGAAGTAGAGGGTTTTTACGCTGTCGTCGGGATCGATGGGAACCTTCTCCTGAAGGATTATAGGGCCAGAATCTACGCCTTCGTCGATCTGGTGGATGGTAATGCCGGTCTCTGTCTCACCGTTGATGATGGCCCAGTTCATAGCGCTTCCGCCGCGGTATTTGGGAAGCAAGGAAGGATGGAAGTTTATACCGCCGTAGGTGGCCAAGTCTATCATGGCCTTGGGAACGAACTGTGTAACATAGGCTAGGACGAGGAGGTCAGGTTTTAGCGAGGCTACCCAATCGATAACGGCCTGGTCCTTAAGCTTGGGAGGCTGGAGCAGCGGCAAGCCCAGCTCCAAAGCCAGCTCCTTTACCGGGTTAGGAGCCTTTTGTCCGGGTTGCTCAGGGATTGTTAATACTCCGACAATTTTTTCACCTTGGTCAACCAATGCTTTTAGGCAGTCACGCCCGAACGGGGCCTGCCCTAGGAAGACGATGCGCACTTCGTCCCCTCCCCCGATTTCAAGCTCAACTCGTATATGAGTATACCATCAGGCCAGAAGTCTGTCAACAATTTTTAGGTGTGCTCATCAGAAGGTCAGACCATCGAGCAATCTGACTTTTGTATAATGTATACAAATAATTGACGAATAGCGTGTATAGTGATAAAGTATTTAGGGATTTAGGTTGAGATTCGAAGATTAAATTCAAAGATTAAGGGGAGGATGGCTCATGCTAAAAAGAACCCTTGATGGCAACACAGCTGCTGCTCACGTAGCTTACGGTATGTCCGAAGTAGCAGCTATCTACCCTATTACACCTTCATCACCCATGGCTGAAGTATGCGATGAGTGGGCGGCCCAAGGCCGCAAAAACATTTTCGGCCGCCCCTTAAAGGTGATAGAGATGCAGTCGGAAGCCGGTGCCGCCGGCGCCGTCCACGGTTCGCTGGCCGGGGGCGCCCTGACTACTACCTTTACTGCTTCTCAGGGCCTGCTCCTGATGATTCCTAACATGTACAAAATTGCCGGAGAACTGTGGCCCTGCGTATTTCACGTAGCGGCCCGGGCCGTGGCCACCCACGCCCTCTCCATCTTTGGAGATCATTCAGATGTCATGGCCACCCGGCAGACCGGCTTTGCTCTGCTGGCTTCGGCCTCGGTGCAGGAAGTGATGGACCTGGCCTTGGTGGCTCACCTGGCTACCCTAAAAGCTAGCGTGCCTTTCTTGCACTTTTTCGACGGGTTCCGCACCTCCCATGAGGTGCAAAAGATAGAGGTCATACCTTATGAGGATATGGCCAAGCTTGTGGACTGGGAGGCTATAGAACGCTTCCGCAAGCGAGCCCTTAACCCGGAGCATCCCCACCAAGCCGGTACCTCCCAGAGCCCCGATATTTTCTTCCAGGGACGGGAGGCGGCTAACCCCTATTACCTGGCCGTCCCGGGTATAGTGGAAGAGGTTATGGAGCAGGTGGCCGGGCTTACCGGAAGGAGGTACCACCTGTTCGATTACGCCGGTGCGCCGGATGCGGAGCGCGTGATTGTTTGTATGGGTTCCTCTTGTGACGTGGTGGAGGAGACCGTGGATTATCTGGTAGAGCGGGGCGAAAAGGTCGGTCTCATAAAGGTGCGGCTGTACCGCCCGTTCTCTGCCGAGCATTTCTTGAAGGTCCTGCCTCCCACTGTCCAGCGCATAGCAGTGCTGGACCGCACTAAGGAGCCCGGCGCTCTGGGCGAACCTCTGTACCAGGATGTTGCTACGGTGCTGGCCGAAAATGGTAAAAGCCACATCTTGGTGGTGGGGGGCCGTTACGGCCTTGGGTCCAAGGAATTTTCGCCTTCTATGGTGAAGGCTGTCTTCGACAACCTGGCCGAGGAGAAGCCCAAGAACCACTTTACGGTAGGTATTACAGACGATGTGACCTTCACTTCCCTGGAGGTTAAGGAATATATTGATACCACACCTAAAGGGGTTTACAGATGCAAGTTCTTCGGATTCGGCTCCGACGGGACGGTAGGGGCAAATAAGAATTCCATCAAGATAATCGGGGATCACACCGATCTTTACGCCCAGGGCTACTTTGAGTACGATGCCAAGAAATCGGGTGGGGTAACTATATCCCATCTCCGGTTCGGCCCTGCGCCTATAAAGTCAGCCTACCTCATAGACCGGGCTGACCTCATCGCTTGCCACCACCCGGCCTACGTGGGCCGCTACGACGTGCTTAAAGGTATAAAAGAAGGCGGGATTTTCCTCCTCAATTCGCCGTGGACCTTAGAAGAGATGGAAAGGAAGCTCCCCGCTGCGGTAAAGCGAACCATAGCCCAGAAGAAGCTAAAGTTCTACAACATCGATGCAGTGAAGATTGCCCATGAAGTAGGTCTGGGTGGGCGCATCAATGTTATCATGCAGGCTGCGTTCTTTAAGATAGCGAATATCATACCGGCTGAGGAGGCCCTAAAGTATATTAAGGAGTCCATCCAAAAAACCTACGGAAGAAAGGGCGAAGACATCGTAAAGAAGAACTGGGCGGCGGTGGACCGCGCGGTGGAAGCCCTGGAAGAGATCCCCTACCCGGCATCCTGGGCCGAAGCCGGGGATGAAATGGAAGAGGCACCAAGAACGCCGGTCGAAAAAGCTAACGCGCGCGGAGATAAGGGCGAGCCGGAATTCGTAAGTAAGGTTATGCGGCCCATGCTGGCCCTTAAAGGGGACGAGCTTCCGGTAAGTGCCTTCACCCCCGGCGGTTTCTTCCCCGTAGGGACTACCAGGTATGAAAAGCGCGGTATAGCTATAGAAATACCCCGCTGGATACCGGAAAACTGTATCCAGTGTAACCAGTGCTCCCTGGTCTGTCCCCACGCGGCCATCAGGCCGTACCTGGCCAAGCCTGAGGATTTGAAGGACGCGCCGGCGACCTTTACCACCATAAAGGCTTCCGGCAAGGAGCTTTCCGGGCTCCGCTTCCGCATCCAGGTATCCCCCTTGGACTGTACGGGCTGCGGCAATTGCGTAGACGTGTGCCCGGCTAAAGCCAAGGCTTTAACCATGGTGCCGCTGGAGGAGGACGTAGAGGTAGAAAAGGCAAACTATGCCTTTGCTGAAAGCTTGCCGGAAGTGAAGGTGAATGTCAACCCGGCCACAGTTAGGGGTAGCCAGTTCCGCAAGCCCTTGCTGGAGTTTTCCGGCGCTTGCGCCGGGTGTGGAGAAACACCTTATGTGAAGCTTCTCACCCAGCTCTTCGGCGACCGGATGATCATCGCCAACGCTACTGGCTGTTCCTCCATCTGGGGCGGAAGCGCACCCAGTTGCCCGTACACCGTAAACAATGAGGGTTTCGGCCCGGCTTGGCACAACTCCCTCTTTGAGGACAATGCCGAATTCGGCTACGGCATAGCCCTGGCCGTACAGGAGCGGCGGGAAGATTTGGCCACCTTGATAAAAAAGGCTCTAAACTTTGAACTTACACCTGAGTTTAAGGCCGCTTGCCAGGAGTGGCTCGCCAACATGGATGATGCTTCCCTTTCCCGGCAGGCCGGCGACCGTATCAAGGCGCTCCTCGAGCAGGAGACTGCCGCGGCGTCCGGTGAACTACAGAGTATCCTTAAGGCCATCTATGACCTCCGGGATTACCTCACCAAGAAATCCATCTGGATCATAGGTGGCGACGGCTGGGCTTACGACATCGGCTACGGAGGATTAGACCACGTCTTGGCCAGCGGTGCTGATGTAAATATCCTTGTGCTGGACACCGAGGTCTACTCCAATACCGGCGGCCAGTCATCCAAGGCTACTCCTACCGGAGCTACAGCCCGTTTTGCCGCCGCAGGTAAAAAGACCCGGAAGAAGGACCTGGGCCTTATGGCCATGTCCTATGGCTATGTCTACGTGGCCTCGGTATGCATGGGGGCAAACCCCAACCAGCTTATAAAGGCTCTGATAGAGGCGGAAAGCTATAAGGGCCCCTCCCTTATCATCGCCTACGCTCCCTGCATAAACCACGGCATCGATATGAGCAAGAGCCAGCGGGAAGCCAAGCGGGCGGTAGAGGCCGGCTACTGGCCCCTGTACCGGTACAACCCGGAGCTAGCCAGCCAAGGTCAGAATCCGTTTATCCTGGATTCCAAGGCGCCTACGCTGGACTTCCAGGACTTCCTCCGGGGTGAAATAAGGTTTGCGGCCCTAAAGAACATGTTCCCGGACCGGGCCGAGGAGCTTTTCAGGAAGGCCGAAGAAGAAGCTAAGGCAAGGCTTGCCTTGTACCAGAGGCTTGCTTCAGCTTAAAGCTATAATAGCAAGAATTAACAGTGAGGCGGCGGAAATTTCCGCCGCCTCCTTTTTATTTTAACTGACCCGATCGAGGGTCCTCCACAGCCGCCCACTCTCTCCCCGTTTCTACTCCGCTTTTTGGACGATTAAAAGCCAGAAACCTGCTATTTCTAAGCCCTCACTACAAACCTATAGCGGCCTTAAAGTTATATGCTGTTACCGGAAAAAGATAAGGGTATTTAAGATGAACAGCGGTATCAGGATGGCCAGGGACCATCCCATGTAACCGAAAAAGCTCGGCATGCGGATATTATTTTCTTCGGCAATGGAGCGGACCATGAAGTTGGGAGCATTACCGATGTAGGTGTTGGCCCCCATAAAAACGGCCCCACAGGATATGGCCAAAAGCATCTTGGGATCCACTACCCCTAGGCTTGTCGGGACACCGGTGGTAGCACCCAGGCTTGCAGCCGTAGTTAGGAACACCAAATATGTGGGTGCGTTATCCAGGAAGCTGGACAAAAGCCCCGTAGCCCAGAAGAAGTGGGCGGGTTTGGTGAGCCCCAGCTCTGCCCCCCGGGCATGCAGGATGGCCAAAGCGGGTATCATGGTCATAAATATCCCTGCAAAAAGGGTGGCCACTTCCTTTATGGGCCCCCAGCTAAAGCGGTTATCCCGGCGGATAACTTGAGGCGTGGTCTTAAGGGAAAGATAAGCCGCCAAAAGAATAGCGAGGTCCCTGATAAGATTGACGTAAGGGAGCACTACGGTTTCCTCTCCTATTTTAAGCAAAGCCAGGCCGTAAAGCTCTCCTGTCTTTTGATCGGCAAAAGCCGGGTGCTTGGCCAGAAGGCCGCTTAGAATGACAGACCCCACAATGATACCCAAATAGATGAAATTTTGTAGGCCCTCCAGCCGGAGGGATGTATTCTTATCTGGGGTTCCTGCTGGGATATTTTCTTTACGGTAGTAATAGGTATCGAGAAGGTAGTACAGGGTTAGAAGGATAACGACGTTAAGGCCCATGGGTAAAATAAGCCTCATGGTCCAAAAGAAAGGGACACCCCTCAAAAAGCCCAAGAACAACGGCGGATCACCCACGGGGGTAAGGCTTCCGCCGATATTGGAAACGAGGAAAATAAAGAAAATAATAATATGGGCCTTATACCGGCGCCACTCGTTGGCGCGGATGACCGGCCTTATAAGGAGCATGGAAGCCCCGGTTGTCCCGACCCAGCTAGCTAAAAGGGTCCCTATAAGTAGGAGCACCGTATTAACCTTGGGTGTACCCCTTAAGGTGCCCCGTAAAATAAGACCACCGGATACCACAAACAGCCCGAAAAGAAGGATGATAAAGGGCAAGTAGTCGAGGAGATACACCTCTAAAGCATTAAGAAAAGCAGTCTCCGGCCCGAAGGCGACTAAGAAGGGTATGAAAAACACCAGCGCCCAAAAAGCGCTCACCTTCCCCATATTATGTTCCCACCAGTGGGCGTTAACCAAAGGACAAATGGCTATGGAAAGAAGCATTCCCACGAAGGGAAGCACGCTCCAGAGGGGAAGAGAATGACCTAACTCCGCTGCCCCTGAGGCCCATGCTGTTTTCTCTCCCCCAAAAAAGGCTAAAATGAATGCTCCTATAAGTACAGCTACCCGGCGATGCACGTAAATTTTCCCCTCCTTAAAGCTTCTTGAAAACCCTTCTTCCTCGGGCTACGGACTGCCGACATATACCTTAGGAAACGGTGCCCTCCTCTTCTCTAAACTCTGTTCCTAGTTGCACATTTAAATTAACTTCTTTATAATCCCGAAAAATCCTTCCTTACTGCCTAAAGTTTTAACTATTTTCTAGGCTTACACATCCTTTACTAGGGCATCGTATAAGGCGGCAAAAAACTCGGCTCCGTTCTGGACCACCTTTTCGTCCAGGTCAAAGGTAGAACTATGGTGCCCCCCGTAAACCGGGGTGCCGAAAAGCACGTATAAGGCCTTGCCACCTCTTTCCTGGACGCGCTTCATCATGACTGTAAAGTCTTCGGAGGCGTTAAAAGGGCTCTCCTCAACGATCTCCTCGACCGACGGCAAAGTCCGGGCCACCTCGGTAGCCAGCCTCACCATATCAGGAGAATTTCTGGCGCATACAGCTGTGCCGGCAGGTTTGACTTCCAGGGCAAGATCATGCATTCTAGCCGCACCCTCCAATATTTGACGGACCCTTTGGACCATATACTCATTTATCTCATCACTTACACCCCGGGTTTCTACGCGGAGGTAGGCCCTGGCGGGAATTACGTTCCAGGCGATGCCGGACTGCAGGATACCGACGTTGATCCGTGAGGCCCCCAGCCCGTGCCTGGCGATGGCATAAAGGTTGGTAACAGCGGTACAGGCCCCCAGCATAGCGTTCCTGCCCTCATCAGGGCGTAGAGCAGCATGGGCCGGCCGCCCCGTGTATATCACTTCAAAACGGGAGAGGGCCATAAAGCTGTGCACATTCAACGCTATCTGCCCTATCTTCTTTAAGTTAATCCCGACGTGGCACCCTAGAAGGTAGTCCACATCATCCACCACACCCCTCTCCACCATGGCGACCGCCCCACCTAGGGTCTCCTCGGCGGGCTGAAAAAGAAACTTTACGGTACCCCTGATTTTATCCCTGTTTTCGGCAAAATACAGGGCCAGCAGGAGGCCTATAGCCGTATGCGCATCATGCCCGCACATATGGGCATAACCCGGATTTCGAGAGGCAAATCCTTCCCGGGCTGGCCGGTGAAAATCTTCACTTGCCTCCGTAACCTCATTGGCATCAATATCAAAGCGAAAACCGACAACAGGTCCCGGCTGGGCGCCCCGCAGTATTCCCACTACCCCGGTCAACCCGCCTTTAGCCGGTGCCAAAAACTTTTCTTTAACCCCGGCCTTAAGGGCCCGCTCATATTCCGCTGCGAGTTTTTCAGGAGGCGGCAGCAGCAACCTCTCCCCCGGGGTGATAATGTCCCGACCCAGGAGAACCTCGTAGCCCCACTCCGACAATTTCTCTGCCACCAGCCCGGTAGCATAAAACTCCAGCCAAGAGGGTTGCGGAAAGCGATGCAGGGCGCGCCGCCACTCCACAGCCTCGGGATAATGATAAGCGATTGCCTCTTCCGGTCTATGAACTGTGCAAGGCTTCATGGTAATCTCCCTTCCGCCGAAGGCGAATTGTGCATAAGTGCTTGTCCGCTAGTCAACTTATGTGACACCACGGGTCGGCTTGGGGCGGAGAAGCCTGCGGAAAACCTTATGCATTTTAAAGTACAAGGCGGAAAAAGATGAGAAGCAAAAGCCCCGGAATGCCTAAGAAGCCGGCTATAAGAACCGTCAACCAGTTTAAAGGGATGGTAAAGCTAAAATAGCTCCCCATGAAATTAAAAACCCATAACAGAAGGAGCCCTAAAAAGGAATTTACCGCAATTTTAAAGGCCAGCCTTAAAGGCTTAAGAAGAAGCCCCCCCACAAGGTAAAGAAGAAAGCCCAGAAACAGCAGGGCCAGAATAAGCTGAAGTGTGTCGGCGGCCATCCCTTAGCCACTCCTTGCCCATTTCTGTTGCAGTTTCTTCCATAGATACATATACTTGCGCTCCGCCGCCTGAAGGCGATAGATGACTTGGTCTACCAGGTCCGGATCGCTAACTTCAGCAAAAAGGCTCTGGGCAGCTTCCCATTCTTCCTGAGCCTCCTTCAGAGCGGCGACCAGGGCTTCTACTTCTGGCTGCCGGGCCTTAAGGGGCGCAGGCATAAAAGCCACCTCCCTGGTATGTCTCTGGAAATAGCTTATGCAGGAGGTGGCCGATTCTTGCCTTTTTAATCCATTTCGCGCCGGCCGCTTAAAGCCCTGGCCAGGGTGACCTCATCGGCATACTCCAGGTCTCCTCCTACAGGAAGGCCGTAAGCCAGCCTGGTTACTTTAATTCCCAGAGGCTTAAGAATCTTAGCCAAATATAAAGCGGTAGCCTCTCCCTCTACATCGGCGTTGGTGGCCAAGATCACTTCCCGCACACTCCTGTCTTCCAGGCGCCTGAGAAGTTCTTTGATGCGCAATTTTTCGGGTCCGATACCTTCAGTAGGCGAAAGGGCTCCGTGGAGTACATGGTAACGCCCGCGAAATTGCCTAGTCCTCTCTAGGGCTACCAGGTCCCTCTCCTCTTCCACTACGCAGATTACGGAAGGGTCCCTGTTCGTATCCTGGCAGAGCTCGCAGGGGTCTTCCTGTGTGAGATGGCCGCAGATAGAGCAGTACCGGACCTTTTCCCTCGCCTCTAAAATGGCCGTGGCCAGCGCTCTTACTTCCTCTAAAGGGCTGTGCAAAATATGAAAAGCAAGGCGCTGGGCGGTTTTGGGGCCTACACCCGGTAGCTTGTTTAATTCCTGAATGAGTCTAGCTACAGGCTCCGTATAATAAAGCACAAGGTTATCACTCCCTGGAAGGATAAACCTCCTTTATAACACTCGGCTACCTAAAGGGGGGTTAACAAAATAGCCCAGAAGTACGGGGAATTAAAATAACCCCGGAAGCTTAAATTGTCCGGTTATTTTCGCCATTTCATTGGCAGCCATCTCCTGGGACCGACGCAATGCCTCGTTAACCGCGGCCACTATTAAGTCCTGCAGCATCTCTATATCGTCGGGATCTACGGCCTCCGGACTTATATAAAGGCTTACTACCTCCTGCTTACCGTTTACCACTGCCCGGACAACTCCACCTCCCGAGGAGGCCTCCACCGTACGTTGGGCCAGTTCCTCCTGGATCTTGGCCAGCTGGCTCTGCATTTTTTGTACCTGCTTCATAACCTTTCCCATGTTACCTATGCCCATCTTCCCCACTCCTAATCTTTAATTTCAACCTTGTCTCGCCCAAAGTAATCGATAAGTTTCTTCAGGGTGGCCTCCGGAACTTTAACCTCTTGGGGTTCTTCCTGGCCCGTTCCGTCCACCAGGACTACCTCCAGAGGATACCCAAAGACCTGTTCCAGAATCTCCTGTAGCGCCTGACGGTGGCCCGGCTGCTCCAGCATGCTCCGGTGAAACGCGGCACTGAAAGAAAGGATAAGCCGGGAGCCTTCTAGTGCCTGAGGTCTACCCCCCTTCAAATAAGCTTGTAATTGGACGCTCCTCTGACGGGCCGCTTGCAAAACTTGAGGCCAAAGACGTTTGACCTCTTCTATAGAAAGAGAAGGCTTATCCTTTGCCGTTTCAGAGGTTACCGCGATCTCCGTCTCGCTCCTTGAAGGCTTTGCCCCAGATGTCTTAAGTTGGGGTTTCAGAGGAGCCGCCTGTACCCCGGACTCGTAGCCCTTCTCCAACCGTTCCAGGCGTGCCTCCAATTTCTCAATTCTTTTTTCAAGATCCTCAAGACCCTCAGGGGACCTGTCCATTATCACCCCCAGGAGGGCCATCTCTAAAGATATCCGCGGCTGAAAACTGTACCTCAATTCTCCCGCTGCCGCTTGAAGCTTTTCTATAACCCGGAAAAGCCGCCTGCTATCTAGGGCAGGGCCTAGTTCTTTGACTAACTCCCCTGCCTCGCCGGGTAAATTAGTCAATTCTTTCAAGGCAGGGTCCAGGGCTAATAAAAGGAGGTTGCGGCACCAATCTAGCAGTTCCTCTAAAAGACTTCGCGGCTCTATCCCCTCCCGCAAGACTCGGTCAACCACCTGTAAGATGCCGCCGGCATCCTCCTCAAGCAGGGCCTTTACCAGCTCCTTTAAGGCATCCTCCCGAGGCACTCCCAGGAGGCCGGCTACCTGTTCGGCGGTGATCCTCCCCTGGGTCGAAGATAGGATCTGGTCCAGGAGGCTTAAGGCATCACGCAATCCGCCTCCTGCCTTGCGGGCCAGAAGTTCTAAGGCCCGTGGCTCTACCTCCACCCCGCTCGCCTCAACTACTTCCTCTAACCTTTTAAGTATAGTATCTACCTTTAAGGGTTGGAAATCGAAGCGCTGACAGCGTGAAATAATAGTGGGTAGGACTTTACGCGGCTCGGTAGTAGCCAGAATAAAAATGACATGAGGGGGCGGTTCTTCTAAGGTTTTTAAGAGGGCATTAAACGCCTCGGTAGTAAGCATGTGAACCTCGTCTATTATGTAGACCTTATATCTTCCTTCCACAGGGCCCAATTGGACCCCTTCTTTTAGCTGCCTGATCTCGTCTATGCCGCGGTTGGATGCGGCATCAATCTCGAGGACATCTAAAGATAACCCCTCGGTTATACGCCGGCAGTTGGGACAAAGATTGCAGGGTTCACCGTCCTGGGGTTGCAGGCAGTTCGCGGCTTTGGCCAAAATTTTTGCCGTACTCGTTTTTCCGGTTCCCCGCGGGCCGCAAAACAGGTAGGCATGTACCAAGCGGCCGGTACGCACGGCATTGCGGAGAGTGGAGGTAATGTGTTCTTGACCCGCTACCTCCCCGAACTTCTGGGGTCGCCACTTGCGGTATAAAGCCACATACTGGGGCATCCCCTTATCCACCGCCTTACATACAGAAAAAGGGCCCCACACCTTCCGGAAGCCCTTATTTGCTACATCAATAAGATAGACCGTGCACCCACTGTTGAACCTGGCCTCCGGGCGTTACCGGTGCCGGTAACTCCGGCCAGGCTCTCCTGCGGCACCCGAGATGGCTCACTTACCGCTGCTTCCTTCCGGACCTGACGGGGTTCATGAGTTCTCGCCGCGCAGGACCCGGCCTTCCTCATCCCTAACACCGGGCAGGCCCCACAGGCGAGGCCCGCCAGTGGGAATTCGACCCCGCTATAGCGGATTGCGGGTTACAGGGCACCGCTACCTCCCCGTCTAGCACGGTCCATCTGGCGAAAATATATAAAAATGGCGGAGAGAGCGGGATTCGAACCCGCGAGACAGGCTTTCAACCCGTCTACTCGCTTTCCAGGCGAGTGCCTTCAGCCAGCTCAGCCATCTCTCCGCGCTGGTAACTGCCCTTACGCAGAGTTACAAACCGTATAGAAATACAAATCTGTTGTCTACTGTTTACCACAATCACAATGACAACATCATGCCCGCTACGCTGAAACAGACTAAGGAAAATAGTTGGCGGAGAGAGTGGGATTCGAACCCACGAGGCGGCCTTTAAACCGCCTACTCGATTTCGAGTCGAGCGCCTTTATCCACTCGGCCATCTCTCCGTGAAACAGCCTCTCTCCGCAATCCCCGGAAAAACTCTTGGAGGAGCAACCGGCACTCCTCTTCCCGTACCCCGGATATCACCTCTACCCGGTGGTCCAGGCTGGGATGCTCCACCAGATGAAAAACCGAATCAACAGCTCCTGCCCGTACATCTGCCGCCCCGTACACCAGGCGCTTCACCCTTGCCTGCGCCAGCGCCCCCGCACACATGGGACAGGGTTCCAAGGTAACATACAGAATGGATTTATCCAGGCGCCACGTGTTTAGCTTTTTTGCCGCCTGCCGCAACGCTAAAATTTCAGCATGAGCTGTGGGATCCTTCTCTGTCTCCCGCCGGTTATGGGCGCTGGCCAGTACTTCGCCGTCCTCTTGTACAACCACGGCACCTACCGGTACTTCTCCACGATCCAGCGCCTTTCTCGCCTCGGCTAGGGCCAATCCCATGTAGTAGTTATGATCCACCGGGCCCGGACTTACTCCTCCCTGCCCGTGTATAGCCATGGTGCGCCCGGGGGGACTCGAACCCCCGGCTCGCGGTTTAGGAAACCGCTGCTCTATCCTTCTGAGCTACGGACGCACTCGCGTAATCATGGGGTGGAGTGGCGCGCCCGGGAGGACTCGAACCTCCAACCTCCTGGTTCGTAGCCAGTTACTCTATCCTATTGAGCTACGGGCGCACGTGTTTTCTGGCTGGCAGGTATAATTGTAACAAATAAACCTATCATCGTCAAGGACAGAAGAGCTGAAAGCATCCCCTCTTTCGGGATGCTTTCAGCTTATGGCGGAGAGAGCGGGATTCGAACCCGCGGTACAGGCCTTGAAGCCTGTACAATCGCTTAGCAGGCGACCGCCTTCGACCTACTCGGCCATCTCTCCACGTATCCCCTGGCGGAGGGAGTGGGATTTGAACCCACGGTGCCCTGCTCGGGCATCACCGGATTTCAAGTCCGGCTCCTTAAGCCGCTCGGACACCCCTCCGCGTAAGCTGCAATATCAATATACCACAGTATGCCCTGTAAGTCAAATCTATGTAGGTGAAAAATGACGCCTGTTTAACCCTTTGAGGCCTCTAAAACTATTTTCCTACCAGTGATAAGGTTCGCCTCGCTGGATTTTGCAGGCCCTGTAGAGCTGTTCCAGAAGGAGTACCCGCATGAGCTGGTGGGGGAAGGTGAGGCGAGAAAAGGACAGCCTAAAGTGCGAGCGGGCCAGGACTTCGGGACTTAAACCCAGCGTACCACCGATTATAAAGGCGATCTGGCTGTGTCCCCGGAAGGCCAAATCTTCCAGCCACTTGGCCAGCTCCTCCGAGGAAAGCATCTCGCCCTCTTTGTCCATGGCTACCACGTACGAGGATGGGGGCAAAAGTTCAAGGATGGAGCGCCCTTCTTTAGCCAAAATCCGTTCTACCTGGCCGGGCGAAGGATGATGGGGTATCTTTTCCTCTAAAGCTTCCCTTATTTTGAGCTTCAAATATGGCTTTAGACGCCGGCTGTACTCCTCGATACCGGCCGCTATGAATTTTTCCCGCACTTTACCTACGGCTATAAGGTATACCTCCATCACACGCACCCGTCCTTGCTAAAGCCCGCGTTATCCAGGGTGCTCCACCGTTCCCGCCCCTCCGCTTCCTCTCTCCTCTTATCTCTTAAAAACTACTCCCTAGACAATTCTCCTAAAATCGCGGTTACTGTCAACTCCCCTTTAGCTCTCCTGTATAACGTGAGGGCCACTTGTTCTCCGGGTTTTTTGTGCACTAGGGCTCGATCCAGGTCGCCATAGGTTAGAACCTGCTGGCCATCTATTTTAGTGATGATGTCCTCTACCTTTATGCCGGCCCTGGACGCCGGGCTATCAGGAAGAACCCCTCCTACAAACAGTCCTGCAGGTATATTATACCACTCCGCCATCTCAGGTGTAATTTCCTTTAGGTTATATACGCCCAAAAAGGGCCGGCTTACGTATCCCTGCCGGATAAGCTGTTCTAGGATGGGACGCGCGTCATTGATGGGGATGGCAAACCCCATACCCTCCACCCCGGTGGTAGCTATCTTCACACTGTTTATACCTATAACCTCTCCCCGCATGTTCACCAAAGCTCCTCCGCTGTTACCAGGGTTGATGGGGGCATCTGTCTGCAAAACCCTTAAAGTGATCTGCCTTCCGTCTTGGCCTCCCACTGTTATCTCCCGGTTTAAGGCGCTTATGACCCCTACGGTAACAGAGCGGGCGAACTCCCGGCCCAGCGGGTTACCGATGGCCACCACGGTCTCCCCGACCTGTAAACTCGAGGAATCCCCCAGGCGGGCGGTAGGAAGGTTACCGGCTCTGACCCGGAGCACGGCCAGGTCGCTCCGCACATCCCTACCGACCACCTCCGCCGGCAACACCTGGTCCCGGTCCAGGCTTACGGTTATGCGGCTGGCACCGGCGATGACGTGGTTGTTGGTGACGATATACCCGTTAGCGCCGTCGAAAATTATGCCTGAGCCCTGGCGGACGGATTCCCTGTTCAGCAAATTACTTCCGGTCAAGGCAGTAACGCCGACCACCGCTGGCCCTACTTGTTTGGCTACAGCCACTACAGGCGAGGGCTCCCCGGCCATGTGCGGGGGGTGAGCCAGGGGTAAGGGGGGCGGCGCTGTACCGGGTGGTAAGGGTTTGGCATAAAAGCGAGGAACCATCAACGCTCCCAGCAGGCCCCCACCGAGAGCACTAAGGAACAAAAGTAAAAGTAGAGTTGCCCACCGGCCTAACTCCGCCCTCCCATTTGAGCCTTGTTTAAAAACAGCCGTCATATGGTACCCTCCTCTCTTCCTAAAGGATTGCCGTAAGGGCTCCTGTTTATCCTCTTATATTCGAAAAGTTACACCCCCGGCAGGGGTTTAAAAAGAGGAGGGCACCCTGCCACTTAACGCAAGGCCGGCGGTAACAATTCCTCGGGCCGCGTTCCGGCCGCTGAAAATAACGCTTTTTCAAAGGACCATCCGGACCCTAAAAGCTCAAGGAGGCGCCTTATCCCCTCCCAACCAGCTCTTTCCAGTAACCGGCCCACCATAATCGAAGATTGACGGTAGGCCAAGGACTGGTCGGGAAGACCATCGAAACCCTTGTCCATCTCCTCCAGGGAATACCACGCTGAAACTTCCCCGGCTTCCGGTCCGGGCAGCTCATACCCTGTAACCTGCTTTTCCACCTGCTGGGCGATACCCTCCGTCAGCCACCGCGGGTAATTGCCCTTGGCCAGCCTGTCCACCAAAAGATGGGCAAATTCGTGAACCACCGGACCCTGGGTCTTGAAGATCTCTTCGAACGCCTCCTTTGATTGTACCCAGTCTCGGGGTGAGACGATCCGGATTACCCCTGCCCAGTATACTCCCATAGCTTCTTCGTCATTTGCCCACCCGAAGGGTTTGGCCAGGCTGTAGCGGTCGGGATAGATTAATATCAGAGTTTTCCTAGAATCCCGAACCCCCAATAAAGCCGTGGCCGGACGGTATTGCTCTTCAGCGGTACTTAGCACCAGATCTGCTATACCGGCGTCCGGAACAAGATATTTTACCCGGAAATGCTCACTTTCCTTGACCAGCCAATCCCGCGTTTGCCATTCGGTATAATACCGGGCTAGGGCGTTTAAAGGTGTGTAAATTTGCGGGAGTCCCCGAATGCTAAATATAAATATGCTTAAGAATATGCTTAAGCATATAGCGTATAAGGCCACCCGCTCAAAAAGCGTCAATGTTCCTCCCCCCAGCTCTCCTCCTGTTTCTCCCTGATTATACTATAGCCGGGCCAGGCCTTTCACTGTAAATAGAAGGCAAAAGCCCGGGCCATTTTGACGCCCGGGCTCTAACTCTTTCTGCCCCCGGCAAAATATCACTGTACAACGCTTGAAACCTCATAGCCGGCTTCCACCACTGCTTTCTTTAATTCCTCTACAGTTAGCCGGGCCGGGTAGTAGTCGACTACTGCTTCGCCGCCTCCTACATCTACTGCAACCTTTTCGACCCCGTCCAACCCCTTAAGGGCTGCCTCTACACTTCTTTTGCAATGTTCGCAGCTCATTCCCTGTATCTTTAAGATCACCCGCCGGCTGGCCGGCCCGCAGCAGCAACCCATATACCTTCTCCTCCTTATTTTACCTAAATCGTTATACCCCACAGGGGTATATCCCTCGCAAATATTATATCCGCTCTTGGGCTGAGATTCAAGTACTACGTGCTACGTGGCCTGGGTTATCCCCAGTTATGCTCCCAGGCCTGCTTGACTTTACCCTCGCTCGAGAAACCCTCGGGCGCTAAGCTAGCCCTCGCGTTCCATCGCTTACTTTAAAGCCAGGGGAGCCTCCCCACAAAAGACTGGGAATGCGCGGACGAACGTTGGATCTTATTGAACGGCCTCGGCCAGGTACTTTTGGGCGGCCATAGCGGCAGCCGCTCCGTCGCCCACGGCTGTGGTCACTTGACGGAAGGCTTTAGACCGTACATCCCCGGCCGCAAACACCCCCGGAGAAGAAGTAGATAGGTCCTCTCGTGTAATGATGTACCCGTTTTCATCCAGGGCTATCGTGTTCCCCAAAAACTCTGTGTTCGGCTTTAGACCTATGAAGATAAAAACGCCGTCAAAGGGCTCCTCCCATGTATCACCTGAGGCCACATTTTTAAGCCTTAAGGCTTCCACTTTACTTTCACCTAGTATAGCCTCCACCACCGTGTTCCAGTAAAAGTTTATTTTAGGGTTTTCTTGGGCCCTCTGCTGTAAGACCTTTATAGCCCGGAGCTTATCGCGCCGGTGGATTATACTCACCTGGTCGGCAAAGCGGGTAAGGAATAAGGCTTCCTCCACGGCGGAGTCGCCCCCTCCTACCACTGCCACTTTTTTGCCCCGGAAGAAGGCCCCATCGCAAGTTGCGCAATAAGATACCCCCTTCCCGCGCAAAGCCTCCTCCCCGGGCACGTCTAGAGGCCGGGGACTGGCCCCTGTAGCTATGATAACAGCACGGCCCGTATATTCACCTTCTCCCGTCCAAACCCGCTTTATTTCTCCCGAGAAGTCCACTTTTTCCACCGTGCCCATCTCTAACCTGGCTCCATATTTCTGGGCTTGCTCGGTAAATTTAAAGGCCAGATCCAGGCCGCTTATCCCTTCCGGAAAACCGGGGTAGTTTTCTATCCTGTCCGTCTGGCCGGCCTGGCCTCCCGGCGCTCCCCTCTCTATGATAAGGGTGTGAAGCCCGCCCCTTGCGCCGTAAAGGCCGGCAGTAAGGCCGGCGGGACCTCCTCCGATGATTATAAGATCGTAAGTCATGGCAGGTTTCCTCCTTCTTAACTCAGCGTTTTCCTATTTGCCAATGCCCTTTACTTTTAGGTTTTGACGGTACGTATTTATTATGTTTTATGCTATCTATTAGTTTGACTGGTTTAATTATACGCTATAACTTGGGCGAGCACAAGAAGGCGCAAAAGTATACGGGATGAAACAAAAAAACCCGGTCCAGCCGGACCGGGTTTGCGGTCTCGCTTTTTACACTAGCGCAGATAATTAAGCGGGTTCCGCGGTTCACCGCTTACCAGTACTTCAAAGTGGAGGTGAGGACCCGTAGCCCTCCCTGTGGCTCCAACGTAACCTATAACCTCTCTGCGGGACACCTGCTGCCCCACTTTCACGTTATAGCCCGAAAGGTGGGAGTAGCGGGTAGCCAAACCTCCCCCGTGGTCTACAATCACCGTGCGGCCGTAGCCACCGTCATAGCCTACATAAGTTACTCTGCCCGCTTCTGCCGCTCCTACCGGAGAGCCGTGGGGAGCCGCTATGTCTATCCCGGTATGAAATTCTCTGCCGCGGTACCCGAAGTTTGAAGTGATCTGCCCGTAAATGGGCCAGGCCAGCCGACCCGAACCTCCTCCACGGGAGGCCAGGGCGACCTGCACCCGTGTTCCCCTTTCTACGATGCGGGCTACCGGCTCTTTTATCACTTCACTCTGTAAGGCTTCCTTGTGTACAACCTGGCCGTTTTCCGCTACCAGCCGGTAAATAACCTTCTTTTGCCCTTCTTCCCCTTCCTGTTTTACCCTCTCCTCTCCCCGCCATAGCGACGGATTGGACCGGGTTTCCGTAGTATAGGGGATGCTTTCTACTACCTCTTGACGGTAGGTCACCACTACACAGACTAGGGGTCTTGCGGTACGAACCTTGAGTATCTGGCCTATGTCCAGGCGTTCACCCTGGAGCTGGGGGTTATCAGCCCTCAATTGTTCAACCGTCAAGCCGTACTTTTGGGCGATACTCCACAGAGAATCCCCCGCTTCTACCGTGTAATCTTCCGTTCCTGTGCCCCCTAAGAGCTCGGATAAGGCCTGTTCGAAGGCCAGTACCTCCTCGGGCGTAGCCAACCTCTTGGCCAGGTCGATATGCTCTTTAAATTTTACCTCTTCTATCTCCACGCCTTCAGGGATATAGGCCTTTTTAACCTCTTCAAGTACCCTTTGAGCTGTTTCCTCATCCCTAACCAGGGTTACGGGCTTATCGTCCACCCTTATTTCGGTGGCCAAAACCCGGAAGGCCACCTTCTGGGCTAAAATACGTTCCAGCTCTTCCCCGGTATTTATCTCATCCCGTTCCACCCTTACCGGGACATACTCTACCTGGCCTTCGATCTCTACCCCCTGGTAGCCAGAAGCCTCCAGAGCGCTCCTAACCCTCTCCAGGGCTTTCTCGGCTTCCTCCCGGGTAGCGACAATACCTACCCGTTCACCCGCCAGCATAACCGCCCAAGCATTGGGGGCCGTAAAGTGCCGCCAAAATCCTAAGGCCACAAGTATGCTAGCGATAACTAGCACAGCCTTAGGGTCTATACGCCAGCCGGGCCGCTGTCTCCGGACGACCTTCCCTTTCAGTCGGCTAAAAGCACACTGAAGGATACGCCCTGTTTCCGAGAAAACCCCTGAACATGGAGCCAGTAAGCTTCTCCATAGAAAAGGCCTGTCCTTCTCTGGGTCGTGCGGTGGCATGCCACACCTCCTTTGAACTTTTTAAAGGTAGCTCCCATCTTTCCCGAACTTAGATTATTCGACTTGGCAGGCTTTAGATCCTGCTTCCGGGAGAAAATTTATCCGGGATCTGGCCAGGACGTAAAGTGCTGCTTCCAAGCGGGCTTTTTGTACGGCACAGGCCACCGGATCGGGCTCCCTTAGGGTTCCCGTAGAAGCCAAGGCCGCGGCATGGCAGCCACCACTACAGTAAAAGCGGGCCCAACAACGAAGACACCGGGGCTTATTGTAGACGTGGGCCTGGCGGAATTCTTCTTGAAGTTCCTTTCTGGTGACACCCGTTTCTACATGGCCCAGGCGAAAGTCTTCCTGACCTACCAACTGGTGGCAGGGATAAAGCTCACCTTCCGGGCTCACCGCCAGGTAGGAGACTCCTGCACCGCAACCGTGCAGCCTCTTAGCCAGGCAAGGTCCTCCGTTAAGCTCCAGATTAAAGTGGAAAAACTCAAAAGCCCTGCCTTTAGACCGGGCCTCGAGGTAAAAGGAGGCCAGCCTGCGGTATTCTTCCCTTATGGTGTTTATATCTTCCATGCGCAAGGCATAGGGGTATACGGGCGGTGCCACCACGGGCTCTAGGGAAATAAAACGGAAGCCTAGTTCTACGAGGTGCCTCACATCGTCGGTAAAGTCCAGGTTATCCCGGGTGTAGGTACCCCGCACCCAGTAGTCCTGGTAGCCCCGCCTTTCGAGAAAATACTTTATCCGGGGAAGCACCCTGTGATAACTTCCTTGCCCCCGGTTGGTCCGCCGGTAGCGGTCGTTTGTCTCCGGCCGGCCGTCAAGGCTTAAAATTACGCTTATGCCCTCGCTGTTTAAAAAGTCGCCTATCTCTTTATTTAAGGCCAGACCATTGGTGGTGAGGGTGAAGCGTATCTCTTTCCCTAAATCCCTAGCTTTAGAGCGGCCGTAAAAAACAAGCTCCCTTACCACCGGAAAATTCAAAAGGGGTTCGCCCCCAAAAAAGTCTACTTCCACGCGCCTCCGCGGTCCCGAAGCGGTCAAGAGGAAATCTATAGCTGCCTTGCCGACAGAGAGGGGCATTAGATTTTTTTGGCCCCCGAAGGAACCACCTCCGGCAAAGCAATACAGACAGCGCATATTACAATCGTGGGATACGTGTAAGCACAATCCCTGGAGGAGGGCTTCCGGCGGGCGGTACCACCCTGCCGCTAAATCCCGGGTAAAAAGGCTGCCTTCTTCCTGGCAGCGGGCCAGTTCTTCTAGTACCTCGGCAACCCGCTCCTCTCCCCATCTTCCAGTTGCCTTAAGCGCTTCGGCGGAGGGGCTTAAATCTCGAGCGCCTTCCATTAGCTCGTTTAAAACCTCTTTAGCCACATCATCTAAAACGTGCAGGGCTCCACTGTTTACATCCAGAAGAAGGTGGAGCCCGTTACAGGTAAATAAATGAAGGTCCGCCTGCCAGTCGATACCTTTAAGGTCTGGCAATTTGCGAGCCATATAAATTTAAGGGGGTTTAGCGAATTATTATCTTAAGGACTTACCTGTTCTCCTTTTCACAGGGCTGGTTGCTCACGGTTATAGATGTCTTGCAGGCTGACTGGCAGGAGACGTGACAGTTACCACAACCACCCCGGGACCAGGTCTCTTGAAGCCGCGGCTTTGCCACCGTAAGGATGTGCATCTTCCCCACCTCTTTTCTTTAGCGTTTCGAGAACTGGGGTGCCTTGCGGGCTTTCTTAAGACCGTACTTGCGCCGCTCCTTCATGCGGGGATCCCGCGTAAGGAAGCCGGCCTGCCTCAAGATGGGCCTAAAGGATTCGTCGGCCTGGAGCAGGGCCCGCGCTATGCCTAAGCGGACCGCACCCGCCTGACCGGTTATTCCCCCTCCTTCTACCTTAGCTAGGACGTCAAAGCGGTCCACGGTATTAGTGACTTCCAGGGGTTTACGTATCATGTCAGCCAGTATCTGCTGGCCGAAGTATTCGGCAGGCGGTTTATTGTTTATTAGGATACGGCCCTGGCCGGGTATGAGGCGCACCCGGGCCACCGCGGTTTTGCGCCGTCCGGTGCCGTAAAACTGGACCTGAGCCAACCCTTCCCCTCCTTTCCCTTCTTAGATATATGTTTATGGCCGGCCTTTTTAGGACCCTAAGGGCCTGCCTTTTATCTTAAAGGCCCGCCTTTGTCCTGCCCGCGTTTACTCTTCTAAGGGCCATATTTCCGGCTTCTGGGCCTCGTGGGGATGGACGCTTCCTCTGTAGACCCGCAGCTTTTTAAAGATTTTCCTTCCCAGACGGTTATGGGGGAGCATTCCCCACACGGCTTTCTCGATGGCCCGCTCAGGATGGGTTTGGAGCAGGGTGGCATAATTTATACGCTTAAGCCCGCCGGGATAACCGGAATGGGTGATGTATTCCTTTTTAAGAAGCTTTTTCCCCGTAAGCCTCACTTTTTCCGCGTTGATCACTATCACATGATCGCCTGTATCCACATGGGGAGTGAAGATGGGCTTGTGCTTGCCCCGGAGGATAGAAGCAGCGGTAGCAGCAACCCTACCTAGGGTCTTACCTGCCGCATCTATGATGTACCATTTTCTCTTGATCTCGTGGGGTTTGGCCATATAGGTGGTGGTCACCCTGTGTCCCTCCTTCCTTACCCCAGGCTCGAAATGTTCTGCAGCTTAATTTTACGTAAAGGCGGGGGGCTAGTCAACTTAATTTAATAATCCACCCTCATCAGGCAGAGCCCATGAGCCGGCGCGGTCGGGCCCGCCAGGGAGCGCTCGCGACCGGCTAAAATCGTTTTCATATCATCGGGCCGGCGACGCCCCAGCCCTACCTCGACCAAAGTACCAACGATAATACGGACCATGTTGTATAGGAACCCGTCTGCAGTAATATCAAAATGAAGGAAGGGGCCTTCCCTTGACCAGCTTACGTCCATAATTTCCCTTTCAAAACTTTTAACAGGCCGGCCGGAGGCCGCAAAGGAACGAAAGTCGTGCTTACCTACCAAATAAAGGGCTGCCTCTTCCATGGCCTTAAGGTCTAGAGGGTGGCGGATGTGCCAGGCGAACCTGCGCCGGAAAACATCGGGGAAGGGCCCGTTATCTATGGTATAACGATAAGTTTTGCTTTTGGCAGAATACCGGGCATGAAAATCCGGACCTACTTCCAGAGCCTCAACAGCCACAATGTCCTCCGGCAGCACGCTATTCAAGGCCCAAGGCCAGCGTTCCACGGGTATGCGGCTGCGGGTTGAAAAGCTTATAACCTGTCCCCGAGCGTGGACGCCGGCATCTGTCCGGCCCGCGGCCACCACCCGGATCCTTTCGCCCGTTAAACACGCCAGGGCCTCTTCGACCTTCCCCTGGACGGTAGGGCCATGGGTGCCCGGCTGGACTTGCCATCCCGCGTAGGCTGTACCCTCATAGGCCAAGGTAATCTTAAGATGGCGCACTGCCCCTCCCCTCGCTAGCGCCAGATAAAAGCCGTGGTGGCTAAAAGCAGGGTGGATAACAGGAATATATAATCTGGCCACCGCATCTCTAGCGTTTTTAAGCTAGTGCGGACTGAGCCCGGCCGGTATCCCCGGGCCTCAAGGGCTTGGGCCAGATCTTCCGCCCTCCTTAAGGTGCTTACGAAAAGAGGTACCACCAGAGGAAGCAGGCTCATCCCTTTTTTAAGTAGGTTCCTTCCCTCCAGGGTAAACCCCCTCGCTGCCTGGGCCTTGCTTATGCGCTCGGCTTCTTCCAGCAGGGTGGGTACAAATCTCAAGGCCAGGGTCAGCATTAAGGAGAACTCCTCCACCGGAAGCTTTAGTTTGCGCCCCGGCTTAAGCAGCGATTCTAGCCCCCGGGCCAGGTCCAGGGGAGAGGTGGTAGCTGTGAGAAGAAAAGCGGCTACCAGAAGAAACAGCACCCTGCCCGCTGCCGTAAGGCCCTGGTACAGCCCTTCGCGACTTACCACCAGAGGACCCAATGTGACTAACTCGGCTCCCGGAATGAGAAGGGCCTCCAGGATGAGAATTATTACTAGGAAAAGGATGAGAGGTCTAAGCTGGCGCCATAGAAAGCGCGCAGGTAGACCGCTTACAGCCACGGCCACAAGGCTAGGGATTCCTAAAAGGTAGGTGCCCCCCGGACCAGGTGCGCCTAGAATCCCTATGCCGTAAAAGAGGATGCCCAAGATTTTTGTCCTGGGATCTAACCGGTGAAGAAAGCTATCTCCAGGCAGGTAATGGCCCAGCTCTAAAACTGTTCTCTCCCCCTCCGCAAGCTAGATGAGGACACCTTTTTCGGCCGGAAAGCCAGGACCATAGTTCCTCTTCTACTTCCTTTAGGGTAAAGGCGGCGAGGTTTAGGTCCGCTCCCTTCCGGTTGAGTTCCAACAACACCCGGGTAAGAGGCGGTGGAAGCAATCCCCACTCTTCTAGCTGACCGCCCCGGACAAAAACATCTGCCGGTGTCCCGCTTAGGACTATGCGCCCCCTGTGCAGGACGATGATCCTCTGGGCCAGCACAGAGACTTCCGCCATGTTGTGGGAAATAAGGATAACCGTCTTACCCCGTCGCCCGTGAAATTCCCGTATTATATGAATAACCTGGCGCCGTCCTCCCGGATCCAGTCCCGCCGTAGGCTCATCCAGTATGAGGATATCGGGGTCCAGGGCCAAAATGCCCGCCAAGGCTACCCGCCTTTTCTGTCCCCCGCTTAAAATAAAGGGAGAGCACCCGCAGATTTCCTCACTCAACCCTACTTTCTTGAGTGCCTCTTTAACCCTCTTTTCTACTTCCTCCGGGGGCAATCCTAAATTCCGAGGGCCGAAGGCTACGTCCTCCCCGACAGTTTCTGCAAAGAGCTGGTCTTCAGGCTGCTGAAGGGCTAATCCCACCTTACCCTGCCAGGTGATGAGGCGCTTGCCCTTGGGGCTCCATAGGGGCTGTCCGTCCCAGTAGACCTGTCCACCGGTAGGCTTTAAGAGCCCAGCTATGACCTGGGCCAGGGTGGACTTGCCCGAACCTCCTTCCCCGGTAATGGCAAGCAACTCCCCCGGGTGAATGACCAAGTCTATGTCCTTTAAGGCAGCCAGTTCTTGGCCTCCAAGCTGGTAATTAAAGTTTACCCCTTTTAAAAGGACCTCCATAATTTTATGCTCCTTAAGGGGCCCTTTAGGGGCCGAAACTCCAGTAGCCCCGCCTTAAGGCCCGCTCCGAGCTAGGGCCCACAGAGCTTGAGCCAGCTCTTCCGGTCTTAAGGCTCTGTGGGGCAGGTTTAGTCCCCTCCGGGCCAATCTCTGGGCTAGAAGGACCGTCTGGGGAGCTTCGAGTCCCCTCCTAAGAAGCTCCTCCGGTCGACTAAAGACTTCCTCAGGTGCCCCCTCTTTCCAAATAGTGCCTTCATAGAGGATAACTAGCCTGTCGGCCATCAAGGCTTCCTCCGGCAGGTGGGTGACCAGGAGGATCCCGATTTTCTGCTGCCGGCATAAAAAATTAAGAAGCCCTAACACTTCCTCACGGGACCGGGGATCCAGCATGGCCGTAGCTTCATCAAGGAGAATATACTGCGGCTTCATAGCCAGGATCCCTGCCAGGGCCACCTTTTGTTTCTGGCCGCCGGATAACCGGTGGGGAGGGCGTTTACGGAGGGCGGTGATACCCAAGGTGGCTAGGGCTTCCTCAACCCGCTGCTTTATTTCATCTGGTGGCAGGCCCAGGTTTTCTGGCCCGAAGGCTATATCCTCTTCCACGGTGCCCGCTACCATTTGGTTGTCAGGATCCTGGAAAACCAAGCCCACCTTCTGGCGTACCCGGGGGAGGCCTAGCGGATCCCTCGTATTTAGCCCGTCCACCACGACCTCGCCTTCTGAGGGCTGCAGAAGCCCGTTACCCAGCCGCGTCAGGGTGGACTTTCCCGAGCCGTTAGGTCCCATGACCACCACAAACTCACCGGGGGTCAACGCAAGGCTGACCTTTCTTAGAGCCGGCCGCGAGGCACCTGGGTAAGAAAAACTTACTTCCTTAAAACAGAGCATAGGTTTAGACTAGTTCCACCATGACCAGAGGGGCTCCGTCTCCCCGGCGGTAGCCGACCTTAACCAGCCTGGTGTATCCCCCTTGCCGGTCGGCGTAGCGCGGCCCGATCTCTTTAAACAGTTTGGTAACTACGTCTTCATCCAGCAGGTAGGCCAAGGCCTGGCGCCGGGCGTGCAAGTCCCCCCTCTTGGCCAGGGTGATCATTTCGTCGGCGATCCTCCTCAGTTCTTTGGCGCGGGGCTCGGTAGTAGTTAGCCGTCCTTCCCGCAAGAAGGAAGTGACGATGTTGCGCAAAAGCATCTTCCGGTGGTCGCACCTTCTCCCCAGCTTCCTATAGCCCATGGATGTTTATCCCTCCTTTTTAATCCCCTTCCCCGGATTTATTCGTCCGGGCTCCGCAGCTTGAGGCCTAGCTCGGCCAGCTTCTGCACTACTTCCTCCAGGGACTTCTTACCCAGGTTGCGCACCTTCATCATATCTTCCTCTGTCCTTTGTATAAGCTCTCCAACCGTGTTTATACCCGCCCTCTTGAGGCAGTTATAGGAGCGCACCGAAAGATCCAGTTCTTCAATGGTCATATCCAGCAAACGGTCCTTTTTGTCTTCTTCTTTAGGAGCAACATTGACCTCCGGAGCCACCCGGTCAGCAAGCTCTACGAATAGCTTAAAGTAATCTATCAGGATCTGGGCCGCCGTGCTTACCGCCTCATCAGGCGCAAGGCTCCCGTTGGTCCACACTTCTAAGGTGAGTCTGTCGTAGTCGGTGACCTGACCCACGCGCGTATTTTCCACGATATAGTTTACTTTGTGGACCGGGGAGTAAAGGGAATCCACCGGGATCACGCCTATGACGTGGTCATCCCTCTTGTTCTTTTCTGCCGGAACATAGCCCCGGCCCTTCTGGGCCGTTATCTCCATAAAAAGGCGGCCGTCCTTCTCCAGGGTGGCTATGTGGAGCTCGGGGTTAAGGATCTCCACGTCAGCGTCGGCTATTATATCCCCTGCCTTTACTTCCCCTTCGCCCTCAGCTTCGATCCGCAATATCTTGGGTTCATCGCTGTGGATTTTTAGAGCCAGGTTTTTTAGGTTCAAGATGATATCCGTGGTATCTTCCACCACCCCGGGAATGGTAGAAAACTCATGGAGGACCCCTTCAATTTTAACTGAGGTTACAGCCGCTCCAGGCAAAGAAGAAAGGAGCACCCGGCGCAAGGAATTACCCAGGGTAATCCCGTAACCCCTCTCTAAGGGCTCGATCACAAAGCGCCCGAATTTGGAGGTCTTCTCTACACATTCCAGCCTAGGCCGTTCCATTCCCAGCATAAGCCATCCTCCTTTTCGCGGGCTCTATCCTTTCCCCGAAGGGATTACTTGGAATAGAGCTCCACGATAAGGTGCTCTTGGATGGGTACATCTATCTGGTCGCGGGTGGGCAAGGACAAAACCTTCCCCTTCATGTTCGCAGCGTCTACTTCCAGCCAGGCCGGAGGGGTGCGGTGGGCTGCCTGGGCAGCTAGCTCCTGAAACTTGGGAGATTCCTTGCTTTTCTCCCGGACCGCTATTTCATCCCCGGGCTCGACCAGATAGGAAGGTATATCTACTTTACGGCCATTGACGGTAAAGTGCCCGTGCCTCACCAGCTGCCGGGCCTCAGCGCGGGAACTGGCAAAGCCCAAACGGTAGACTACGTTGTCCAGCCTGCGCTCAAGTAAGCGCAGAAGATTTTCGCCGGTAACCCCCTTCTCCTTGGCAGCCCTTTCAAAGTAACGGCGGAACTGGCGTTCCATAACTCCGTAAATTCGGCGCGCCTTCTGCTTTTCCCTAAGTCTTAGCCCGTATTCGGAAAGTTTCCTTCTCTCCCGGCCGTGCTGGCCTGGTGCATAGGGACGGCGTGCTATGGCACATTTGTCCGTGTAGCAGCGCTCGCCCTTAAGATAGAGCTTGATGCCCTCTCTGCGGCACAAGCGGCAAACCGGTCCTGTATATCTAGCCAAAGGCACTAGCACCTCCTAATTATACTCTCCGGCGTTTGGGGGGGCGGCATCCGTTGTGGGGTATGGGCGTTACGTCTTTGATCACGCTGACCTCCAGCCCGGCAGCCTGTAAGGATCTGATGGCCGCCTCTCGCCCCGCCCCTGGGCCTTTCACGTAACACTCTACAACCTTCACACCGTATTCCATAGCTTGCTTGGCCGCCGATTCAGCTGCCAGCTGGGCCGCGTAGGGCGTACTCTTACGGGTTCCTTTAAATCCCACTGTGCCGCCGCTGGCCCAAGCTATGGTATTACCCGCTTTATCGGTAATGGTAACTATGGTGTTGTTAAAGGTCGATTTAATATGGGCGATGCCGCTTTCGATATGCTTGCGCTCCCGCCGCTTACTACGGCTTCCCTTCCGCGGCATTTAGGGTCCCTCCCCTTCCTTTACTTCTTCTTACGCTTCACGCCGACCGTCTTTCTAGGTCCCTTTCTGGTACGGGCATTGGTTCTGGTCCTTTGACCCCTCACCGGTAAGCCCCGGCGGTGCCTGAGACCCCGGTAGCAGCCTATCTCTATAAGCCTCTTGATATTTAGAGCTACCTCGCGGCGCAGGTCCCCCTCTACGGTATAATTTTTATCGATAAAGTCGCGAATTTTGGCCACTTCTTCTTCCGTCAGGTCCCGCACCCTTGTATCGGGATTAATGCCTGTGTGGGCCAAAATCTCCTTGGCCCTGGACCTGCCTATGCCGTAAATATAAGTCAAAGCTATTTCTACCCTTTTATCCCGCGGCAGGTCTACTCCCGCAATACGTGCCATCGGACTTTATACCTCCTGCCTGTCTTAGCCTTGTCTCTGTTTATGCTTGGGATTTTCACAAATCACCCTAACCTTGCCTTTGCGCTTTATGATCTTGCACTTTTCGCAAATGGCCTTAACAGAGGGCTTTACTTTCAAAGTAGTACACTCCTTCCCAGTATAACTACTGGACGTTCTTGACAAACTACTTGTAACGGTAAACTATACGGCCCCGGGTCAGGTCGTAGGGTGATAGCTCCACCAAAACCCGGTCTCCCGGCAGGATACGGATAAAGTTCATCCGTATCTTACCCGAGACATGGGCTAGGACCTTATGGCCGTTGGGTAGCTCCACCCTGAACATGGCATTAGGCAAAGCTTCGACCACGGTCCCTTCTACTTCAATTACATCCTCTTTGGCCAAATACTGCACCCCTCCTTCCCTCTAGGACATGTTTCCCTCTTCGCCTACAAGCTTGGCCAAGGCCCGCCTTACCTCAGCATCGCTTATGTTTTCACCTTTACTTCGTTTTGCGGCAATGTCCTCGGCCCAGCGGTTGACGGGCTGAACGTGGAGGGTATTTTTGAGCTTGGGTTTAGCCACCCTCCGCAGCTTACCGTCCACCAGAAGGACACGCCGGGGCGAGGGGATATCCCACACCAGAAAAGGACGCCCACGGTCCCTTCCGGCCCTAGAGTAGACAAGCTGCCCTACCCGCAAGGTCGGCCCTGTAGACAAAGGTTTTCTCCCCCCTCGAACCTCGGGGTTAGTGGCTTCAGAGGAGGGTTAAGACATAAGGACCCTCCTCGGTTATGGCTACCGTATGCTCGAAATGGGCTGACGGCTTGCCGTCCGCAGTGACCACGGTCCAACCATCCGGTAAGGTTATAACCTCGTGGGTCCCAGCATTGACCATGGGCTCGATAGCCAGGGTCATGCCCGGTCTAAGCCGCGGCCCGCGGCCGGGAGGACCGAAGTTAGGTACCTGCGGGTCCTCGTGCATATTCTGACCTATGCCATGTCCCACATAGTCCCTCACCACTGAGAAACCGTTGCTTTCTACGTGGGTCTGGATGGCATGGGATATATCCGACAGCCGGTTTCCGACTACGGCCTGTTTTATACCCTGCCACAACGCTTCCTGGGTGACCTTAAGCAACCGCTCCTTTTCTTCGTCAACACTCCCTACCGGAAAGGTGGCTGCAGCATCGCCATAGTATCCCTCTATTACCGCGCCGATGTCAATACTAATAATATCTCCTTCTACAAGCCTTTTTAAACCAGGTATGCCGTGCACAACCTCTTGGTTAACGGCCACACAGATGCTGGCCGGGAATCCCCGGTATCCTTTGAAGGCCGGTATAGCTCCCCTACGGATCAAGGCCTCCTCCGCAATTCGGTCAAGCTCCAGGGTCGTAACGCCCGGCGCAATATGCTCCTCTAGGATGGCCAGGACTTCGGCTACTACCCGCCCCGCCCGGCGCATAAGCTCAATTTCCCGCCGGCCTTTTAAGATAATCATACCCACTCTCTTCCCAGCACGGCGCCGATATCCTTGAGCACCCGGGCGATCTCCTGGTTTCCGTTGATCTCGTGAAGAACGCCCCGTTCCAGGTAATATTTTTTAAGGGGTGCCGTCTGGCGGTCATAAACCTCAAGGCGTTCCCGTACGGTGTCTTCACGGTCATCTTGCCGCTGGACCAGTTCGCCTCCGCAAGCATCACACCGCCCGGGCTCCCGGGGCGGGTTATAGACAACGTGGTAGGTGGCGCCGCAGCTCGAACATACGCGCCTACCGGTAAGCCGGACCAGAAGAACCTCGCGGGGTGCCTCTATATCTAAAACTGCATCCAGCTTTAGGCCCCTTTCCCCCAGCCAATCGTCCAGAGCCTGCGCTTGGGGAACAGTCCGGGGAAAGCCGTCTAATAAAAAGCCGCCGTCACAATCCCGCCGACTGAGCCGGTCTTTGACCAACCCGATGGTTACCTCGTCCGGCACCAGGAGCCCCGCCTCCAGGTACTCCTTTGCTTTACGCCCCAGTTCGGTCCCGCTCCTTACGGCGGCACGAAACATATCCCCGGTAGATATATGGGGGATCTCCAGGCGCCGGCTTATTTCCTGAGCTTGAGTACCTTTGCCCGCCCCTGGCGGACCAAGTAGGACTAGGCGCACGGCCCTCCCCCCTGCTGTTATTTTAGGAAGCCCTGGTAGTGGCGGAGTAAGAGCTGGGCTTCCAGTTGCTTCATAGTCTCCAGCGCCACGCCCACTACTATAAGAAGTGAGGTGCCCCCAAAGTAAAGGTTTATCCCGGTGATGGCCATCATCAGGTTAGGTAAGAGGGCGATGAAAGCCAGGAAAATGGCCCCCGCCAGAGTAACCCGGGCAAGGATCCGCTCGATATATTCCGCGGTAGGACGTCCGGGCCTTAGGCCCGGGATAAACCCGCCATACTTCTTGATGTTTTCCGCCACTTCCTGGGGGTTAAAGGTCACAGCAGTATAGAAGTAGGTAAAGAAAATTATAAGGAGCGCGTACAGCACCATATACAGGGCTGAACGCGGGTCGAAGAGGTGCACTATGGTCTGGGCCACCCGGTTCTGGGGAAACCATGAGGCTAAGGTCTGCGGGAAAAGGAGTATAGACATGGCGAAGATAACGGGGATAACCCCGGCCTGGTTCACCCGCAAGGGTATGTGGGTGCTCTGGCCCCCGTAAACCCGGCGGCCTACTACCCTCTTCGTATACTGTACCGGTATACGGCGCTGGCCTTCCTGCATAGCCACGACAGCCGCGATAACTCCCACGGCGATAACGCCAAAAAGGAAGGCCGAGAATATATTCGTAGTCCCACCGGTGATGTACTGGTATAACGTGACTGCACCGGCCGGAAGCCTGGACACAATTCCTGCGAAGATAAGGAGGGAGATACCGTTCCCTATACCCCTCTCTGTAATGAGTTCCCCCATCCACATGAGAAACACGGTGCCCGCGGTAAGACTTATCACAGTAACCACATGGTTTAGAACCCCCGGGTTTATATAAGCGCCCTGCCTGCCCAGCAATACAGACATGCCTGTAGCCTGGATCATACTTAATATAACCGTACCGTACCTGGTATACTGGATAATTTTCTTGCGCCCATCCAGCCCCTCCTTGGCCAGCCTCTCCAAGGAAGGAATGGCCACCGTGAGAAGCTGCATGATGATGGAAGCGTTAATATAGGGCATAATACCCATAGCAAAAACTGTAAAACGCTTAAAGGCGCCACCCGATATCACATCGAAAAACCCGAAAATGGTACCCGTCCCTAGAAGTTTCTTAAGCAGCTCCGCATCTACGCCGGGAACAGGTATATGAGCCCCTAGGCGGAATACTAGAAACATGAGCAAGGTAAAAATTATCCTTTTACGCAGGTCCTCCAGCTTCCAGGCGCTCTTTAAGGTTTGGAGCACCTAAACCACCTCAACCCTGCCGCCTGCAGCCTCGATCTTGGCAATAGCCTGCCGGCTGGCTGCCTGCGCACGCACCACCAGGGGTTTGGTTATTTCACCATCCCCCAGGATCTTCACACCATCCCGCACCTTCTTGACCAAGCCCGCCTCCCGTAAAAGTTCCGGGGTGACCACCGTCCCGCTTTCAAAACGCTCGAGATCCCCTACATTAACTACGGCCAGCTTGCGTTTGAACTTGTTGGTGAAGCCGCGCTTGGGCACCCGGCGGGTAAGGGGCATCTGGCCGCCTTCAAAGCCGGGACGTACTCCCCCGCCCGAACGGGCCTTCTGTCCTTTATGTCCCCTTCCAGAAGTCTTTCCCAGTCCCGAACCTATACCCCGGCCCACCCGGGTAGGCTTGGGCCGCGAGCCGGGCACCGGACGCAGTTCGTGTAGCCGCACATCCTTCCCCCCTTAACTTAAGCCTCCTCGTCAATCTTCTCTACTTCCACCAGGTGGGACAGCTTCTCTATCTGGCCCCACGTAGCCGGATTATCGGGCTGTATCACCTGCTGCCCTATCCGTCGCAACCCCAGGGCCTCTGCAGTTCGGCGTTGCTGAGCAGGCCTTCCTATAAGGCTCCTTTTTAGGGTGATTTTGAGCTTGCCCAACTTCTAACCGTCCCCCTCTTTAATGCAGGATTTCCTTTAAAGGCTTGCCGCGGAGCTGGGCTACTTTCTCAGGCCTCTTTAGGTTCTTTAACCCTTCTACTGTAGCCCAAACTACGTTGATGGGATTATTGGAGCCTAGGGATTTAGTGAGAATATCCCGTATCCCTGCCGCCTCTAGCACAGCCCGCACCGCACCTCCGGCAATAACTCCGGTACCAGGCCTGGCGGGCTTAAGCAGGACTTTGCTGGCGCCGAAATCCCCGATGATCTCATGGGGAATGGTGGTTCCCGCCAAGGGTACTTCGATGAGGTTTTTCTTGGCTTTCTCCACACCCTTACGGATGGCATCGGGAACCTCGGCCGCCTTGCCCAGCGCCGCTCCTACTCGTCCCTGGCCGTCTCCCACTACTACAAGGGCGGAAAAATTGAAACGGCGTCCGCCCTTTACCACTTTAGCTACGCGCCGTACCTGGACCACTTTCTCTATAAGCTGGTTATCTTTAACGTCAACCCGAGGCCGCGCCATTCTTCCCCTCCTCTTCAATCGTTAGAATTCTAGGCCGCCTGCACGTGCGCCTTCAGCCAGAGCAGCGATTCTCCCATGGTATTTATTGCCCCCGCGGTCAAAAACGACCTTTTTTATGCCCCGTTCTAGAGCCTTCTTAGCTAAAAGCTCCCCCACTTTTCGCGCTGCTTCTTTGTTGCTGGTGGAGGGTAGGTCTCTTAGAGCCGGATCCAAGGTAGATGCCGCCACCAAGGTATGCCCGGCCACGTCGTCTATTATCTGGGCGTAGATGTGACGTAGGCTCCTGTACACGGAGAGGCGGGGGCGTTCAGGCGTACCAAACACCTTTTTTCTCACGCGCAGGTGCTTGCGTGCCCGCATTTCTTTACGGGTGGGTTTCTTTATCATCGCCCGCTTACCTCCATAAGTCACAAAGTATCTTGTCGCCGTATAACAATCCGTACCGCGCAAACTTATATAGCATGGTCTGCGCTGTTTCCTGCCGCTAATTACTTCTTGCCTCCTTTTCCGCCACCCTTAGCCCCTGTCTTGCCCACCTTGCGGCGGATGTATTCGTCTTCGTATTTGATACCCTTGCCCTTGTAGGGTTCAGGCTCCCGCACGGCTCTTATATTGGCCGCCAGGTTGCCGACAGCCTCCTTGTCGATCCCTTTCACAATTATCTTATTAGGTGCGGGGACTTCTATCTCCAGCCCCGGCGGTGGCTCGATTTCCACCGGGTGCGAATAGCCAACGTTTAAAACCAATTTCCTACCCTGCTTGGAGGCCCGGTAGCCCACCCCTACCAGCTCGAGGGTCTTCTGAAAGCCGTTAGTTACACCTTCTACCATATTCTTGAGCAAGGCCCGGGACAGGCCGTGCAGGGCCTTATGGGGTTTCGCATCCGATGGGCGCAATACCTTTAAGACGTCTCCCTCTTGCACTACGGTTATAGGGTCCGGGAAGGTCCGGGTGAGCTCCCCCCGGGGTCCCTTAACAGTAACCGTGTTCCCTTCGATCTTAACCTCCACTCCTGCCGGTATTTTAACCGGCATCTTCCCGACCCGGGACAACCCTTCTTCACCTCCTTACAGGCTACCAGATGTAGCAGATGACCTCGCCGCCTACGCCTTCCCGCCTAGCTTGCTTGTCGGTCATGATGCCCTTGGAAGTGGATATTACCGCTATACCTAAACCACCCAGCACTCGCGGAAGCTGGTCTTTCCGGGCGTATATCCTTAGCCCCGGGCGGCTTATGCGCTTAAGGCCAGTAATAACCCGTTCCTTGTTGGGGCCGTATTTGAGGTAAATCCTTAGGATTCCTTGCTTGCCGTCGTCAATGTATTCGTAGTCCTTGATGAAACCTTCGTTCTTCATTATCTCGGCGATGGCCCGCTTCACCCGGGAGGCCGGTACTTCCACCTTCTCGTGGTAGGCTAAGTTGGCGTTGCGGATACGCGTGAGGAAATCCGCGATGGGATCTGTCATCATAGGTAAAGCTACCCCCTTCCTTCTCTTCCCGGCCCCTACCAGCTAGCCTTCACTACGCCGGGGAGTTCCCCCCTGTGTGCCAGCTGGCGGAAGCATATCCGGCACAGGCCAAATTTACGCAGGTAACCGCGCGGCCGCCCGCAACGCTGACACCGATTGCGCGCCCGGACCTTAAATTTAGGCGGCTTCTGCTGCCTTACAACCAATGCTTTTCTAGCCATACCTTTCCTCCTTTTAATTCCTTGACCTTAGTTGTCTCTAAAGGGCATGCCAAAGAGGC
The DNA here is from genome assembly GCF_021890735.1 of Thermanaeromonas sp. Classification (GTDB taxonomy): domain Bacteria; phylum Bacillota; class DSM-521; order Neomoorellales; family Neomoorellaceae; genus Thermanaeromonas. The sequence continues at coordinate 62,621 of NZ_JAKKUR010000006.1, forward strand.
GAAGCAATTCCCGCGCCTCCTCATCTGTCTTGGCTGTAGTAACTATATTTATATCCATACCGCGGACCTGATCTATCTTATCATAATCAACTTCCGGGAATATTAGCTGTTCCTTTATCCCCAAATTGTAGTTCCCGCGGCCGTCAAAGGAATGGGGCGAAACACCCTTGAAATCCCGCACCCGCGGAAGGGCCACATTCACAAGACGGTCGAGGAATTCGTACATCCGGTCTCCCCTTAAGGTAACCTTGCAGCCGATTTTCATTCCTTTACGCAGCTTGAAGGCTGATATGGATTTTTTAGCCTTAATTACAATGGGTCTCTGACCCGTTATGGCCATAAGATCCTCTACCGCGCCATCCAAGGCTTTGGGGTTCTGGGTGGCCTCTCCCACCCCCATGTTGATGACGATCTTCTCTAGTTTGGGTACCTCCATCACGTTCCGGTACCCGAATTTCTTTTGCAGGGCCGGCCGTATTTCCTTAAGATATTTTTCTTTAAGTCTAGGCATCTCCACGGGGCTCACCCCCTCCTTTTAAACCTAATCGATAATCTCCCCGCATTTCTTGCAGGCGCGCACCTTGGTCCCGTCCTCCAGGAACCGGCGGGCTATACGGGTCGGACGCCCGCATTTGGTACAGACCAGCATCACATTGCTGCTGTCGATGGGTGCTTCCATCTCGATGATGCCGCCCTGCTGGTTTTGGGGACTGGGTCGCACGTGCTTCTTTACGATGTTAACCCCTTCTACTACTACCCGGCGCTTAGCAGGGATGACCCGGATGACCTTGCCTGTTTTACCTTTGTCCTTGCCGGTAATGACCATCACGGTATCGCCCTTTTTTACGTGCACCTTGGGCCTGGTCAACCTTATGCACCTCGCTTGCTGGCCACATTTATAAGACCTCAGGGGCCAGGGAGATGATCTTCATGAAGTCCTTTTCCCTTAGCTCCCGGGCTACAGGACCGAAAATACGTGTGCCCCTGGGATTGCCCTGTTCGTTTATGATAACCGCTGCGTTTTCATCAAAACGTATATAGGACCCATCCTCCCGCCTTATGGGCTTTACGGTACGAACTACTACGGCCCGTACCACGTCGCCCTTCTTGACCACACCTCCGGGCGCGGCCTCTTTAACCGAGGCAATTATAACGTCCCCCACGGACGCATAGCGGCGTTTGGAACCACCCAGAACACGGATGCACATGATCTTCTTGGCTCCCGTATTATCGCCTACTTTGAGGATGGATTGCTGCTGTATCACCGTCTTCTACCCCCTTTCCGTTAAAGGCTCTCTAAAAGTTTAGCCTTCAAGGAGAGGTTATTCCGGACGTTCCAGGAGCTGTACAACCCTCCACCTTTTTTCTTTACTCAAGGGACGGGTCTCCATAATCAGAACCTTATCGCCCACGCGGTATTCATTATTCTCATCGTGGGCTTTAAAGCGCTTGGTGCGCCGGATGGTTTTGCCCAGCAGGGGGTGGCGCTTGACGGTCTCGACTTCTACCACCACTGTTTTATCCATTTTATCGCTCACCACCCGGCCCACCCGGGTCTTGCGTGTGCCTCTTTCCACGGTACAACCTCCCCGTAACTTCGAATTGCTTAACTGCGACCCTCCCTGAGGGCTTTTAATTCCCTTTCTCGCAGAATGGTTTTCGCCCGTGCAATATTGCGTTTTACCTCTCTAAGCCGCATGGGGTTATCCAACTGGCCCGTGGCCTGCTGGAAACGGAGGTTAAAAAGCTCCTGTTTCCAGTCCTCCACTTTGCGCTTTAGCTCCTCATCTGTAAGTTCCCGCAGCTCCTTAGCTTTCATGGGCTACACCACCCACCCCTACCCGTTTTACAAACCGGGTCTTAATGGG
>NZ_JAKKUR010000028.1 GCF_021890735.1 Thermanaeromonas sp.
CCCCGGGAGAGCCTTGGTAGTAAACTTGTGGAGAGGATTAAGGCTTATGGGTTCAAGGCGCCGCGTATAGGATTTGAACGGTATTTTGTCCCCTACGCCGTATACGATGCCTTGCGTCAAGCCTTCCCGGAGGAGAACTTCGTAGGCGCTGAAGCTCTCTTTTACCGTGTAAGGTCCATTAAAGAGCCGGAAGAGGTAGAGATGATACGGCGGGCGGCCAATGCCGTCTGCCGCGGCATGGAAGCAGCTATCAAGGCGGTAAGGCCGGGGGTAACAGAGCTTGATATTCTAGCCGAAGCAGAGTATGCCATGCTAAAGGCCGGCTCAGGAGGCTCTCCCTTCCGGCCCCAGATAGTTTCCGGAGAGCGCACCCTTCTCACCCACCCTTGCGCAAGCCACAAGAAGGTTCAACCTGGGGAAGTGGTGGTCATACATCTGGGAGCCACCTATGAGGGCTACTGTGCCAAGATGTGCCGGACTGTAGCTGTGGGGGACATTTCTCCGGGCCAGAAAGAAGTATACAGAGTTTTAGTGGAGGCTCAAGAGAAGGCTATATCCGCATTAAGGCCAGGGGCTAGATCTTGGGAGGTAGATGCTGCTGCCAGGGAAGTTATAAAAAAGGGAGGGTATGAGGAGTATTATCTCGATGTAGTGGGTTATGGAGTCGGGCTTAGACAATCAGAATTCTATCCTATTATAGGTAAAGGCCGGACAGAGACCATTGAAGCAGGCATGGTGGTGGACTTGCTACTACCCACCATCTACCGCCGGGACATTGGCGGTCCCAGGATAACGGATGTAATTTATGTCGGGGAAGAAGGAAATGAGATTTTGACTGCTTATCCTAGGGAATTAATCGAGGTGTAAAGTTACAAAAAGAGTTTGGTACGGTAATAAAAAAGGGGAAGGAAGCATAATCTTATTCCTTCCCCTTTTTTGTTTGTGATATTGGCTGGCCTCCGTGGCAGTTACATCTCTGTCAACTAAAGGGCAAATAAGCTTAGGTTTTTTCTTTGGAGAGCCCAGAAAAAAGGAAAACTTAACGGAAAGAGCGAATTTATTATCAATACGTACGAATGCCATACGGTTATAGCGTACAATTATGATATGACTTACAAAAAGAATAAGGTGAAGGAGGCCTTCAAAATGGGAAAAAATCCTTCTCAAATAAGGTCGGTAGCCAAGGCTTTAAAGATAATAGACGTTCTAGCAGAGGCACGCGGAGAGCTAGCTTTGCACGAGATAGCCGAAAAGTTAGGTTTAGCTAAAAGCACTGCCCACGGGTTGCTTGCTACTTTAAAGAGTTTCGGGTATGTAGAACAATCCCCTTTTACGGGCAAATATAAGCTAGGGGTGCGCCTGTTTGAGATAGGAAACATTGTAGCTCATAGCTGGGATGTGCGGGCGGTAGCGGCCCCCTATATTCAGAAGCTGGTGGATGAGTTAGGGGAAACAGTCCACCTGGTAGTACTGGATAAAGGAGAGGTGCTATATATCGACAAAAGGGAAAGCCACCAGTCTATTCGTATAGTATCCCAGGTAGGGATGCGCCTACCAGCCCACTGTACGGGAGTAGGAAAAGTGTTGCTGGCCCACCTTCCACCTAGTGAAGTAAAGCGAATTATTACTCAAAAAGGTCTTCCACGTTTTACCAAAAACACTATAACGGCTCCCCGGGCCTTGGAAGCTGAGCTGGCCAAAGTACGTGCTCAAGGATATGCCATAGACAACGAAGAAATTATGGACAGCCTCCGTTGCGTGGCTGCCCCCATCCGTGACCATACAGGTAAAGTTTGTGCTGCGATAAGCGTATCAGGGCCTGTGGCCAGGCTAGAAGGAGAAAGGCTTAAGCTGGCTATAGATCTAGTAACAGAAACAGCGGCCAATATATCAACCGGCCTGGGCTACCGGGGAGAGACTATAAAGCCAGCTTGCTACCCATTAAGTGGGATTTAACTTAGGCTCGCCCGTTGTTTGAATTTTAAATTGCATGGATTATCTCCAGGCTGGGTAAACTTTCCCATATCGGAGAAGTTTGAAGGGTTGTTGAGCCGCAATGGGGGTGTCTTTTTGGATATCGGGGAGAGCCTGGTGGGCTCGTATTTTAAATACGTGGAAGGTTGCAAAATAGTAGTATACAACTGCCATCTAGAAGAGGAACAGGGCGAAATAGATGTTATAGCCTTAGATCCCCGAGGAGAGAAGGTATACCTTTGTGAGGTGGCTACCCACTTGCGGGGTTTGGTATACGGTAACGGAACGCAGGATACCCTTGCCCGCGTAGAGCACAAAATATGGCGGGCCTTTCGTTTTGCGACTCACAATTTCCCCGGCCGGCAATGTATTTTTATGCTCTGGTCACCGGTAGTTTCCCGCAGATTAGCCGGGGGGTTTAGCCAGTTAGCCTCCTTCTTTGCCCGCCAGGGGCTACCCGTAGAATTTGTCATTAACAAAGAATACACGGCACGCATAAAGCGCCTACGGGAAGTAGCACGCGAAAATATTAAAATTACTGATGAGCCTGCCTTCAGACTACTGCAAATACTTGAGCACCTGCGATAAAGGATACAAGTTTATTAAGGGATAGCAGGATTTTAAGGATACTTAGCGAATAGGTTTATGCAATTCTACAGCTACTTACTCAAATTTAAGGGGGAGGCTTTAACACGTGAAGAAGTTCGTTGCCATCGTGGCTCTCGCAGTTCTAGTAATTTTACTTTCTGCCTGTGAAAGCGCACAGAGGCAAAACCAGCCCCAGCAGGGTGGCACTCCTGATAAAGCGGCAACCAAAATACAGCTTAAGGCTGCTACCATGACTCCGATGAGCCATATGTACAGCCAGGGTGCCCAAAGGTTCGCCGAACTTATCAAGGAGCGTACTAGCGGCCGCATCCAGATAACGGTTTATCCTGATGGTCAGCTAGGTAAAGGTGAACGGGAGCTGCTGGAAGCCCTCCAGCAAGGAACTATCGACATCTATGTGGGCTCGACAGGCCCTATTGGAGGGTTTAGTCCCTCCATGCTGATAGTCGATATACCTTTCCTCTTTAGAGATTATGAGCATGTGGATAAGGTTTTAGATGGTCCTATCGGCAGGCAGCTTTTGGATGATCTGGAGAAGGCCAACTTAAAAGGCTTAGCCTTCTGGGAGAACGGTTTTCGCAATCTGACCAATTCCAAGCGGCCCGTAAGAACTCCCGAAGATGCTAAAGGTTTAAAGATTCGCACCATGGAGAATCCCGTCCATATAACGGCCTGGAAGGCCCTGGGGGTCAATCCGACCCCGATGCCTTGGGCGGAGGTCTACGGTGCTTTACAACAAAGGGTGGTGGATGGCCAGGAGAACCCACTCCCTGTAATTTTGGACTCTAAGCTATACGAAGTGCAGAAATATCTGGCTATGACCCAACATGTGTATTCGCCAGCGCCTATAATTATGAGCCTTAAGACATGGCAGAGCCTTTCTAAAGAAGATCAGGAGCTGTTACTAAAAACAGCGCAAGAGCTGGCCCCGTGGCAGCGAAAACTGGGCAGGGATAACGAGCAAAAAATACTTTCTGAACTGGAAGCTAAGGGGATGCAGATTGAACGCAATATAGATAAGGCGTTGTGGCAAAAAGCCATGCAACCTGCCTTTGATGAATTTGCGAAGCAGTTCGGGAAAGACAAGATAGAAAGTATTATGAACGTGAAGTAATGCTGCTGATAGAGTTATACTGATAGAGTTATACACCACCCGGCGGACCGGTTGGTTTTTAAGGAACAGTAACTGACCGGGTGCCGGGTTTTCTAAATGGAAGAAGTTCAAGGAGGCACTTTTGATGGGTATTATAACCTTGGTCAACCGCTTCTTTCTTAAGCTTGCTGAAGCTGGAGTTGTGGTAGGGATGGCTATCCTGGCCATAGTAATCCCTTACGAGGTTTTAGGGCGGCATGTCCTCGGTAATATGCCCCCATGGTCGGCAGAGCTAACAACCTTTGCGCTGGTATGGGTTTCCATGCTCGGAGCAGTTATAGGCCTTAAAAAGGGGTACCAGATAGGTATCGCCTTTTTTCTAGAAAAACTACCCGGCCCCATGGCCAGTATAGTGAGATTACTGGGATTTGCCATTATGCTGGTCTTTTTAGGGGTTATGGTCTTCTATGGCACGGACCAGGCCCTTTATAACCTCTACCAAGTTTCGCCGGCCATGCGCATACCTATGGCCATTCCGTATGCCGCCATACCTGTAGGATGTGCCATGATGTTCACAGTGACTTTGGAGGAGATGCTGAGGTCTTTATTTGCAGGACAACGTGTAGGTAGAAAGGCATAAGGAGGCAACCATGTATGGCCTACGTGTTCATAGCTATATTCGCAGCACTGATGTGCTTGGGTATACCTATAGCCATAGCCCTGGGTGGTTCGGCTCTGGCCTACCTTTTACTGAAGGGAGACCTTTCCTTTACTATTCTGGTTCAAACTACATATGGTGGGCTAGCCTCCTTCCCTCTCGTTGCGATACCTCTTTTTATGTTGGCCGGGGTTTTAATGAACGAGAGCGGTATTACACGGGATCTAGTACGCTTTGCCAGGACCCTTTTGGGCCATGTAAGCGGAGGCTTAGGGATGGCCACTGTTCTTGCCGCGGCCATTTTCTCAGCGATTTCTGGGGCGGCTGTAGCCACCGCAGTAGCCATAGGGTCAATTATGATTCCGGCTATGAAGGAGGCGGGATATGACGAAGAGGTTTCGGCATCGCTAACGGCCACAGCTTCCTGTATGGGCCCTATAATCCCACCTAGCATACCCTTCATAGTATATGGAGTAATCGCCAATGTATCTATCAGCGCCCTTTTCCTTGGGGGTGCAGTTCCCGGGGTACTTTTGGGTTTAGGACTTATGATTTATATATCCTTCTTAGCCAGGCATAGAAAATACCCGCGGGAAGAGAGACCCACTGCGATCCAAATTGTTAAGGCTATTTGGAAAGCCTTACCTGCCCTTCTTATGCCCGGAATAGTATTAGGAGGTATCCTAGGAGGCGTCTTCACTCCTACTGAGGCAGCCGGTATTGCCGTGGTTTACGCCGTGGTTATAGATCTCCTCTTTTACCGGAGGATAAGCTTTAGACGGCTTCCCCACCTCCTTCTTATAGCAGGGGTGGAGGCAGCAGGGGTTATGTTGTTGTTGGGCCTTTCCGAACCTTTTGCATGGGTTATAGCGGTCGAACAGATACCCCAGAAGATTGTTGAAGCCATGGCCCAGGTGACCAGCTCTCCGTTGTTAACGCTGGTCTTAGTAAATATAGCTTTATTACTCATCGGCATACCCTTAGAGACTGCTCCGGCCCTCACTATAGTAACCCCGGTACTGGCGCCCTTGGCCAGTCAACTGGGAATAGACCCCGTTCACCTGGGGGTTGTAGTGGTATTCAATCTCGTTTTAGGCCTCATTACCCCACCTGTGGGAGCGGTGTTATTTTCTGTCTGCACTATTTCTGGTCTCTCTTTGGAAAAACTGACCAGAGAGATATGGATACCCTTTCTTATCGGAATAACGGTTTTATTTTTGATCACATTTATACCGTCTTTGACTACTACTTTACCGTCGTTATTCGTTCACTATTGAGCCCGTTTAAAAGTAATGCTATAATCATGGCGAACGAGGGCGCCTACCCGGCGCTTTCATAGTTTGAGGGGAGGATACCGGAGATTTATGGTGGATGCGGAAACAAAGGAAAAGATTTTGCGGCAGGCCGAAGAGCTGGGGGTAAAATTTGTCCGGTTACAGTTTACAGATATTTTCGGGGTATTGAAAAATGTAGCTATTCCTGTGGACCAGCTCCCCAAGGCTTTAAACGGCGAGCTAATGTTTGATGGGTCCTCTATTGAGGGTTTTGTACGTATCGAAGAGTCTGATATGTATCTAAAACCCGATCCCTCCACTTTTGTAGTTTTCCCGTGGCGACCCCACGAGGGTACAGTGGCACGCCTCATATGTGATGTATATAACGCCGATGGGACTCCTTTTATCGGATGCCCGCGGAATACTTTAAAAAGAGTTATAGCTGAAGCTCAAGCCATGGGTTTCACTATGAATGTGGGTCCAGAAGCCGAATTCTTTCTATTCCACACTGATGCCCACGGACGCCCCACCTTGGAGACCCACGACCGGGGCGGCTATTTTGATTTAAGCCCGGTGGACCTGGGAGAAGATGCCCGCAGGGATATGATATTGACGCTGGAGAAGATGGGATTTGAGATTGAGGCCTCGCACCATGAAGTAGCACCCGGGCAACACGAGATAGACTTTAAATACGCGGACGCCCTGAAGACAGCGGATAATATTGTTACTTTTAGGTTCGTGGTCAGGACCATTGCTCAACTCCACGGCCTTCATGCTACTTTCATGCCCAAGCCCATCTACGGTATTGCCGGCTCGGGGATGCACTGCAATATTTCCCTCTTCCGGGGAGACCAAAATGCCTTTTATGATCCTAATGATGAGTTGGGCTTAAGCGAAGTTGCCTATTACTTCTTGGGAGGCCTTATGGCCCACGCCAAGGGTATGGCGGCCATTACGAACCCAACGGTAAATTCGTACAAACGGCTGGTTTCCGGCTTTGAAGCACCCGTATACATCGCCTGGTCGCCCAAGAATAGAAGCCCTCTCATTCGCATCCCGGCCAAAAGGGGTTTATCTACCCGGCTGGAAGTACGCCATCCCGACCCTTCCTGCAATCCTTACCTGGCCATAGCTGTGATCCTTAAAGCCGGCCTGGATGGGATTAAAAAGAAGATAGCCCCTCCTCCGCCGGTCAATGGCAATATATACCGTATGACCGAACAAGAACGTAAAAAATTGGGGATTGAAACCCTGCCCACAAGCTTAAAGGAGGCCTTAGACGAGCTGGAGAAGGATCCGGTAATTATTGAGGCTTTGGGTCCCCACATCTACGAACGCTTTATGGAAGCCAAGCGTATTGAATGGGAAGACTATGCCACACGGGTGCATCCCTGGGAAATTGAACATTATTTAACCAAGTTCTAGATATCTTAAAGCCGCCTGCAAGCTATATTTTAGCGAGACAAGGGAGGGGATTTGCTTGAAGTATCAAATAGCTATCGTCGGGGCTGGCCCTGGCGGTTACGTAGCGGCGATCCGGGCAGCACAGTTAGGGGCCAAGGTGGCGGTAATTGAGCAGGATGCCTTGGGCGGTACTTGCCTTAACCGGGGTTGTATACCTACTAAGGCCCTTCTCGCCGGTGCCTCCATAATAGAGACTATAAAGAAGGCGGGATCTTTTGGAATAGAGGTTCAGGAATACCGTATTGATTACGGCCGTTTGGTAGCCCGTAAGGACACGGTGGTCAGACAACTACGCCAGGGTATAGGTTATTTATTTAAGAAGAATAAAGTAGATCTATTCCCGGGCAAGGGTCGCCTCGTCAGCCCCCGGCGCATAGCGGTCACCAGCCCCTCCGGCGAGGTCCAGGAGATAGAAGCGGAAAACATTATAATTGCCACCGGATCAGAACCGGCTTTGCTCCCGGGCCTGGGGTACAACGGTCGTACGGTAGTAACTAGCACTGAAGCTCTGGCCTGGGACACCCTACCCGACAGCATAATTATTATAGGGGGCGGCGTCATAGGATGCGAATTTGCTACTCTGTTTAATACCTTAGGCGTGAAAGTAACCATAGTAGAGCTTCTGCCCACCATCTTACCAATGGTCGATGGCGAGCTCTCCCGGCGTTACCAGATGCTCCTTAAGAAAGCAGGCGTAGAGGTTAAAACCCAAGCCCAGGTTACAGCAGTAGAAGAGGAAGGAGAAAAAGTCAAAGTAACCCTATCCGGTGGCGAGACCCTAACTGCAGATAAAGTTTTAATTTCCATAGGTCGGAAGTTTAATACCGGAGAACTGGGGCTGGAGGATTTACGCGTAAATTTAGGGTCCAAAGGGGAAATAATGGTAGATGATTACCTGCGCACCAATGTAGAGGGCGTGTACGCCATAGGAGACGTAACGGGTAGGATGCAGCTAGCCCATGTAGCCTCGGCTCAGGGGATAGCTGCTGTACAAACTATACTTGGGCGCCCGATTAAAGTAAACTATGATGCAGTCCCCAGTTGTATTTTTACCTCTCCGGAGATTGCCACTGTAGGCCTTACCCAGGAAGAAGCAGAAAAGCGTGGGTTTAAGGTCAAAGTGGGTAAGTTTGCCTTCCTGGCCAGCGGAAAGGCGCAGGCCATGGGAGAGACGGATGGATTCGTAAAGATAGTGGCTGATGCATCCGATGACAGGGTTTTAGGGGTCCATATCATGGGCCCCCACGCTACGGAACTAATTGCTGAAGCTACTCTTGCTGTAGACCAAGGAATTAAAGCTAAAGAGCTGGCCGCATGTATTCACGCCCATCCTACCCTTGCGGAGGCCATAATGGAGGCGGCCGAGGCAGTTCACGGCCTGAGTATTCACTCTTAAAACTAAGTTACGGGACCGGATTGGGGGTTGATTTTGTTTAAATGCCGTTAAAAGAGGGAGAATGGGTGATCTTTACCGATAACCGGGCCGCTTTCTTAGAACGGTTGGTGCCGGGAGCCCGGTTACATACCCATTGGGGTTACATTGAACATGATAAAGTAATAGGATGTGAACCGGGAACGCGTGTAGAAACTTCTACAGGCAAGAAACTTTACGTTTTTTACCCCACCCTTTCCGACTTTATAATGAACATGAAGCGTAAAAGCGGCATAATTTATCCCAAAGACGCTAGTGTTATTCTACTGTGGGCCGATGTATTCCCTGGTGCCCAAGTCCTGATAGGCGGAGTAGGTAGCGGGGCCCTGCTTCTTACGGTGCTAAGGCAGGTAGGCCCTACCGGGAGAGTGGTGGGTTACGACGTGCGCCAGGATATGCTCGATTTTGCTGAAGAAAACGTTAGGGCCTATTTTGGCTATGTACCGCCTTTTCTAGAATTAAGGTTAGGGGATATATATGAGGCCAGTGTTGAGACCGGCTTTGACCGGGTACTCCTGGATGTCTCAGAACCGTGGCGTGCTTTGGAGACCGCCCATCGAGCCCTGATTCCGGGAGGAATAATCTCCTGTTACCTTCCTTCTATTACACAAGTGCATACTTTTGTAACAGCCCTGCAGGAAAGTAATCTTTTCGCTTTAGAGGAGACTATGGAGGTGCTTATTAGGGGCTGGTATATAGAAGGTAGGGCAGTACGTCCTGAGCACCGCATGGTCGGACACACGGGCTTTTTAGTCTTTGCCCGCCGTGTGGAAAGAAAAGATGATAATGAAGCGTAAAGGGAAAGGAGATTAAAGGCTTGACTCGGAGGCTACCTCCCTGGTTGCACAAGAGGATACCTGCTTCGTTAAATGTAGAAGCTACAAGACGGCTTCTGGAAGAACTAAAGCTTAATACCGTTTGCCAAAGCGCACTATGCCCGAACCTGGCCGAATGTTTTGCCCGCAGGACGGCTACCTTTATGATTTTGGGTGACACTTGCACGCGCAACTGCCGTTTTTGCGCAGTTCAGAGCGGGCGGCCGCAGCCACCGGACCCTGATGAACCGCGCAGGGTAGCTTTGGCTGCGGCAAAGCTGGGCCTTAAGCATGTGGTAATAACTTCGGTTACCCGGGATGACCTGCCCGACGGAGGAGCAGGACAATTTGCTGCTACCATAAAGTCCATTCGGGAGCATTTGCCGGGCGCGGTAATAGAGGTGCTTACGCCCGATTTTCAGGGCAGAGGGGAAGCCTTAGCCAAGGTTTTGGAAGCAGGCCCCCATATTTTTAACCATAATATAGAAACAGTACCCCGCCTGTATCCTGAAGTACGCCCCGGGGCAAGCTACCAGCGGAGTTTAGAAGTGTTGAAACAGGTCAAGGAAATGGCGCCGGGAACCTATACAAAATCGGGTCTTATGGTCGGCCTGGGGGAAACGACGGAAGAAGTAGAGCAAGTTATGAATGATCTTCGCAAGGTAAATTGCGACATCCTCACTATAGGACAGTACTTGCGGCCTTCACCACAGCACCTGGAGGTGAAGGAGTACATCCGCCCGGAAGTTTTTGATTATTACGCGACGAGGGGCCGGAAGATGGGCTTTCTTTACGTGGCCGCAGCTCCTTTTGTACGTAGCTCTTATAACGCGGCAGAATTTTCGCTTCTTCATTTTAAGCCTTGACTCTGCTCTGGGTTTGAGGCATAATAAGTATCGTCAAGGCGTGGGCTCGTAGCTCAGTGGGAGAGCACCTCCTTGACGCGGAGGGGGTCGCAAGTTCAATCCTTGCCGAGCCCACCAGCGCAGGAAGGCAACCTCAGGGCTATAAGCCCGGGTTGCCTTTTAAATTTGTTTAAAGCCCCTGAAAAGTTAACGGCTCGGCCCTAACTTCCCCCTTAAGTTTGGTGCACGGGTCCGTTACTTGAGGGAGCTTTTAAAACCTATAAGGAGGAGTTTTTAAAATGTTTAAAGACAAAGTTTTAACCTGTAAGGATTGTGGGGCCGAGTTCGTGTTTACTGCGGGTCAGCAAGAATTTTTCTTAGAAAAGGGTTTCACCAACGAGCCCTCCCGTTGTCCCGACTGCCGGGCAGCCAGGAAACAGCAGCGGGCCCGTAACAGCCGTACAGGTTACCCGCGTAAGATGTACCGCACTACATGCAGCCGGTGTGGGGCCGTCACAGAGGTACCCTTTGAGCCACGGGGAGACAGACCTGTTTACTGCCGGGCTTGCTACCAGATGCGCGTCGAGAGTTATAGATAAAAGCAAAGAAAAGGCCGGGGCACCCGGCCTTTAAATTTTCTCCTGTATACAACGGCGGCGGGACACATATAATATCACCACAAGGGGGTGCAACCCGGCCATGGTGATACTTCTAGCCAGCAGCAGGCCACTGGATTTTCTTTTAAATAAAATAGAAAGCCTACTTAAGGCTCAATTTACCTTTGACCGGTGGCAGACCGGAGGGATCAACTTTTGCCGGCTCTTCCTTCCTCGAAAGAACAAAGCCCGTGAACAGCTAGCCACAAGTATAGCCTATTTTATTATCGAAGTTATAGAGAAAGACCTGCTAGAGGACATTTTATATAGACAGTACGACCTGGAAGACCCCGGGCAAGCGCAGGAACTCTGCCTCCGGGCTAGAAGGATTTTAGACCAGGGTGCGGCGGGATTATCTCCAAATTACTGGAGGGGCCAACCCTTAAGTTTGCGCGTTAGAGAATATCTGGAAGAAAATTCGTACTTAAACATCGACGGTTTTGTCCAGTTTCGCCTTCCGGATTATCTGCTAGAACTAGAGCAGGCCATAGAAGAGGCCGTCGATGAATACATTATGGAAAAAGAGTATGATGAATTCGTGGGAGTGCTTAAGTATTTCTTGGAAATACAGGAACCCCGAATTGAGAAAGTGCATGTAGTATTGAGTCCCGGTGGGGGGTTTCAACTCTATGATGGTAAGAATAAAAGCCTGGATAAGGAATACCTGGAAGGATTCATGGTGGACATCGGGGACAACGAATTGAACTATGAAGACCTGTTGCTTAGCGCGCTTATCACCTTGGCCCCCAGGCAGGTGGTCCTCCACGGAACAGATAAAGGCAAAGCTTGGGGTACCGCTAACACTATAAAAAATGTGTTCGGGGACCGGGTGATAATCTGTAGCGGGTGCAGCCGCTGCCGCCGTATTTTGCGCAAGTTCTAACTCCCCTTGTTTTACTCCCCGCCATTTGTTATTATCAGGCGGGGTGAGCTTGTGTTAAGTAGATGGGTGCTTATTCCTCTTTTAGGCGCTTTTATAGGCTGGATAACTAATGTTTTGGCTATTCGGCTCCTTTTTCGCCCCCGCAGGCCTTACAGATTTTTCTTTTGGACCCTGCAGGGCTTGATTCCTAAAAGGCGGGACGAATTGGCGGTTCAGATAGCCGGTGTTTTAGACCGCGATCTCCTCCCCTTAGAAGAACTTGTGAAGAAGCTTAAAGACAAAGGTATAGAAGATAAGTTAACCATCTTGATAGGAGAGGTAGTTTGTAAGTACGTAGCAGAGCGGCTTCCCAACTTTCTGCCGTTGGGGTGGAAAGTAGCGATAGCTCATACCTTAGAGGAGGCGGTCCGGCGGGAAGTCCCCAACTTTCTGGAAAAAATAGAAAAGGAATTGCTCCTCCGTGCAGATAACTATTCTTTGGGCAAGATGGTAATGGAGAAACTTAAAGCCCTGCAGCTAGAACAAGTAGAGCAATTGGTACTAAAGGTTGCAGCCAAGGAACTTAGGTATATCGAACTATTGGGTGCTATCTTAGGTTTAGCCATTGGACTTCTTCAAGCCCTCCTTAGTTCCCGCTAGTAATCCTGAGTATACCTGCAAATTAGTTGCATTTAAAAACAAGATGTAATATAATACATCTTAGATGCAAATAACTTGCAACTGAAGCGAGGGTAAAAAATGGTTGAGCATCTTAAACAGCGCTTCCGCGAAAGGGGGTATAGGCTTACCCGCCAGAGGGAGGCCATTATAGAAGTACTGGCTGGTACCGGAGAACATTTGACTGCTGAAGAAGTGCACCAGCGAGTCCAGAGCATCTGTCCCGAACTTAATCTGGCTACAGTGTATCGTAACCTCAATCTCTTGGCAGAACAGAAAATAATAGGTAAAGTTGATTTCGGCGATGGCCCGGCCCGCTTTGAAGCGAGAAGCGAACACCACCATCATCTTTACTGCCTTAGGTGCGGTCGGGTGGTGGATCTTTTGCACTGTCCCGTACACCTGGACGAAAAGATCTCCGAGACCTATCGTTTCCGTGTAACCGGCCACCAGTTCGAGGCTTACGGCTATTGCATGGGATGCGAGTTGCTTAACGGGAAGGTGGGTAAGCCTTGAGCCATTTACATATCCCCGATGGTGTTATTCCTCCTATTTGGCTAGCTTTAGGTTTTTCCGGTACAGCAGGACTCCTAGCCCTCGCCATCGTACGAACGAGAAGGGAAGAGATCACCAGTAGCCTTTCGCGCTTAAGTGTAATCTGTGCCTTTATGCTTCTAGCTATGAGCATTCCTCTAGGGTTTCTACCCGTACACCTTAATCTTACCGTGCTAGCCGGGATACTTTTAGGACCGTGGCTAGGCATAATTGCAAGTTTCATTGTTAACCTTATTCTT
Source organism: Thermanaeromonas sp. (assembly GCF_021890735.1). Taxonomy (GTDB): domain Bacteria; phylum Bacillota; class DSM-521; order Neomoorellales; family Neomoorellaceae; genus Thermanaeromonas. The sequence goes on from NZ_JAKKUR010000028.1 coordinate 13,155, forward strand.
GCGCTGGTGGGGCATGGAGGAATTACAGTAGTAGGCCTTAATACTCTCGTGGTTGGTAGTGAGGTTGTGCTGGGTTATTACCTATTTAGGGCTTTGCGCCAGCACATGCGCCCAACAGCAGCTGCTGCCCTGGCCACTGCCCTCACTCTCTTGGTTTCCATGACGTTAATGATAGGTCTGGTAGGGCTAACCCAAATTGAGCCCTCCTTGCTACTCCACGACCATGGCTTTAGCCATGAAGAAGAACACGAGATGGAAGCTCTCCAAGAGATTTCCCTCGTTAGATTTACCCAGATTATTCTTCCCATCAGCCTAGTGGGTATAATACTGGAAAGCGCTGTCACGAGTCTTTTGATAAGTTACCTACTGAAAGTTAAACCCGATCTTATCAGTACACCGAAAGATGAAGGACAGATTGAAGATGAACAAGGCTTACCGAGGTGACAAGAGTGCATCTTGCGGATATTGATTATTTAGCCTTCCGGGGGGATAGTTTTTGGCATAAGGCCTCGGCTTTATCTAAGCTTATTTTTGCCGCAGTTGTGATTTCCGTAGTAGTGGTAACTCGAAAACCCTTGCCCTTAGTGTTGACCTTAAGCTTTTTGTTAGCTTTGCTGTTCATGGCCGGTGTACCTTTGATTAAGTTTGGCCACCTCCTGTTTTTTCCTGCCCTTTTCGGAAGCGTTTTTGCCTTTAGCAGGATAGGCGGTTCCTGGTTACCGGTCACGCTGGTCATTGTTAAATCATTGACTGCTGCGAGCGCTCTTCTTTTGTTGATAGCTACCACCGGCGCGCCAGCCATCTTTGCCTGTTTGCGTTTAATTTTTCCGCCTTTAATTGTCGATGCCCTTTTCATAACCTACCGTTCGTTTTTTATTCTTTTAGACGAGTTAACGAATTTATTTACTGCGCTGAAGGTGAAAGGTGGCTATTCTGCAGCTAACCTCGTCCTCAACCTGCGTAATATCGCCGGGGCCTTGGGATTGCTGCTGGTCCGTTCGCTGGAGACTGGCGAACGCATGTATAAGGTGCTGGTCTTACGGGGATATCAGGAAGGGTTAAGGTTCGGCGGCCGGTGGTACCAGCCTACTAGATATGATTTGGGGCCTTTGCTGGCCTGTTTCTTGGTCCTGGCATGGGTGGTGATACTGTGACCAAGGTGGTTAAAGTAAAATGCCTACGGCACGTTTATCCGGATAAAACAGAAGTTAAACTGTGCGGGCTAGATTTTGTGGTCAGGGCTAAAGAAAAAGTGCTTATATTAGGCCCTAACGGCTCGGGTAAGACCACCCTTCTTAACCACATTATAGGATTATTAAAACCCGTAGAGGGTGAGGTCCGTGTACTGGGGGTTGATCCTGTAAAAGAATTTAATTTCCTCCGGAGGCGGGTAGGTATAGTTTTACAGAATGTCGAGGAACAGATTATAGGGCCTACAGTATGGGACGACGTGGCTTTGGCTCCCAGAAATTTCGGCCTTAACCCCCGGGAAGTACAGGAGATGGTGGAAACTGTCTTAAAGGAGATAAATATTTGGCACCTTAAAGATAAGATACCCCATTACCTTAGTGGGGGGGAGAAAAAGAAGGTGGCCCTGGCCGGGGCCATGGTCATGCGGCCTGAGCTTTTGATTTTGGACGAACCTTTTGATGGGCTGGATCCCCGGTCAAAAAAGGAGATCTTAGAACTTTTACGTAAATTTAATCGTGAATTCGGTACCACTATAATCATGGCTAACCATGATGTTAACCTCGTTCCCCTCATTGCCGATAAGGTATACGTTATAAGTGAGGGTTCGATCCGGCTATACGGCACCCCTCGGGAGATCTTTAGCCGTCTGGACGTCTTACGCCAAGCAGGACTGGAGCCCCCGCTTTTAGTAGAACTTTTTTATGAACTTGCTCAGAAAGGGGTGGCTGTAGATATACCGTTGACCCTGGAAGAGGCGCGGCGGCAGTTGCTTCCCTTGCTGTGCCCTGGCTCTCCTTGACAATTTTCCTTTCGCCTAGCTATAATTAACGTAAATTAAACCCTGCCAGATGATAAAAGCAAGGAAGGGGACACGGGGGCTTCTACCTGCCCTCAGAGAGGGGGTGCCCTGGGCTGAAAGCACCCCTGGGATAAGGAGAGGCGCCTCACCACCCCGGAGCTGCCGGGCTGAAAGGAAAGTAAGCCCGGCCGGTGGCCACCGTTACCGGGCAATAAAGGGGAGCCACCTAACGATGAAAAGCTCGGCCTAGGTGTCTAAAAATTAGTTGGTGGCTTCCGAAGAAGGGTGGAACCACGGGATGGACTCCCGTCCCTTTAGGGCGGGAGTCTTTAATTTTTCGGCTGGGTTAAAGGGGAGGATGAAGATGCGCGTAATATTGCCTGATGGTACATCGCATGAATACCCTGCCGGAACTACTCCTTTAAAAGTTGCCCGGGATTTATCTCCGCGCCTTTTCCGGGAAGCACTGGTAGCAAAGGTAGACGATAAAATATGGGATCTCACGCGGCCCCTTCCTGGGGACTGCCGCTTGGAACTTCTCACCTTTGAGCAGGAAGAGGGACAGCTTACCTACAGGCATAGCGCCGCCCATGTGATGGCCCAGGCTGTAAAGCGGCTGTTTCCTGGCACCAAGCTGGGTATAGGACCGGCCATCGCAGAAGGATTCTATTACGATTTCGACAGCCCACATAAATTCACCCCCGAGGACCTGGTAGCCATCGAGGAGGAGATGAAACGGATTATTCAGGCGGATTATCCCTTTGAGCGGCAGGAAGTAAGCCGGGAGGAAGCCCTAGAGCTTTTTCAAAAATTAGGGGAGCCTTATAAGCTTGAACTTATCCACGAACTGCCGGAAGGAAGTACTATTACCATCTACCGGCAAGGGGAATTTGTGGACTTATGTACCGGGCCCCATCTCCCTTCTACTGGCTATCTCAAGGCCATAAAGCTTACTTCCCTGGCCGGAGCCTATTGGCGGGGTAAAGAGAGCAACCCCATGCTCCAGCGTATCTACGGGACGGCTTTCCCCAAGGCGTCCCTTCTAGAGGAATACTTACAGAGGATAGAAGAAGCCAAGAAGAGGGACCACCGCCGCTTGGGAGCGGAGCTAAGGATCTTTAGCCTTGAAGAGGAAGGGCCGGGATTTCCTTTCTTCCTTCCCAAGGGGATGATCCTGCGGAATGAACTGGAGCAGTTCTGGAGAGAGGAGCACCGCCGGGCAGGGTATCTGGAGATCCGTACTCCGATTATCCTTAACCGCTCTTTATGGGAGACTTCAGGCCACTGGGAACACTATAGAGAGAATATGTATTTCACTAAGATAGACGAGCAGGACTACGCTATTAAGCCCATGAACTGCCCCGGTGCTATTTTGGTGTATAAGAGCGAGCAGCACAGCTACCGCGACCTTCCTTTACGTTTGGCGGAGCTGGGCCTGGTCCACCGTCACGAAAAATCAGGTGTCCTCCATGGCCTGATGCGGGTAAGGGCCTTCACCCAAGACGATGCCCATATTTTCTTAAGACCTTCCCAGATCAGCGAGGAGATCCAGCGTGTAATTGACCTGGTAGACCGGTTCTATAGCCTCTTCGGCTTTTCGTACCATGTGGAGCTTTCAACCCGGCCGGAGGATGCCATGGGTTCTTTGGAGATTTGGGAGACGGCTACTACAGCTTTGCGCGAGGCCTTGGAAGCCAAGGGTATGCCTTACACCATAAATGAGGGGGAAGGGGCTTTTTACGGACCCAAAATCGATTTCCATCTAAAAGATTCCTTAGGACGCACCTGGCAGTGCGGGACCATACAGCTCGACTTTCTTATGCCTGAGAAATTCGACCTCACCTATATAGGAGAGGACGGCCAGAAACACCGTCCGGTCATGATCCACCGGGTGGTATTCGGGAGCATTGAAAGATTTATTGGCATCCTCATCGAACATTACGGCGGCGCATTCCCAGTGTGGCTGGCTCCAGTGCAGGTGAGAATTTTGCCCATTGCCGACCGGCATCACGAATACGCCTATAAAGTACGAGATAGCTTGCTTCAGGCCGGCGTCCGGGCGGAGGTCAACGACCGAAACGAAAAGATCGGTTACAAAATCCGGGCATCTGAAGTAGAAAAGATACCTTTTATGCTAGTGGTGGGCGATAAGGAAGTGGCCGAAGGGACTGTGTCTGTCCGTGAACGCGGGAAGGGAGATACCGGAAGTGTGCCTGTGGCCGAGTTTATAGCCAGGGTGGTGGAAGAGATCAGGGAACGGAGGGGGTAAGCATGCAGTGGCCAAGAAAAGGAGGGGCTTGAAACGTGCAGGTCGGCTTAATAGGTTTAGGCAGAATGGGGCTAAATTTAGCACTTAATATGCGCGACCATGGCCATGAAGTGATAGGTTATGCCCGGACTAAAGAGACGGTAGACCGGGCTAAGGGAGAAGGTATAAAGGGAGTTTATAGTCTTAAGGAGCTGGTGGAGAAGCTCATTCCTCCCCGGCTGATATGGCTTATGGTTCCGGCAGGAGAAACAGTAGATATGGTCATCAATCAGCTAGTGCCGCTACTCTCCAAGGGAGACATTATTGTAGATGGAGGCAATTCCTACTACCGCGATACCTTGCGACGTTATGAAGCTTTAAAAGCCCAGGGTCTACGGTTTGCCGATGTGGGTACCAGCGGCGGCATAGAGGGTGCCCGCTGGGGGATATGTGCTATGGTAGGGGCGGACGAGGAAGTATTCCGGTATCTCGAACTGTTGTTGAAGGATATAAGCACCCCGGGCGGTTATCTTCACGTAGGACCTTGCGGTAGCGGCCATTTTGTTAAGATGGTTCACAACGGGATAGAGTACGGAATGATGCAGGCCATAGGAGAGGGCATGGAGATCTTGGCTAAAGGGCCTTTTAAGCTGGATCTCGCTGCTATAGCCCGGGTATGGCGGCACGGCTCAGTTATCCGGGGCTGGCTTATGGATTTGACTGAGAGGGCCTTGGCCAAAGGCGGCGATTTTAAGGATATCAAGGACGTTATTCACCATTCAGGAGAAGGTCTGTGGACGGTCGAAGAGGCTTTGCGCTTAGGGATTCCGGTACCAGTGATCTATTCAGCCTTGATGGTGCGTTTCCGTTCGGAACAAGAGGAGAGCTTTGCTGGTAAAATTGTAGCTGCTTTAAGGCATGAATTCGGCGGGCACGAAGTAGAAAGGAAATCACCCTGAGGGATCCCCAGTTTTAAAGCAGAGAAAGGGCGAAAAAGTGAGAGAAAAAAG
>NZ_JAKKUR010000007.1 GCF_021890735.1 Thermanaeromonas sp.
TCTTCCACTTCTGGTGCCCACCCGTTAGAAAATATTTCTGTTCCTTTCCGGTAAACGAGGCCAGGTAAAGAAGTTAAAAGGGAAGGGGGGCCCCACTTAGTTAGGCCCGTAACAGGGTACCGAGGCGATGCTTCTTCCAATAGAGCAGAAAGAAATCGGGCCCAAGCGAGTTCTCCTTCCCCACGGATAATGAGATCTACCTGGGGATTAGCTTTAAGGAAGGCTTCGCTTTCAAAGGACACCTCCGGCCCTCCGAATACTATAAGTATCTCCGGCCGCACTTTTTTTAAGATGGCCGCCACCTCCAGGCTGGGTTTGATGTTCCATATATAGCAGGAGAAAGCCACTACCTCCGGGTGGCGGCGGTATATTTCTGCGGCTATGCTGGTAGGAAGGTCATTAATGGTAAATTCTAGGAGCTCTTGCTCTATAGGGTAAGAACGGCCTACAGCCCACAAGTAGCGAAGGGCCAGGGAAGAATGAATATATTTGGCGTTGAGGGTGGCAAGGATTACGCGCATAAAGAAACCTCTTTTCCTGCTAAGGGGTGATTTCCATTACTTCCAGGTTGTCCAAACAATCTTTGATAAGTTCTTCCACATTAAGCTTTCCTTCGGCCTCTTCCACTTTGTCTAGGCGGGGCTTGGTAGCCGGATGCCGGGGTACGAAGAGGGTGCAGCAGTCTTCATAGGGCTGAATGGAAATATCATAAGTTCCTATTTTGCGGGCAAGTTGCATGATCTCGGTTTTGTCCCAGGAGATAAGGGGACGGAGCACGGGGAGGCTTACGACTTTATTGATCACCGCTATACTTTCTAGGGTTTGGCTGGCTACTTGTCCCAGGCTTTCACCGGTAAGGAGGGCCAGAGCCCCTTCGCGTTCGGCGACCTTCTCTGCTATGCGGAACATCATCCTGCGCATGATGGTTACATACAACTCTTCAGGGCAATTGGCACGTATGGCCTTTTGGATAGCCGTAAAGGGTGCTATGATGAGCCGCAAGCTTCCCCCGTAGCGGGCCAGCACCCGGCACAGGTCGATAACTTTTTCTTTAGAGCGTTCACTGGTGAAGGGGAAGCTATAAAAATGAAGGCCTGAAATTTTTAGCCCCCTTTTTAGGCCCAGCCAGCCGGCCACCGGGCTATCCAGGCCTCCTGAGATGAGAAGGACTCCCCGGCCTGTGATGCCCACGGGAAGCCCTCCCGGTCCCGGGATGACCTGGGAATACAGGTAGGCCGCTTCATCCCGTATTTCTATATGTATCACCCGGTCCGGATTATGAACGTCTACGGGCTGGCCCGTGTTCGCCAGAAGGTAGCCTCCCACCAGGCGGTTTACCTCCGGGGACTGGTAAGGAAAGCCTTTATTAGATCTCCTCGTTTCGACTTTAAAGGTACGGCCGGGGGTGTTTCTAAGGAGATAGAGGGCCTTTTCCCGGAAAGCCCCAATGTCAAGGGGCGTCTCTATTACAGGGCTTAAGGAAACTATACCGAAGACACGTGTAAGCCTTTCTACTACCTCTTCGGCGTCCCCGTCAAATTTTACGAATATGCGACCAAAGGTATGTTCGATACGGCAAGAAGGAAGACCGGACAGAGCTTGACGGATGTTATTAAGGAGGCATTTTTCAAAGTCCCCGCGGTTTTTACCTTTTAGGCTTATCTCACCGTACCGGACCAGGACCGCAGTGTACACCCTTTATGTCCCCTTTCTTATTTTTCCTCGCACTTCTTTAAGCAGCTAAAGCCAGGGGCTGGCGGCTTTCAACCCCTCCAGGGAATCTAAAGCCTGCGCAGCTCTTCTACACACTCCTTGATAGTGCGGATGGCTTCTTCTATCTCTTCCTCCGTGGTAAGCCTGGAGAGGCTTATGCGTATGGCCCCTTCCAAATGACTTGAAGGCAAGCCCAGGGCTTTAAGTACATGGCTTGCTTCCTGCCTGCGGGAATGGCAGGCCGAACTTGTGGACACGTAAATACCCTTTTCTTCCAGCATGTGGACCAAGACTTCCGCTTTAACTCCGGGAAAAGAAATGTTAAGTATATGGGGTGCTCCGGCCCGGGGTTCCGGCCCGTTTAAATGGGCTCCGGGGATACCCTCCAGCAACCCTTCGGCAAGCCTTATCTTTAGCTGCGCCATCCTCTGGACGCTATCAGGTAAATTCTTCCTGGCTAGGGTGGCGGCCACGCCAAAACCTGCTATGCCCGGCACGTTTTCGGTTCCTGCCCTTAAATTCCTCTCCTGGTCTCCTCCCACAAGGAAGGGTTCGATACGCACTCCCTGGCGCAAGTACAAGGCTCCTACTCCCTTGGGGCCGTGGATTTTGTGGGCGCTTAAAGACACAGCGGCCAACCTTAACTTTTTTAGAGGCAGGGGAATCTTGCCGTATCCTTGAACATGGTCTACGTGAAACAGGGCAGGGCTCCGGGAGGCCACTATTTTTGCTATTTCCTCCAGGGGCTGAAGGCTGCCAACCTCGTTGTTTACGCTCATTACGCTCACCAAAATAGTATCTTCCCGCAAAGACCGCTCTAAAGATTCTAGGCGGACAATCCCCTGTTTATCCACAGGTAAGTAGGTCACGCTAAAACCTTCCTCTTCGAGACGGCGGCAGGCCTCGAGCACGGAAGCGTGCTCTATGGCCGTGGTAATAATGTGTCGCCCCCGGCGCTTTAAAGCGTGGGCCAGCCCCCTTAAAGCCCAATTGTTGGCTTCCGTACCGCCGGAGGTGAAGTAAACCTCCTCCGGCTGGGCCCCCAGAAGTTTTGCCACCTCTTCCCGGGCATTTCGCAGTATCCGTTCTGCCTCTACCCCCATACTGTGCAGGGAAGAAGGGTTGCCGTAAGTTTTTTCCATGGCCTCGCGGACGGCTTCGGCAACTTCCGGAAGAACCATGGTGGTGGCACTGTTATCTAGGTATATCACCTTTCTCATGGCAGCTCTCCCGCAGGCTAAATTTTGTAGTTCGATTCTTTCATCTAGTATACTATTTTTTTCACCTTGTAACCACTTAACGACCGGGATTCCCTGTCCCTCTCCCCGTGGCCAATTAGGCTGTAGCCAACCGGACCGGGCACGCATATCCATAAAGTAAAGCTTACTCGGCTGGTGGGAGTGTTCGCTTTATGTATCAAGTAGAGAAAGCCTTCGACCGTTACCGCCAGGAATTGATGGAGTTTCCCGGGGTGGTTGGAGTCGGTATAGGTAATAAATTGGTGCGCGGGCAGGATACCCGGCGGCCTGCCTTGGTGGTGCTGGTCAAGGAAAAGCTCCCCCTTTCTTCCCTTAAAAGGGGAGAGAGGATACCCAGAGTGCTGGGGAAGGCAGAGACAGACGTGTTAGAAGTGGGAGAGCTTCGCCTTTTGGGGAGGACCGATTACCAGCGGCCGGCCCAGCCGGGCATGAGCATCGGCCACTACCGGATCACAGCCGGAACCCTCGGCGCCGTGGTAAAGGACCGCCAAACCCAGGAACCTCTGATTTTGTCTAACAATCACGTTCTGGCCAATATTACCAACGGGCACGACGGGCGGGCGGCCATAGGAGACCCTATACTCCAGCCCGGCCCTTACGATGGAGGTAATAGAGATAATCATGTAATAGGCTATCTTGAGCGCTTTATCCCCCTTTATCCGGAGGTGGAGGAAGTAACCTGCGATAAGGCCCTGCGGCTGGAACGGATATTGAATGCCTTTCTTCAGTTATGGAGGACGGACTACCGCTTAACATTCCAAAAATTAAGGGCCACACCTAACAGGGTGGATGCTGCGGTGGCCCGCCCCGTAAAGCAGGGGGCTGTTGTTCCAGAAATTTTAGAACTGGGGCTTGTCCGGGGAGTGAGGGAGCCCCAGGTAGGGATGGAAGTGGTAAAGAGCGGCCGTTCTAGCGGCGTCACCCGTTCCAAGGTCCAGGTAATCCAGGCTACAGTTAGAGTTTTTCTAGATGAAGGGCTAAAAGGTATTTTTGAGGACCAGTTCATCACCGGCCCCCTGGCTAAGCCCGGGGACAGCGGTTCCCTGGTCCTGGACAAAGAAAATTATGCGGTGGGATTGCTCTTTGCCGGCTCCGATAAAACGTCAGTAAGCAATCGGATTAGTAATGTGCTGGAGACCCTCCAGGTTGAATTTTGAAATCTGGCGGCTTTTTATACGGGCGGATTTTTTACATGGTGAGCTGGCCCCCGGGCACATCGATTATTTTCATTATCTTTTCTTCTTCGCCGGTTAAAGCATTAAAGTAGATCAAGTACCGTTCTGCGTCGAGCTTAGTAGAGACTTCGTAGGTCAGGACCTCCCGTCCACCTCCGGTGGGAATAAGGGCCAAGCGGACGCCTTCTACCTTAAGATGAGGCTTCACCTTGGCCGTAACCTCCTTTGCAGTTAGCCGGGGTGCTGGGAGGTCCCGGTCATGGTGGGCCATAAAGAAGGGTGTGGCATCAAACCCGACTATTTCCCCGTTATCTAAGGCTACTTTCACCTTAACCTGATCCGGGTACAGGATGATATCCTTCTGCTTGGCTGCAAAGGTGAAGATCTGGGTGGAGCCTTGGGTTATGGTGTAAGTGGGCACCATATCAGGGAAGCCCTGGGACTTTAGGAAGGCCGTGGCCCGCTCCTGGGCAGCTTTAACGTCTATAGCAGGTGCGCCTACAGTTCGGGGATTTAAGAAGGAGATGATATGCCCTCCCTGCCTGCTCACATCTATGCGGGCCTGCCTATCCGGCTTTTTTTCGTCCACCAAGGATATACCAAAACATGGGATGCGGCCGTTGACCGGGTTTACGCCGGTTATGCGGTAAGTTGTTCCGCTGGCATCGTTGGCAAATTTTAAAGCATTTTTTTCAGCTGTGGGTTGGTCAACAGGGGTGGCGACCAAGCCCCAAGGCCGGGCTTTTTCCAGATGGTCGGAGAAGGGACCGTCATAATTTAGGCTGGGCAAACTTTGCAGGTGTCGGTCCGTGTTAACGAACCCCTCTAAAGGATGAGGAGTAGATTGCACCGGCCTTGCGCTCAGCCAGGCTATGGTGCGAGGGAGGGAAGGCATGTGGAGAGAATAAAAGCTACTCCACCTTATAGCTCGGGTAGCCACCTGGCCTTCTATGCTGTGTAAATCGGCCGCCAGTTTCCCCATCTCCTGACGCAGGCGGCTCAAATTTTGGATTTCTTCCTGGGAAAGGGACTGGCCTCGAGCCACTTTTTGGGCGAGGTATTGGCAATAGTCGGCCGTCTGGGCCAGAAATTTTCTGGTACCTACCAGGTTTATACCCGGGGTGGGCAACTGGCTTATAGAGCTTTGGGCGCCGGCTGCCTGGTTGGAGGCCTGCGTAAGGAGGGCAGCCGTTTGAGCTTGGGAGCTTGAGACCAGGGCTTTACCCAGGCTTACTTCGCTCTGCTCGACCTGGCTTAAGAGATTGTAAAAGTCGCGCTGGCCCGACCCTTCTACCGCATGTACTAAGGCCATGCGGTTAGCTCTTTCCCATAATCCCCAGCTTATAGCTGCAAGAAGCGACAACAACAGAACCCAGGATGTCCATTTTCTGTATTTCATGTACTTAGGCCCCCCTTTTTCGTTTACCGGGCGAAAATGTGGTTGCCAATTTGGGTTATAATGGTCCGGGTCCAAACCCAAGGGCTTACTGGCTTGGCCGGATTCCAGAAGAAAAGGGCACCATAAGTGGGATCCCAGCCGTTCAGGGCATCTATAGCCGCGCTGGTGGCCGTAGTGAGGTCAGTGACCTGCCAGATCAGGCCGTTATGGACGCTTTCGAAGGCCCAAGGTTCATAAATTACTCCGCTTATGGTAGGAGGGAAAAGGGGAGAGCGCACGCGGTTTAAGACTACAGCTCCGACCGCCACCTGCCCTTCATAAGGTTCACCCATGGCCTCTGCAGCTATAAGGCGGGCCAGTAAATTTATTTCGTCGCTGGTCGCTGTGGGCACTCCTGCCTGGGTAGGCTGGGTACGCTTTCCCGGTATTTGGCCTCCGGCCCATAGAGCACCTATTATAAGCAGTACGGCCAATCCAAGGGTCAAAATATACCTCCACCGCTTTAGCATGTTTTTAAGCCCTCCCTTTAATCCCTATTCCTTGCTGCTTTTATAGTGTGGCTGGAAGGGAGGGCTTTTATCCTTAAAAAGACAAGTATAAAAAGACCGGGCGTTTTAGCGTCCACGCCCGGTCGCACGCTGAGTCTCCTCCCCTGATTTTTCCTCCGGCTTTTCCTTGGGTTTAGTTTCTTTAGAACTCAAAAGAAGGTTAAATAAAGTATTGAGCAATGCGGGGTTTTTCCCCAGGCTTGTAGCCAGTTCGGCAGGGTTAAAACCTATCTCCTTTCCTTCCGCACCCTCTAGTACTGTTTTTAGAGCCTGCTTTAGGACCTGGCTTCCCTTGCTTTGTGCGGCACTTCCTCCATGCAGGAGTATGATTATTCCCAGAAGATCGATAAGCCCCAACAACCCCGCAAGTTCCGGTACGCTTAAGTTTTGCAGTTCTTTGGGGTTAAGGAGTTGCAATAACCCGGTTAAATCTGTATTCTCCAGAGTCTTCCCCTCCCTTTGGAGCTACCCCTGTTCTCCTTTTAATACACAATATATGCGAAGAAGGGTTTTTTCTGCACCAACCCCTGCCTCCTTACATATTTTGAAAACAAAGGTACGTTTAAGGGTTAAAGGGGTGGGAAAATGCCCGGCGAGCTAGTACACCCTAGTTTCTTAAATCTCATCCGGAGCCTGAAGCCTTATGTAGGGTATACGATGCTACAATATATAGAACTGGCTGAAGACTTGTTGGAACTTTTAAGCACAGAGAAGGCGCAGAAGGTCCAAAGCGGTTTTTTATCCCTCAGGGAGGAGAGGAAGTCGGCGCAGGTTAATGAGGGTGCGGCAGACGAAGGTACGGAAAATGAAGGCCTGCAGAGCCAAAATATGTGGACGGACAGTAAATTTTACGTTCGTGAACCTTATATACTGTTTTTGATTCTTATTCTGCTTATACTTTCCTTTCATTGAAAGTTTCTTTTCATTGATTAAGATTTTGGGCGAGGTGCTTCAAACTTAAAAGGCGACGCCTTAACTTGCTGCCTTGGCGTCGCCCTTGCTTTCGCTTTCTGCTTTGGCCTTTTCTTTATATTCTTTGCTGCGGTAATCGGTGGTATGGAAACCGGAACCTTTATAGATCACGCTTATTTTTCCGGTTATTAACCGTTTGACCGGACCACCGCAGGTAGGGCAGGTTGCCAGGGGTGGTTCGGTAATGCGCTGCTCTGTTTCAAAGGTCCCGCACTTATCACATTTGTACTCGTAAATCGGCACTGCCCCTCACCTCCGCGTAAGTGATCGCTAAAATCATTTATAATTCTTGACTCAGGAGGTTGTCAAGTGCAAAAACCTGGCGTATCCCCAGTTTTCGCTGGCGAAAGTCCGGCCTAGCTTGAAAGCGAAGGATTAAGCCTAAGTGATAGCTGATTCAAAGTCTATCCATGAAAGTCGTTGGGGCGAGCAAAGTTCAACTAGCCTTACCAGTGAAACTGGGGATAGCTCAGGTGCAAAAACCCGTTGACGGGTTACCGGCTCCAGCCTATAATCAAGTGGGAAACAGAACGCGTAAGGGGAAGAGAGTGTGAGAAGGGGTAGCAGGATTTTGCTTTTTTTGTTTCTGGCCCTCGGTGTAGCCGCAAGCTTAAAGATAGCGGTAGAAAGGGTAAAGATGGAAAGGGCCAACCGGTCGGTTGTACTGGCGGTTAATTACCAGGATATAGCTAAGCTTTCTTGGTGGACAGGCCTTGAGGAAGAAGAGGTCTTGGAACGTTTTAAGGCCCAGGGGGTGAACGGTGTTCTTTTTAAGGAGCAGACCCTTGGAGAACTTGTACCACGGTATTTAAGAGTTTACGGCCATGATGAAGTTACCCGCCTTTTTCCCGAGGCCGCACCTAGGTTTAGATCCGGTTTTCTGTATTTTGTAGGGGACCGGGCTGTTTTAGAAAGGGTGAAGTTCCATCTAGACAATAAGCTTCCCGTCCCCTCCGAGGTCGTCCGGGATGCTTCCACCGGGCAAATTTTAGCCCTGGGAGTACCCGATTCAAGCCTAGGGGAGATAGAAAAATTAGGGCTGGGCTTTCCTATGGATAAGTTAGATATGGCTATAGAAAAAGGGCTTTATATATTGCCCCAGCTTAAGGAGTGGCCTGTAAAACGGGCGAATTCCCTAGCGGCTATTTTAAACTCCATAGAAAAGTACAGCCCTTACACCGCGGCCTTGCTTTTTAATGACAGGGTGATCCCGGGTTACCCCGGAGCGCTGGCTACTCTGGCCGAGGAAGTAAAGAAAATGGGCGTCCCCCTCGGAATGATTGAATTTTTTTCCCAACAAGGTTTAAAGCAACTGGCACTTCTAGTGGATAAACAGGTAGTACGCGTACATTCCTTGGGGGAGGCGGCCAATATCTCCTGGGAGGAAGGAGTGGACAGGCTAACTTTAGCGGCCAGCGATAGAAATGTCCGCATTCTCATTCTCCCCCTTTTCTTCCAGGGTCCTCCCTCGTCCTGGCTGGACGCCAATCTAAAATATGTGGAGGCCGTGAGTTCTTCTTTAGCTAGAGAAGGGCTGGAGGGTGGGAAAGCTTCGCCCTTCCCAGGGTTTCCTACTTCTAGGCTTTTGTGGACTCTCGTCGTTTTAGGTGTATTAGCCGGAGGAGTATTGTTTTTAAGCGAGCTGGGATTTTCCCGTTTGGCCTGGGCGTTGGGAGTGCTGGGCTTTGGGGGGTGGCTTTTGGCTTTAGTTTGTGGCTACGCCACCCTGGCGCGCAAAATTATGGCCTTAGGCTCGGCTGTTATTTTTCCCACCCTGTCTGTGTGGCTGGCCTTTAAAGACGCCCGTCGGCCTTTGGGCTTAGCACCTTCCTTTAAATTAGTTTTACAGAGCACCTTGCTTTCTTTGGCCGGGGGGTTACTCCTGGCCGGACTTTTAAGCGATACGGTCTTTTTCCTTAAACTAGACCAGTTTATGGGTGTAAAGGTTGCCTTCGTGTTACCCTTGCTACTCTTCACGGCAGCCGCTGTCTACCATGAAGAAAAGGAAAATTTTGGGGCGGTATGGCGGAAATGGTTCGGCCAGAATTTGACGGTATTTATCTTTTTGCTTATTATTTTGGGGAGCTTGGTAGCCTTTCTCTACGTTAACCGCAGCGGCAATGAAAGTGTGGGCCTACTTCCACTGGAAGGGCAGGTGCGCATGGTCCTTGAACGGCTGCTATTAGTGAGGCCGCGTACCAAAGAATTTCTATTGGGCTACCCGGTGTTTTTACTCGCCTTAAGCTTTGGATACAAGCATAAATACCTACCCTTATGGCTTCTGGCCTTGGCAGGCCAGGTGTCCTTAGTGAATACCTTAGCCCATCTCCATACACCACTACTCATCTCTCTTTTACGCATTTTTAACGGGCTGTGGTTGGGGCTCCTTTTGGGGATAGTCTTGCTGGCTTCGGTTAAGGGAGCAAAAGCGATGATGAGAAGGTCTTAGGGGGCTGGGCCATGGCCAAAGTGGTCATTTCGGGTTATTACGGGTTCGGCAACCTGGGGGACGAGGCCATCCTTTACAGCATGGTCCAAAGCCTAAAAAATCTAGACCCCGGCTTGGAAATCGTGGTCCTCTCCCATGACCCCGCTGGAACAGAGAAAATATTGCCGGTCAAGGCTGTAGACAGGTGGCGGCTCCCGGAAGTTGTGCGGACTTTGCGCCGGGCGGATCTTTTGATAAGCGGGGGAGGGAGCTTGTTTCAAGATACCACCAGCGCCCGGAGCCTGCTATATTATCTGGGTATATTGGAGCTTGCCCGGGTGTTGGGCCGGCCCAGGATGGTCTATGCCCAGGGATTAGGGCCCCTAAAAAGGAGTTGGGCACGGTACCTTACGGCTAAGGTGCTAAACCGTGTCCAGCTTATAACCTTGCGGGACAGCCAATCCCACGCCCTGCTTCAAGAACTCGGCGTAAGGCAACCGGAAGTGAAGGTGACGGCGGACCCGGTTTTAGGGCTTAAGGTCGGTGATTTTAATCCGGAGGCGGGCCGCGGCAAGCTTTTGCGGCTGGGCCTTAAGGTAGGCTCTAAGCCCCTGGCCGGATTTTCTTTACGCCTGTGGCCCCTCCCAGAAGCTGCTTTGTATGCCCTGGCCCGGGCAGCCGATTACCTTATAGATCAAGGTTTTGAAGTTTTGTTCTTACCCTTCCACTTTCCGCGGGATGTAGAAGCCTGCTGGCAGGTACAGAGGCTTATGGAGCACCCAGCGGCGGTGATTAAGGAGAAACTCAGCCTGGAAGACGTTGTAGGGATAATCGGTTCTCTGGACCTCCTGGTGGGTATGCGCTTGCACGCTTTGATTTTGGCCGCGGTCCTGGGGGTGCCTTTTGTAGGGCTATCTTACGATCCTAAAGTAGAAGCCTTCTGCCGGCAGGTGGAAGGGCCCTGGATAGGTTTAAATCTTCTGGGTTGTGAGGACCTTGTAGCTATATTTAAGCGGGTATTATATGACCTGCCTTCCTTAAGGGAATCCTTGCGCCAGGCAGTAGACGAACTGCGGCCCCTGGCCCAGTCCAATGCTGTGCTGGCCCTAAAGCTTCTGTACGGTGAAACGGTACAAGGCAGGTAGCAGGCATGGAAAGCGAGATTAGAGGGGGGAGCTTGGGGCGTTTAGCCCGGGCTACCTTCACAGTATTTATACTAAATTTTGCCAGCCGGTTGCTGGGCTTTATCCGGGATGCGGTAATAGCCGGCAAGTTTGGGGCGGGACCCGAAACCGACGCCTACATGGTAGCTTATACCATACCTTATTTTTTGCAGACGGTTTTGGGCATGGCTTTTGTTACCGTCCTGGTTCCGGCCTTGACGGCCTACCTTGTCAAAGGAGAGCGGGAGGAAGCCTGGAAGGTAGCCAGCGCTTTAATTAATTGGACGGGCCTAATCCTGGTCGTCTTGGCTGTAGTGGGCGGCATACTGGCTCCCTTTTTGGTGGATCTTCTTGCCCCGGGTTTTCCCGCAAACGTCGAAGGGCTAGCCGTCCGGCTTACCAGGATTTTGTTTTTTTCCCTTCCTATCATGGGGACGGGTATGGTAGTTAGCGGGATTTTAAACTCGGGCTACCGTTTTACATCCCCGGCTTTAGCTCCGGCAGTAAGTAATATCATCATAATAGCTTCTGCCCTGTCTTTGGCCGGTTCCTTCGGCATTTACGGCTTGGCCCTAGGTACGGTGGCCAGTTTCCTGGCCTTCCTTTTTGTGCAGGTCCCCGAGCTTTCGCGGTTGGGTTTCCGTTATTTTTACCTTTTGCATTCCCGGCACCCCATGGTAAGGCGGGTGGGAATTTATTTGCCCCCCGTTATCTTTAGCTTAGCCGTAAACCAGGTTTACCAGGCCACCAACCGTTTTTTCGCTTCTCATCTAGCGCCAGGCAGTATCACGGCCCTTGACCTGGGCTTGAGGTTGGTAAGCGTGCCCTTGGGTGTTTTCGCCGCCGCGGTTTCCACTGCAGTTTTTCCCGCCCTTTCCGAAGAGGCCGCCAGGGGGAGAACACGGGAGATGGCTACTCTTACCTGTCGTGGTATATCTCTGGTGGCTTTTATGGTTTTACCCACGGCGGTAGCCTTCATAGTCCTGCGGGAGCCTCTGGTACGGCTTGTTTTCGAAAGAGGGGCCTTCGGGACGCACGCCACTTTGATGACTGCAGAGGTAGTTTTTTACGCTTCTTGGGGTCTTCTCGCCCAGGTCGCCCAGCCTATATTGCTGCGCACTTTTTATGCCTTGGGAGAGGTGGTGGTTCCGGCGGTAACGGGCCTGGCCTCCGTGGGGCTTAACGCCGTATTTAGCCTCCTTCTTGCCCCGGCTTTGGGGCACGGCGGCCTGGCCTTGTCCAACTCACTGGCGGCGAGTTTCTATGTTCTAGCTTTATATACCGCCCTTAAAATACGGCTTCCCTTTTTAGAGACCGGCGCCTTGTTAAAAAGAGGTGGTTCCGTAGGTCTAGCTTCTATTTTTATGGGGATTTTACTTTTTATACTTAGCAAGGCTTTATATGTTTTCGAGCCTTCCCAGGCCACTTGGGTTTTAGGCCTTAAGTTAGGCTTTTTGGCCGGGGCTTCCTTTATAATTTTCCTTGCCCTTGCCTCGGTATTTAAAGTTGAGGAAATAAGATTGTTGAGGGAGGTTGTGGGCCGGCGCTTTAGGGGGTTAATGAGATAAGGTGTTTTAAGCAGAAATTTTGCTTTCCGGGGAGGAAGTCTTCTTCAGGTAGCGAATACATACTTGTACTTGCCAAACTTGTGCTCATTAGATGCCTTTGCGGAAGCTTTTGTGGTGAACTACGGTAGCCTTGACGAAAGAACCCGGTTGCGTTAAATGAAAATAAGGAAGGGGAACCCTTGGTAGGGATGGATATTAAAACTATCCAGGAAATTTTACCTCACCGCTATCCTTTTTTGCTGGTGGACCGCATTTTAGAGATGGAGCCCGGTCGGCGGGCGGTGGGTCTAAAAAGCGTTACTGCCAACGAATGGTTTTTCCCGGGGCATTTTCCGGGTTACCCTGTCATGCCGGGAGTTCTTATTGTTGAGGCCCTGGCTCAGGTGGGGGCTGTAGCCTTGCTCAGCCAGCCGGGCTTTAAGGGGAAGATACCTTTTTTGGGAGGATTGGATAAGGTGCGTTTCCGCCGCCAGGTAGTTCCGGGTGACGTATTGAGGCTAGAGGTGGAGGTCCTCAAGTTCAAGGGGAAGGCAGGTAAGGCCCGGGGACGGGCTTGGGTGGGAGAAGAACTAGTGGCAGAAGGAGAGTTCCTTTTTGCCTTGGGGGACAGGGAGGAGCGGCCGTGAATTGGTGGGCTATAGTCCTGGCGTTTTTAATAAGTTTAATGCTTACCCCGGTGGTTAAAAAGCTGGCACCCCGGTTGGGAGCCCTGGACCGGCCCGATGCCAGGAAAGTCCATACCGGAGTGATACCCCGGCTAGGGGGCCTAGCCATTTTTGTAGGTTTTATAGCCGGTTACTTAGCTGTGGGAGGAGGAGAGCCTGCCTTCCGGGGCATGCTCTGGGGAGCAAGCCTGATATTTCTTGTGGGGCTGGCCGATGATATTCGCTCGTTGAACCCGCGCTGGAAGCTGGCCGGCCAGGTGGCGGCGGCCTTGCTCGTGGTGATTATGGGTGTGAGGGTGGAGTTCCTTACCAACCCTTTTAACGGGCTTTTATTTTTGGGACCCTTAGCCATCCCGGTGACCCTCCTGTGGCTAGTGGGCGTGACCAACGCCCTCAACCTGGTGGATGGCCTGGACGGCTTGGCCGGAGGTACGGCTTTCATTGCAGCGGTTACCATGTCTATAATAGCCTGGCTTCAGCAAGAAGTTGCTGTTGCCCTTTTAGCCCTGGTGTTGGCTGCCTCAATTTTGGGCTTTCTTCCTTACAATTTCCACCCGGCGAGCATCTTTATGGGCGATAGCGGTTCCATGTTTTTAGGCTTTACTTTAGCCTCTTTAGCTGTGCTGGGTCTAACTAAGACGGCCACGGTGATTTCTCTTTTTGTACCCGTGGTTATCCTGGGTTTACCTATACTGGACACTTTTTTAGCTATCGTGCGCCGCATTTTAAACCACCGCCCCCTTTTTCAGCCCGACAAAGGGCACTTGCACCATTGCTTGATGGCCCAGGGGCTCTCTCAGCGCCAGGCGGTCCTTATTATCTATGTTGTAAACATAATATTGGGGGCTAGTGCCATCCTGCTTACGCGGCTTGCCACCGACCAGGCGATGGTGATCCTTATTCTCTTAACATTTTTCGCCTTGTGGGGTGGCAATAAATTAGGAGTTACAGGTTACCGTTTCAAGCCATCTAAAACGCGGCGCAATGCGTTTCCTTTTTAAAGCCTTTTATATGCTGCCAAAGGGCAGGAGCCGGTGCTCTTTCCCTGTATTTTTTTCTTGTTAAGGGGACACTCTACATTAAAGACGTGGAATTTCAGGGAGGGAGCGCCTTGCGCGAGGTCATTTTAGAGGGCTTAGCTATACTGGCCTTTATTGTAGCAGGCATCGGCCTGCTCTTTTATCTGCACGACCGGGAGCTTCTTTAAAAACTTAAGGCGAGGAGGTTAGGCCCTTTGGCAGGTAGCCTAGAGGTAATTTTCCAGACCCTTTTAGCCTTTGCGGCCATCCTTATCTATACCCGCATTTTAGGAAAGCAGCAGGTTGGCCAGCTTACTTTTTTCGAGTACATCAACGGTATAACCTTTGGAAGTATAGCGGCCGCCTTGGCCACGGATATAGACCCCGACCGTACCTGGCTGCATTTCCTGGGTTTGACTCTTTTTGCTGCCCTGACTTGGGGAGCAGGTTATGTTGCCCTTATAAGCCGACCCACGCGTAAGCTTATTTCCGGTGAGCCCACGGTGGTCATCCATAACGGGAAAATCTTAGAGCAGAACATGCGCAAGATGCGCTACAATGTAGATGAATTGGCCATGCAGCTCAGGCAGAAGAATGTCTTCGATATAGCCGACGTAGAGTACGCTATTTTAGAGCCTGACGGTAATTTGAGCGTGCTTCTTAAGTCCCAAAAAAGGCCCCTAACCCCGGCGGATCTTAAACTACCTACCCGGTACGAAGGAGTGCCTACGGAGCTCGTTGTAGACGGGGAGATCCTGTTTGAAAATCTTAAACAAGTCAACCTTGATGAAAAATGGCTGGAGCAGCAGCTCAAAGCCCAAGGGGTAGAAGATATCAGCCAGGTTGATTACGCCGTATTGCGGAGCAACGGCTCCTTGTACGTCAACCTTAAGAAGGATCAGCTTACGATGCCGGTCGATATAACCGATGCCCCCAAAGCCCCTTGAAATAGGCGTTTTTTACTTAGGCTCCTCCATCACTGGTCCCCCAGGTTTGGCGGTAAAGCCCTTGAACATTGATATAAAATTTTGCGGAGTTAAAGGGGGGAGGCTTTTGAGTATTAAGTTTGGTACGGATGGCTGGCGGGCCATCATTGCCGACGAGTTTACTTTTTCCAACGTTCGCAAAGTCGTACAGGCTATAGCTGATTACTTATCGGAGGAGACGACCAATCGTCGGGTGGTGATAGGGTACGACCACCGTTTTCTGGCGGAGAATTTTGCTTCTGCCGCGGCTGAAGTCCTGGCCGGCAACGGATTTACTGTTTACCTTCCGGAGAGGGCGGTACCTACCCCGGTCACGGCCTTTGCAGTCAAAAGTTTAGGGGCTGCCGGGGCCATAATGTTTACGGCCAGCCACAACCCGCCCGAGTACCATGGCTTAAAGTTTATTCCCAGCTATGCCGGCCCGGCAGTTCCGGAAATCACAAACAAAATAGAGGAAAGGATAGCCCCAAATTTAGAGGTTAAGCAGGTTGATCTCAATGCGGCCCGCAAGGAAGGGTTAATCCAGCCTTTTGATCCCCGGGAAGATTATCTTAAGCATTTACAAGAACTGTTGGATACGGAGACCCTCGGGCGTTCCGGGTTAAAGATTGTAGTGGATCCTTTGTACGGAGCGGGTATAGGGTATCTCGAAAGCCTGCTTTCCCAGGCAGGGTGCCAGGTGGAAACCCTGCACAACTGGCGGGATCCCCTGTTCGGGGGGAAGCTACCAGATCCTAGCGCTAGGGGATTAGACGAGCTGGCGGAAAGGGTGCGCGTTCAGGGCGCCCATTTGGGGCTAGCTTTAGATGGCGATGCGGACCGCTTTGGAGTCGTCGATGCTGACGGTACATATCTTACGGCTAACCAGGTTCTTTTTTTGGTACTGGCTCATTTAGTCGAGACCAGGGGCCAAAGGGGCGGGGTGGGCCGGACGGTGGCCACCACCCATTTATTAGACCGGCTGGCCGGGGCATACGGCTTAGAAGTGGTGGAAACTCCGGTGGGATTTAAATATATAGGTCAGGCCTTATTGCATAAAGGCTGTATCCTGGGAGGAGAGGAGAGCGGTGGCTTAAGTATCAGGGGGCATATACCCGAAAAAGACGGGATCCTGGCCACGGCCCTGGTAGCAGAAATAAGGGCTAAGTTCGGTAGGCCTTTAAAAGAATACCTTGCTCAGCTTATGCAGCGGTACGGTCCCCTGGTGAGCGAAAGGCTCGATGTACACGTTTCACCTGAGGTAAAGGAAAAGGTTTTAAAGGAACTTACCTCCTATGAGCCTGCCAGGCTGGGGGGCCAACCCGTAGTTGACCGCATAACTATAGATGGGGTTAAGTTCTTGCTGGCTGATGGTAGCTGGGCTTTAATAAGGCCCTCGGGTACAGAGCCTTTGTTCCGCATATATGTCGAAGCCCCGCAGCAGGAGACCCTGCAGAAAATAAGGGAAGACCTAAAATCAGGTTTAGAAATTTAGGGCCGGACTTCAAGGTCCGGCCAAAAGTTTATGACTTGAAATAGGAAGCGTATTCCTCCGCGGAGAGGTCCCGGTAGCAACTGGGGCATAGGGCTCCTTTACGGGGGACTTCTACCGGTATTTCTCCCAGCACCCGTGTTATAAGACCGATGGGAGCTCCGCAGCGCAAGCAGGCATCAGCCGCCGGTTCCATACTCTTTCACCACCTTTATTTTTAATATGTTAAGCTGAAGTCCAGGGCATACCCCGGACAGGCTGGGAAGTGTTGTCAGGGATCCGTCTTCCGGCATAAGATGAAGTGCGGGAAAATGGAGGGGATGCCCTGTGGCTTTAGCAGCGTGGTATTTGGTAATCGCTTTTCTATTTATGGTAATGTTTTGGAATTTTACTTTCGTTTTCCGCTCAGAGAAGCTTAAGTCTTGTCTTCTACTTTTGGTGAAGGATCAAGAAGAAATTATAGAGGGGATCCTGCGATTTATCCTGTGGTGGCGCAGTTTAACGGGGTACTGGCTGGAGGTGGTGGTTGTAGACTGCGGCTCCACAGATGATACGCCGCGTATCCTCGAGCGTTTTAATTTTCCTTATCCGGTCTGCAGGGTTGAGGGTATTTTCGAAGGGAAGGGAAAAGAGAAGGCCGGTTTTTCCGATTGCTTACGAGGTTCTTATGAATTCTTTACCTGGGATCTAAGAGGCCTTGCTTCCGGTAGATTACCTTTTAAACAAATATCTACTTGTATGGGAAAAAATATAAAATTTAAGAAGGAAAGAGGGCGGGAATAGCGAATTGCTAATTGGCTGAATGGAAGGCAGGTAGGTATGGACAAAAAGGAGATTTTAACTTGGCGGCTGAGCTGGTTGCTGGTAGGAGCGGCAGCCTGTTTATTTGCCCTCTCGGAAAAGCATCCTGGTTTTCTTTACGGCCTGGCCCTGGGCGCTCTCCAAATAACCGCGGCTCTTTTGCCACCTTCTTTCTGGGAAGGCCGGGTTTTAAGGAGGCTTTTTGTTTATCTTACGAGTTTGCTTCTTAGTTGGGTATGGTTTGCTTTGCGCCAGACTTATTTAGGGGAAAGGGTGTATGAGAGTTTTTTGTCCCCCATTTTATTCTTACCCGTCGGGACGGCCCTTTTCCTGGACCGGCCCCGAGAGGCCCTTATTTTGATTTTTGCCATCTTTTTACCTATTTCCGGTGTGATCCTAAGGGGAGAGCCCTTAAAGTTGGCCTACCATCTGGTGCAATTAGCTGGCTGGGTAGCCTTAAGCCTGGCCGCTTGGCTTCTTTTCCGGTTTTTGCGCCACCAAAGAGAAGCGTTCTTGCAGCAAGAAGAGGAATTAAAAAGGTTAGAACGGGAATACAGGCTGCTTAAAGATAGGTTAGCGCGGGCCGAGTATTTAGCCATAACCGATCCTTTAACGGAGTTATATAACTTGCGCTATTTTGAACAGGTCCTCGAGGGATGGCTAAGGGAATTGCGTCCAGCCTCTAGGTTGAGCTTGCTCATGGTAGATATCGATTACTTTAAAGAAATAAACGATACCTTCGGGCACCAGGTGGGTAATAAAGTTTTGGTGGAAGTGGCCGGCCTCCTTAAACGGCACGTCAGGGAAAAGGATGTGGTAGCCAGGTACGGCGGGGAGGAATTCGCCCTCCTTCTTCTGGGAGCAGACCGGTACAAGGCCCAGCAAGTGGCTGAGCGTATCCGGAACGCAGTGGCTTCCTCTGTCTTCGCCTTGGACATGGGGTTCAAGGTTAGGCTTACGGTGAGCATCGGTATAGCCTCATGGCCAGAGGACGCGCATGACCAAAGGGAGCTTATACAGCGGGCCGACAGGGCCCTGTATATAGCTAAAAGTAGCGGGCGTAATATGATCTGTTCTTCAGGAGGGGAGGAAGCAGATGCCACCCTTCCTAAATAAAGTTTTCTGCGGGCAGGGTTATCTGTATTTTTTTATTTTGGGAGGCCGCCTGAGGGTGGGGTTTAGTCACCGTCCGGGCCTGGACCGGGGCTTTTGGGAGGCCAGGGGTGCCATCTCTTTCGGGCTGTTATCACCGCAGGTAAACCTGGGCGTGGCCCAATTTTTACTTGACAAGGTGTCTTCCCGGGGGCCGGGACAACTTTCACCTTACGGGCTTAAGTGCAAGCTAGAAGAGTGGGGCCGGCATTTCGGGTTGAGTTTTTCTTTTAAGCCGGCAGCCCCTGCTTTACCTTCTCCTCTGGAGGAGGAGTTAAAGTTTGTGCGGAATGTATTGTCAGGGCGGCTTCTCTTCCTGGAAGAAGTAGACCGCGCGCTAAGGGAAAATGGTCTAAGAGTTAAATCCGGCCTGCCCGATATTTTGCAATATCTTTACCTGCAAGGAGAATGCGAACTCTGGCCGGCGGTAGGATTCGACCGGCAAGGTCTGCCTTTTTGCCGGAGGTGCGGCGGGAGAGAAAAGCTGGTTAGAACCGGCTGTGGAGCCTGCAACAGCCGGTTTTGTTATGTGTGTGAAGGCTGCCTGGAACTGGGAGAGGCCCGTTCCTGCCGGGCCTTATATGCCCGGGCTGGGGCAAGAAAGAATTTCAGGAGAAATGTAACCCCTCGGCTTTCTTTTCCCCTACATCCCGCCCAGAGGGAAGCCTACGAGCGAGCGGCCGAGTTTGTAGCCAAAGGGCAAAAGCCGCGGTGCCTGGTCTGGGCCGTGTGTGGGGCGGGAAAAACCGAGGTGGCCTACGGGGCCATAGCTGCCGCCCTGGCCCAGGGCCGGGAAATTCTCTATACGTCCCCGCGGAGGGAGGTAGTTAAAGAGATATACCCGCGCCTTAAGGAAGCATTCCCTGGGGTTGAAATTGCGGTGCTGCACGGGGAAACAAGCTTAAAGTTTCCCCCTGCCGAGCTAACGGTAGCTACCGTACACCAGGTCTTGCGTTTTTACCAGCGCTTTGACCTGGTGGTCTTGGATGAGGTCGACGCTTTTCCTTTGACCGGTGACCCCCGGCTGTACTTCGCTTTAGAACGCTGCCGCAGGCCTTGCGGCCAAGTTCTATATCTTACGGCTACTCCAACCCCGGAATTGAGGGCGGGGGTCCGCCGGGGTACACTTCCCGTGATTTACCTGCCTGCCCGCTACCACGGGTATCCCCTCCCCGAACCTGAGCTAATAGTCATTAGGAACCTTGGGGTTAAGGTCGGAGGCCGGTTACCTCTTCCCTTACAAAGGTTTTTGGAGTTGAGCCTGGTAGCGGACCGGGCGCAGGTCATGGTTTTTGTCCCTACAGTAGAACTGGTCCAAGATACGGTGGACTGGCTCCGGGGCTTTTTCGGAGATGAAGACCGTGTCCGGGGATGTTATGCTGCCTCGGCACAGCGGGAGGAGGTGCTGGCTTCCTTCCGCCGGGGTGATTTTCCCGTGCTGGTGACCACTACAGTTATGGAGCGCGGGGTTACGCTGCGCCGCTTGAATGTTCTTGTGCTGTTCGCCGACCATCGCTATGTGTTCGACGAGAATACACTGATACAGTTAGCAGGCCGTGCGGGAAGAGCCCTGGAATATCCGCGGGCCAGGGTATTGTTTGTAGCCGGAAAGATAAGCCCGGAGATGGCTGAAGCCTTAGAGACCATAAGGCGGTTTAACCGCATGGCTTGGGAAAAGGGCTTTTTAAAGGCCTACAAATGAAAAAGGCTTTTTAAAAGGGGTGGAAAGGATGGGGAGGTGTTCCTTTTGCGGCAGGTGGTCGTACCGAGGTATCCTCTGCCCCAGGTGTACTTCGGCCCTTGAAGCATGGAAAAGGGAGTTTCCGATTTGCTCCCTATGCGGCCGTTTGATGGGTAGGGGAGTTTCACAACAACTTTGCCCTCAGTGCCAGGAAGAAAAACCCCCGTTTCGCCTGGCCCGGGCTGTGGGGCCCTACCGGGGGATGTTGAAAGATGTTATCTTAGACTTTAAATATAAGGGCAGGCGCTCCCTTAGCCAGCCCCTGGGATATCTTCTGGCTCAAGTAGTAGCGGCAGAACCACTCTTCGGAAAACCCCAGGTAATAATACCGGTTCCCTTGGCCCGGCAAAGACTAAAGGAACGGGCTTTTAATCAGGCAGAATTACTGGCCCGTGAAGTGGGGCGGCTTCTCGGTCTTAAGGTTGCCGAAGGCGTATTACTTAAAGAAAGGGATACCGTTCCGCAGGCCGGGCTCGGCCGGAAGGAGCGCTGGATAAACCTTAAGGATACCTTCGCGTTAAAACGCGCCTCGATAATAGAGGGACAAGATGTATTGCTTGTTGATGACGTGTTGACTACGGGGGCTACGGTAACCGCGTGTACCATTGTATTACTTCAGGCCGGCGCCCGCTCGGTATCCGTGGCCACTTTAGCTACAGGTATTCTTTAAGGAGTTTCTTTTAATAAGCGAGAAGATTCGACCGGTGTTATGCCCTATTTTCCCTGTTCCGACAATTTTTTTATCCTTCCACATAGCAGTCCACAATAAGAGTATAGGGTTTCCAAGTTATCAACAGAGTTATCCACGTTATCCACAGGCGAAAGGGTTGTAATGGAGGTTAAAACATGTTGTTTTCGACAAGACAGCATGTGACAGGAGAAATTTTAGTGGATAAACTTTGACACGGGCCGCCTTACGTGGTATAATGGCACTGCTTCTCGGGTTTTAAAAAGCCTGGGGGTAACATCTAAAATACGTTTTAGGGAGGAAGGTTGTTTTTTATGAAAATGCTGGGCAAAGTAAAGTGGTTTAGCCCGCAAAAGGGGTACGGATTTATTGCTGGTGAAGACGGGAAGGATGTGTTCGTGCATTACACGGCCATCCAAGAGAAGGGCTTTAAGAGCTTGGCCCCCGGACAAGAAGTAGAGTTTGAAGTTGTAGAAGGACCGCGTGGCCCCCAGGCGGCTAACGTGGTAAAGCGGTAGCAGCATGGATAACCAACATGTTAACTAAAGAATATAAAAAAGCCCCGACACATCGGGGCTTTTTTAATTGTGAACGGCAGGAAATTGACCTTGGAGCGGGAATAATATTTGGTAAAAAGTCTAAAGATGGCATGAGAGGTGTTAGGTTCATGCGGTTAACTGTGCGGGGAAAGAATTTTGAGGTTTCCGAGGCCCTTCGCCAGTACGCAGAAAAACGGCTGAAAAAACTGGAAAGATTTTTAGGCGAAGAGGTAGAAGTTCAGGTAACCATGTCGGTTAGCCGGGACAGGCATGTTGTAGAAGTTACAGTACCCCTGGACGGGTATTTACTTCGCGGAGAAGAAGCTACAGGAGATATGTATGGTTCCATAGACCTTGTTTTGGAGAAACTGGAAAAGCAGATGGAAAAATATAAAACCCGGTTGGCCAAGAAAGTTAAGGGAAATACCCTGAAGGAAGGGGCTTTACGGTCTCAACAAGAAGAAGAAGCGGAAGAACCTAGGGTGGTGCGGACCAAGCGCTTCCCCATCAAGCCCATGAGCGTGGAAGAGGCTATACTCCAGATGAACCTTTTAGGACATAACTTTTTCGTATTTGCCAACGCCGAAACGGAACAGGTGAACGTACTTTACCGGCGAAAGGATGGCAATTACGGGTTAATTGAGCCAGAGTTATAGAGTTATAAAAATATGTCAGGGGCATTTTAAGCTTCTTCTTTTTTGTCTTTTTAGCCTTCTCACAGAAGGGGAAAACTTGGATGAAGCGAAATTAACATAAAGTCTAAGATCATTAGGAGAAGGTGAAGGGGTAAATTGGTCGCTGAAAGATCTACAGAACAGATAGCCGCGACAGAATATGAGCGCGTAATATGCCAAGTTAAGGGAGTGCTCTCAGCCCGCCTGGTGACGAGCGCCGACGGGACCATAGAGGAGATCCACGTCCTGGCTGCGCCTGACCGTAATCCCAAACAAGTGGTGCGCGATATTGAAACTGCCGTTTTGGTTCAGCTGGGCACCACCTTGGACCGTAAAAAAATCAGTATAGCCCAATTAGAAGAAGGGGCCGGGGCAGACCGTGTGGGCGAAGCCAGTGTATCTTACGGGAAACCCCAGTGGACCAAGCTGAGGCTCGGTCGCCTAAGCCTTTTTCCCCAGGGTATCAACTTAGAAGCTAATGTAGCAGTAGAAATAGGTGAAGAAGGTGACCTCTACGAAGGAAGTGCTGTGGGTCCCAATTTGCCTGGGCAGAGCTGTTATTTAGTGGCCCAAGCCACCTTGGATGCCGTAAGAAAATATTTGGGAGAAAGTTGTGGGCTGGGTTTAGAGGATATTTTAAAACTAGAAGTGGCCCAAACCCAGGCAGTGCTGGCAGTGGTGAGCATGTTAAAGGATTGGAGGCGCGAGCGCCTAGCGGGGATAGCTTTTCTGGATGAATGCCCTGATGAGCTACAAGCTGCGGGCAAGGCTGTGCTGAGGGCACTGGCTAGCCGGTTTTGCTTACATGCAGCGGGGTTGGACTGAGACGATTGCCTTTCTACCGGAGGAAGTGTTACAATAAAAGCAGCCTTTTAAGAGCGGGTAAAAGGAAGTCGAGGGGGGTGTTCTTCCCCCTCGCTTTATTCCAAAGGGGAGATAACCCATGTTAGGGTTGCTTAAAACTTTATTGGACGATAATGCCCGGGAAATTAAGAAGCTCTCCCAAAAGGTACAGCGCATAAACGCTTTGGAGCCGGAGATCAGCGCTTTAAGGGATGAGGAGCTACAGGCCAAGACAGCCGAATTCCGCCGGCGCCTGGAACGAGGCGCCACTTTAGACGACCTTTTACCGGAAGCTTTTGCTGTAGTCCGGGAAGCTGCGCGCAGGGTCCTGGGCATGCGTCATTTTGATGTGCAGCTGATGGGAGGTATCGTGCTGCACCAGGGTCGCATTGCGGAGATGAAGACGGGAGAAGGGAAGACCCTCGTGGCGACTTTACCGGCCTACCTTAACGCTTTAACCGGCCGGGGTGTGCATATCGTCACGGTAAACGATTACCTGGCCCGGCGGGATAGCGAATGGATGGGCAAAGTCTACCGCTTTTTAGGCTTAAGTGTAGGATTGATCGTGCACGGGCTTAGCACCCAGGAACGGCGCAAGGCCTACGCCGCCGATATAACTTACGGCACCAACAACGAATTCGGCTTTGATTACCTGCGGGACAATATGGCCTTGCATCCTGACGAACTCGTCCAGCGAGAACTACATTACGCCATTATAGATGAAGTGGACAGCATACTCATAGATGAGGCGAGGACTCCCCTTATAATTTCGGGCCAGGCAGAAAAGCCTACAGAAATGTATTACAGGGTAGCCCGTATCATCCCTAA
This sequence comes from Thermanaeromonas sp., assembly GCF_021890735.1. Classification (GTDB taxonomy): domain Bacteria; phylum Bacillota; class DSM-521; order Neomoorellales; family Neomoorellaceae; genus Thermanaeromonas. The sequence goes on from NZ_JAKKUR010000007.1 coordinate 23,633, forward strand.
ACTTAAGGCCGGTGAGGACTACCATGTAGATGAAAAAGCCAAAGTAGCTACTTTGACCGAGGCCGGTGTGGCCAAGGTAGAAAAGCTTTTGGGTATCGATAACTTATATGATGAAGCAAACATTGAGCTTGCACATCATGTACTTCAGGCCCTCAAGGCTCATACCCTTATGAAACGGGATCGCGATTATGTGGTAAAAGATGGTCAGGTTATAATTGTGGATGAATTTACCGGAAGGCTCATGTTCGGGCGCCGGTACAGCGATGGGCTCCACCAGGCCATCGAGGCCAAAGAAGGGGTAAAGATAGAGCGGGAGACCCAAACTTTAGCCACCATAACCTTTCAGAACTATTTCCGCATGTATGAGAAGCTTGCCGGAATGACGGGTACGGCCGCGACAGAAGAAGAAGAGTTTCGCAAGATCTACGGCCTGGATGTGGTAGTGATACCCACCCACAAGCCCATGATTCGCATCGATTATCCGGATGTAATCTACCGGACGGAAGAGGGCAAATTCCGCGCGGTAGTGGAGGAGATAGTCGAGCGGCACGCTAAAGGGCAGCCGGTGCTGGTGGGCACCACCTCCATTGAAAAATCGGAACGCTTGAGTGAAATGCTTAAAAAACGCGGGATACCCCACCAGGTGTTAAATGCCAAATATCATGAAAGGGAAGCGGAGATCATAGCCCAGGCCGGCCGCTTAGGTGCGGTGACCATCGCCACCAACATGGCGGGCCGGGGAACGGACATCATGCTGGGTGGAAATCCCGAGTACCTGGCTAAAGAGAGGATGCGCCGGGAGGGGTACCCGCCGGAGGTCATCGCCGAAGCTACGGGTTTCGGGCCTGTCTCTTCTCCTGAGGTGGAAGAAGCGCGGCGCGTCTTTAGGCAGTATTTAGAAGAAGCCCGGAAAGAAACGGAGGCCGAACATAAGAAGGTAGTGGCCCTGGGCGGCCTCCATATTATAGGGACGGAGCGCCACGAGAGCAGGCGTATCGACAACCAGCTTCGCGGGCGCGCAGGACGCCAGGGAGACCCGGGTTCCAGCCGGTTTTACCTCTCCCTTGAGGACGATCTCATGCGTCTTTTTGGAGCTGAGAACATTGCCGGGCTTTTGGACCGGTTGGGGATGGACGACAGCCATCCTATAGATCATCCCCTGGTATCCCGGTCTATAGAAGCGGCCCAGAAGAAGGTAGAAGCCCATAACTTTGAGCTGCGCAAACACGTTTTGGAATACGATGACGTATTAAACCAGCAGCGGGAAATTATCTACAGCCAGCGTCGTAAAGTTCTTATGGGCGAGAACCTGCGCCCGATCATTGAAGATATGATAACTACGGTTGTTGATCGTACTATAGAAAGATTTGCTGGAGATAGCAAGTATCCGGAAGAATGGGACTGGGAAGGATTCTTGGAGTATGCTGAAAAGCTTTTCCTGCCCGGTTGCGACCGGAGTTTGGCCGATGAGTTGCGTAAGATGAGTAAAGATGAGGTTTATACTTTCTTGCGGGAGGAAGCTCTCAAGCTTTACCGGCGGCGAGAAGAAGAGCTGGGTGCGGAAACCTTAAGAGAGCTTGAACGGGTTATCCTTCTTAGGGTAGTAGATGCCAAGTGGATGGACCATCTGGATGCTATGGATCAGCTTCGGCAGGGCATAGGCCTCCGCGCCTACGGCCAGCGAGATCCATTAGTGGAGTATAAATTTGAGGCTTACCAGATGTTTCAGGAAATGGTTGCCTCCATCCAGGAAGAAGTGGTGCGGTACCTGTACCACGTTAAATTGGTTGTACCCGAAGAAAGGCGCCCCAGAAGGGTCATAGAAAACCGCTATCAGGAGGAGGCTCCGCGGCAGCCCTTCCGCCGTGAACAGAAGATAGGCCGCAACGATCCTTGCCCCTGCGGAAGCGGTAAAAAATATAAGAAATGTTGCGGCGCCCTTAAAGGGGCTAGCGGGATGTAGTGGTCCACCTTTAGTTATTAAGGAGGGAGACTGTAATGCTGGAAGATTTAAAACCCCGCTTTGCAGAACTTAAAGGCCGCCTAGAAGAATTGAGGGTCTCTCTTTGACTGGGCTGGGAAGAAGGAAGAAATAGCTAGGCTAGAGGCGGAGATGAGTTCCCCGGACTTCTGGGAGGACCGAGAGCGGGTAGAAGAGGTTACCCGGCGGTTGAGCTCTTTAAAGGAGAAAGTACAGCTTCTGGAGGAATTAACCAACAAAACCCAAAGCCTTTACGAGCTTTGGGAATTGGCCGTAGTCGAAGGCGAGCAATCTTTAGAACCGGAGCTTAAGAAGGAACTGGAAAATCTGGAATACCGCGTAGAAAAGATAACCCTGGAAACCCTGCTCGCCGGACCTTATGACCGTAATAACGCCATATTATCGTTGCACCCGGGGGCGGGAGGAACAGAATCCCAAGACTGGGCGGCCATGCTCCTTAGGATGTATACCCGCTGGGCCGAAGAACACGGGTATGAGGTAGAGCTACTTGATTATCTAGAAGGAGAAGAGGCCGGTATAAAGAGCGCAACCCTGCTCATAAAAGGCGAAAATGCCTACGGCTATCTTAAGGCGGAGAAGGGAGTCCACCGCTTGGTACGTATTTCTCCCTTTGATGCCGCAGGGCGCCGGCATACCTCCTTCGCCTCTGTGGAGGTCATCCCGGAAGTAGAATTTGACCACGAAGTAGAGATAAGACCGGAGGACCTTAAAATAGATACCTTCCGCTCCCAGGGAGCGGGAGGCCAGCACGTTAATAAAACGGATTCCGCCGTTCGCATTACCCACTTACCTACGGGCATCGTAGTAACCTGCCAGAACGAGCGCTCCCAGCATGCCAACCGGCTTACCGCTTTAAAGATTTTAAGGGCTAAGCTTTTGGAAAGGAAGCTAAAGGAGCAGGAGGAGGAACTTGCCAAGCTTAAGGGTGAACAGAGGGAGATCGCCTGGGGAAATCAGATCCGCTCCTACGTCTTTCATCCCTATAGCCTGGTGAAGGATCACCGCACGGGGGTGGAGATAGGGAACGTCCAGGCCGTTATGGATGGCTGGCTGGATCCCTTTATTAACGCCTACTTGCGACAGCAGGCCGGTAAAGGGCCCTCCTAAAAGGAGGGCCCAATTTTTTCCTTGACAGCCTTTATCTTTTGCCTTAATATGGTATTAGTATTTTGGGTCTTTTGGGACATAACTTTAGGGATTTTTGGGTATCTTGGCTATCAGAAGGTTCTTGTGGAAGGGAGGAGGAAGTTTATGGTTTTACCCAGTAATTGGCAAGAAGCAAAGAAGCTGGTAGCAGAAAGGACCCTGGAAGAGGTTTTTAAATATATTGAGCGCAATCCTGAAGAAAATTTTCCCAGGCTCCTGAGCATTGCACGGCTTATAGCCCGCAAAGAAGAACATAAGCAGCAGATACAGGGTGTCCTTAAGGCTTATCAGGAAAATCCGGCTATACGGGCTTATGTAAACCGCCTTTTCACAGAACTCCATCCTAACATAAAAAAGCGTATGGTGTATAATTGGTTTGTAAACGCGATGCTTTTGGGTATCCCGCGCCAGCAGCAGGTAGAAGAAGAAACGGGCATCCACATCCCCAACTTTTTCCTGCTAGATCCTACCAGCGCCTGCAATCTACGCTGTTACGGCTGCTGGGCAGGGGAATATGCCAAGCATGATACCTTGGAGTTCGAATTGGTGGACCGGCTCTGCCGGGAGGCCAAGGAAGTCGGCATTTACTGGCTGGTCATGTCGGGAGGGGAGCCTTTCTTATGGCCGCACTTGTTTGAACTAGCCCGGCGGCATCAGGATATGGCCTTTATGCTTTACACCAACGGTACCCTTATAGACGATGATGTGGCCGACCGCATTATAGAAGTGGGCAATATTTCGCCGGCCATAAGTCTGGAAGGTTGGCGGGAGCGGACCGATGCTCGACGTGGGCGGGGAGTCTTCGACCGGGTAGTAGCCGCCATGGACCGCCTCCGTAAGCGGGGTGCAGTGTTCGGGGCTTCTATTACCATCACCAGGGAGAATGTAGAGGAAGTAACAAGCGACGAATTTGTGGATTTCCTTATTGAAAAAGGCGTGGCTTATGTGTGGACATTCCACTTTATCCCTGTGGGCCGGGATCCAGACCTCTCCTTGGTGATAACTCCCGAGCAGAGGGCTTACCTTGCCGAGCGCATTCCTTATCTGCGGACCCACAAACCCATTCAGATCGCTGATTTCTGGAATGACGGGGAACTGACGGGTGGATGCATTGCCGGCGGACGGCGCTACTTCCATATTACCGCTCGCGGTGATGTAGAGCCTTGTGCTTTTGTCCATTTTGCTGTAGATAATATTAAGGAGAAAACCCTGAAGGAGGTTCTGGCCTCTCCACTATTTCGAGCTTACCAGCGCCGCCAGCCCTTTAGCCGCAATCTTCTTCGTCCGTGCCCCATTATAGATGTGCCCGAGGCACTGAGGGAAATTGTGGCAGAGACGGGGGCCCGTCCTACCCACCCGGGGGCAGAGAAGGTTTTGGACGGCTCCATCGGCTCCTTCCTGGACATGAATTCTAAGCGCTGGGCGGAGGTGGCCGATAGCATTTGGCTCAAGCGTCACCCTGAGGACAGATCCAAAGATTTTACGGCAGCTAAATAAAGATAGGGGAGACTGGAGGAGTGCTTACCAAAAGGCGCCTGCAATTCTTAAATAAGATCAAGGCCTTGTATGAGGAAAGCGCAGCTCCGGTCCATTACGCTACGGTGGCGGAGAAGCTTAAAGTTAGCAAGTGGACGGCATATGACTTGCTGCGCGAACTGGAAAAGGACGGGTTTTTAAAAAGGGAGTACGTGGTCAATGCGACCGAAAAACTCCCAGGGCGTTCTATGATAATGTTTGTACCCACTGCCAAGGCCTACCAAATGGAGGGAGAGGAAGGGGAAGAGGGGAGCCTCCTCTACTGGTATCGGGACTGGCAGGAACTGAAAGAAAGGTTGCTCAAGATCTTTGCGGGGTTATCCCCGCAAGAGGCTAAAGCCGCAGTAACTCAGCTTCTTCAAGAGATAAAAGGCAAGGAACATCCTGTCATTTTAGCCACATATACCTTAACGGTGTTGTTGCTTTCCCTTAAGAGCTTCGGAGAAAAGGGTTTAAATTTAATGCGAGCCGCGCTACAGCGGCTGACCGTTCCCGAGATGGGCCTTGTTTTAGCGACGGGTACGGGGCTGGGGCTGGCAGCCCATGCTTCTTCCCAACATCCCTTCACGGCCCAGGTGGAGAGGCTGCTGCACCGTTTCTACGAGCAGCTAGACAAATTTACTCACCGGGAAAAAAAGCTCCTATCGGATTTTCTTAAAGAGGCCCTTGAACATTCCCTTGGATTAAGATAATTTTTAGCCCGGGGGAGGAATTCCCGGGCTTTTTCGTGTAGGAGCACGGAGGTTTCATGGAGAAGATAATAAGAAAAACTTCTGTAATGAACTATTTAGGTATCACGGCTGGCTGTGCCCTTACGGCGGTGGGGCTGGCCCTTTTTTTGGTACCCAATAGAATAGCTGCCGGTGGAGTGAGCGGCCTGGCTACGGTGCTCCATCATGTTCTAGGAGTTCCGGTAGGTTTAACCATGTTGGTTCTCAATGTTCCCTTATTTTTGGCCGGTCTTAAGGTATTGGGGTTCCACTTCGGCCTTAAAACTTTATACGGAACTGTAGTTCTTTCCCTTTTAACCGATTTTTTAGCCTGGGTGACCAGACCGCCTACTTTTAATCCTCTTCTGGCCTCTATTTACGGCGGCCTCCTTAGCGGTGTCGGGCTGGGGGTGGTTTTTCGCTACGGCGGTAGTACGGGAGGAACAGACCTGGCCGCCTTGCTTTTTCGGAAACTCTTACATATAAGTGCGGGGATGGGGCTCCTCGTTACAGACGCTTTTGTAATAAGCCTCGCAGGACTGGTCTTTAATATGGAGCTTGCCCTGTATGCTCTCCTTGCCCTTTTTCTTACCAGCCGGGCCATAGATGCCATCCAGGAAGGGAGCGGGTACGCTAAAGCAGCCATCATAATCTCAGATCGTAGCGAAGAGATCGCCCGCCATATTTTGACGGAGCTTGACCGGGGGGCGACCGGCCTTCAGGGCAGGGGGCTTTACACAGGTAGGGACCGGGAAATACTTTTGGTAGTGGTGCACCGTTCCGAAGTCACCCGGCTTAAAAATTTGGTGGCCACTTTAGATCCCCAGGCCTTTGTTATAGTTACCAATGTACATGAAGTATTAGGAGAGGGTTTTAGGGAATGGAGGGAAGTTTAGACTTGGAGCTCATAGAATTCCTGCAGGAAAAGGCTCGCCTCATCCGACGGGATATAATTACCATGATCGGGAAGGCGGGCTCAGGCCATCCCGGGGGATCCTTGTCGGGGGTGGAGATCGTTACAGCCTTATACTTTCACCTTATGCGGGTAGACCCCCAAAATCCCGATTGGCCCGACAGGGACCGTTTTATACTTTCTAAAGGGCACGCAGCACCCCTCCTTTATGCCGCTTTGGCCCGCCGGGGATACTTCCCACCGGAGGAACTGCTCACTTTAAGGAAGCTCGGCAGCCGGCTTCAGGGCCACCCTGACTGCAAATCCCTTCCCGGAGTAGAGATGTCCACGGGGTCTTTAGGCCAGGGGCTGGCGGTGGCCAACGGCCTGGCCTTGGCCGCCCGCCTTGACGGGCGCGACTTTCGTATCTACGTCCTACTCGGCGATGGCGAGCTACAAGAAGGAATGGTTTGGGAGGCGGCTATGGCTGCTTCCCATTATAAACTGGACCGCATAACGGCCTTCGTGGACCACAACCATCTTCAGATCGACGGCCGGGTAGAAGAGATAATGTCTCCGGAGCCTTTACCGGATAAATTCCGGGCCTTCGGCTGGGAAGTGCTGGCCATAGATGGCCACGATTTCCGCCAGATAATCCAGGCCGTGCATCATGCCTGGGAGACTAAAGGCAGGCCTACGGTTATCATAGCCGAGACCGTTAAAGGTAAAGGTGTATCCTTCATGGAAGACCAGGTAGGCTGGCACGGTGTGGCGCCGAAACCGGAAGAAGTGGAACGGGCCTTGGCTGAGCTGGATGTGCGGCAACCTTAACTTTGCGGAGGAGAGAGCATGTCTAAAAAGATCTCTACGCGTGAAGCCTATGGTCGGGCCCTGGTAGAGCTGGGGCACCAAGATGAACGTGTAGTAGTTTTGGATGCGGACCTTTCGAAGTCTACTAAAACCGAGTATTTTGCCAGGGAGTTTCCCCACCGGTTTTTTAATATGGGGATTGCTGAGCAGAGCCTTATGGGAACGGCAGCCGGGTTGGCGCTGGGAGGAAAGATACCTTTTGCCAGCACCTTTGCGGTATTTGCCACAGGCCGGGCCTTTGACCAGGTGCGCAATTCCATCGCTTATCCCAGGCTTAATGTCAAGATCGCGGCTACCCACGCGGGAATCACAGTAGGGGAGGACGGGGCTTCCCACCAGTCGGTAGAAGACCTGGCCCTGATGCGTGCAGTACCTAATATGATCGTGCTGGTGCCGGCTGATGCCGTAGAAGCCCGGCAGGCGGTATTCGCGGCGGCTAAATATGAAGGGCCTGTTTACCTCCGCCTGGGCCGGATGAACGTACCGGTGATATACGGCGATGATTACCGCTTTGAGATCGGCCGGGCCCACTGGCTCAAAAAAGGCCGGGATGTGACCATCATAGCCTGCGGGGTCATGGTGGCTTTAGCTTTAGAAGCCTCCCGGGATCTGGAGGGTGAGGGGCTAAGCGTGGGGGTGCTCAATATGAGCACGTTGAAACCCATCGATAAAGAGGCCGTGCTGGCGGCTGCGCAGGAGAGCAAGGCCTTGGTGACTGCCGAGGAACACAGTATCATCGGGGGATTGGGTAGCGCGGTGGCTGAGATACTGGCCGAAGAGAACCCCAAACCCCTAAAAAGGGTAGGGATCCCTGACACCTTCGGGGAATCTGGGAGCCCGGATGAGCTTATGCTTAAATATGGTTTGACGGCAGGAGATATCAAAAAAGCGGTAAGGGAAGTTCTACTACAAAAATAGACAGGCCAAGAGGAATTTAAAGACCGGTGTCGAAAACAACCCTCTAGGGTTGTTTCTTTTTTGGAGTTACCGGGGGTGGGGTAGAGGGTTGATACAGTTCTTCAACGTTACTAAGATTTACAAAGGAGATATTTACGCCCTTAAGGACATCACGGTAAAGATTGATAAAGGCGAGTTCGTATTTCTCGTAGGTCCGAGCGGTGCGGGCAAAACCACTTTTATCCGCCTGCTTTTCCGGGAGGAACTTCCTACCAAAGGACAGATACTCATCGCGGGCCGGAGCATAACCAGGCTGCGGTCCAAGGAGATCCCCTTTTTGCGCCGCAACATTGGCGTAGTTTTCCAGGATTTCCGCCTTCTGCCCGACAGGACCGTATATGAAAACGTAGCCTTTGCCCTCCAAGTTCTAGAGGTACCTCCCAAAGAGATAAAGGCCCGGGTGGAAGAGGTGCTAGCCCAGGTAGGCCTTTCAGGAAGAGCCCATCTCTTTCCCCACCAACTATCCGGGGGCGAGCAGCAGCGCACGGCTATTGCCCGGGCTATCGTAAACAGACCGCGCATTTTAGTAGCTGATGAACCGACGGGCAACCTAGACCCGGCCACCTCCCGCGAGATCATCTCTTTACTGCTGGATATCAACCGCCTGGGTACTACGGTGATCATGGCCACCCACGCTTGGGATATCGTCAATAGCTTAAAGAAGAGGGTTATCGCCTTGGATAAAGGCCGGCTGGTCCGCGACGATAAAGAAGGAGTTTACGGTTATGAGGCTTAGGACTTGGGGGTATTTTTTCCGCCAAGCCTTCCTCTCCTTATGGCGTAATGCCTGGATGAGTGTGGCGGCTAGCACTAGTGTGGCTGTAACTCTGTTCATCCTGGGTGCCTTTATCCTTCTAGTGTTGAATATCAACTTTATAGCCCTGGCCCTTCAGTCTAACCTGGAGATAGCTGTTTTCTTAAGGGTGGACACGCCGCGTTCCCAAGCACTAGCCTTAAAGCAGCAGATGGAGAGCTTGCCCGGGGTTAAAGAAGTAGAGCTTGTACCCAAGGAGCAAGGCCTTAAAATTTTAGCGCAGCAGCTGGGGGAAGAAGAACTCCTGGAAGCCACCGGTGGGGTAAATCCCTTACCCGATTACCTGCGTGTTAGGGTGGAGGACCCGGCCCGGATAGGGGAAGTGGCAGCCATCCTTCAGAACCTTCCGGCCGTAGAAAAAGTCAATTATGGCCAAGCAGTGGTAGAAAGGTTGCTGGCCGTTTTGCGCTGGGTGCGCTATTTGGGAGTAGGGATAATAGGGATGCTGGCCGTAGCTTCTCTGATGCTTCTAATGATCACCATCCGCCTGGCTGTCTATGCCCGGAGGCGGGAGATCAATATCATGAAATACGTAGGGGCGACCGATTGGTTCATTCGCTGGCCGTTCCTGTTGGAGGGCCTCTTTATAGGGCTTATAGGAGGAGGGATAGCGGCAGGGGTTTTGCTGTGGGGCTATACATCACTGACCTATAAAATCAAACTAAGCCTTTTCTTCCTTCCCCTCCTTGAAGATAACACCGTGCTTCACTATACCGCGCTGGGGCTGGTGGGCGGGGGAGCTTGTGTAGGTGCCGTGGGAAGCCTCCTGGCCATTCACCGTTTCCTAAAGGTTTAGCCGGTGTTCCTTGTAAATTTGTTAAAGGGAGGGAGAACTCCTTGCCGTTGCGCTTGACCGCCGGGTGTTTAGCAGTGCTCTTGCTCCTGCTCCTGTTCCCTGCTCCCATCCAGGGTTCTACCCTACAGGATCTTAAGGAGAAGCAGCAAGAGATTGAAGTAAAGATCAAGCAGCAAAACGAACTTTTGAAGAGCAAAGAGAGCGAAGGCCAAGAGCTTCTTGACCAATTGGAAAAACTAGAAGAAGAAATCAAGGCTAAAGAAGAGGAAGTTAACCGGCTAGAGCTAGAGCTTAAAGAAGCCCAGGCCAGGGTAGACCAGGCGGCTGAAGAACTGAACAAGGCAGAAGCTGCTTTAAGGCAACGCATGGATGTCTTACGTAACCGCTTAAAGGAAATTTACGAGAGGGGGCCCGTGAACTACCTAGAGGTGCTCCTTAATTCCACGAGTTTCAGCGACTTTTTGGTGCGCCTGGAGCTACTAGGGAAGGTTGCCCAGAACGATGTCCGGCTGGTGGAGGAAGTAAAACAGGAGCGGGCTAAGATAGCCGAACGCAAGGCGGCCCTGGAGGCTGAAAGGGATGCCCTGGCCGGGCTTAAGCGTCGTGCGGAAGGAGAGCGGGCCCTTTTGGCCTCCCGCCAGGCGGAAAAAAAACAGCTCTTGGCGCGGGTGGAAGAAGAAAAGCGGCGGGTGGCCCAGGCCTTAGATGAGCTGGAGGCTCTGTCCCGGCAGATCGCCCAGAAGATCCGGGAGATACAAGCCCAGAACAGGCGGCAACTCACCCCGCGGGGAACTAGCCAGTTTTTATGGCCGGTTCCCGGATATACAAGCATATCGTCGGGTTTCGGCTGGAGGATACACCCGTTACTTAAAACACCGCGCTTTCATGCCGGCATAGATATCCCCGCACCCTTAGGTACCGAAGTTATAGCCATAGAGGATGGGGTGGTTATCTCTACCGGGTACCTGGGCGGCTACGGTAACCATATCGTGATAGACCACGGTGGAGGCCTCTCCTCCATGTATTCCCACCTGTCGGCGATTTTGGTCCGGGAGGGCCAGGAAGTGAAGAGAGGACAAGTTATCGGCCGGGTAGGAAGCACTGGATGGAGCACAGGGCCCCATCTGGACTTTCAGATACTGCTTCAAGGAGAACCTACAGATCCCTTAAGATATTATTGAGGGAAGCCGTTTTTCCACTAGATGGACTAAAGCCGGCAGGGGTTACATATAATTGAGCGTAAATATTAGCAAGTAAGCTTAGGAGACAGGCGGTGACAGGTTTGCGCGTGAGCTTGCGCGGAATTGCTAGGCTTTTTTTGGCCCTGTGCGTGGTAACTACCCTATCTTTAACACTACTGGTCGTTACCTGCTATCCCAAGGTGGAGCAGGTAGTAAGGGTGTACACTCTCCTGCGGTTTCAGGCTCTAAATCCTCCTAGTCTGGACAGAATCTTTGAAGGGGCCATCAAGGGCATGGTAGAAGCCCTTGGTGACCCTTATTCTTCTTATCTTACTCCTCAAGTTTACCGGCAGCTGGAGGAGCACGTCCAGGGGACATATGGTGGTGTGGGCCTACTTATCACCCTGGAAGAAAAAGAAAAACGGCCTGTAGTGGTATCTCCCTTTAAGGGAACGCCGGCCCAGCGGGCAGGCATCAGTAGCGGGGATTATATCTTAGCTATAGACGGACAGGATACGGCCGGGATGGACCTGGAGACAGCCGCCAGCCTTATGCAGGGTGAGCCGGGGACTAAAGTGGAGCTGACCATCCTTAGGCCGGGGGAAAAAGAACCCCGGCGGGTTACTTTAGTGCGCGAGACCATAAAGATTCCTACTGTAGACGGTCAGATGTTGTCCGGTTATCCCGGGATAGGTTACATAAGCCTGACTATGTTTAATGAACAGACGGGTAAGGACCTGGACAAACTTTTAAATGAATTACGCCGTCAGGGGCTTAAAGCCCTCATCTTGGATTTGCGCAACAATCCCGGAGGATCCTTACAGGCAGCGATAGAAGTGGCCTCGTACTTTATACCTGAGGGTCCTGTAGCCTATATCGTAAGCCAAAAGAGAACGGAAGCCTTGCATTCTACAGGTAAGTATATTAAACTGCCGTTGGCGGTCCTGGTGAACAGGGGTAGCGCCAGCGCTGCCGAAATAGTAGCCGGAGCCATCAAAGATGCGGGGTCAGGGGTTTTGATAGGGGAAACCACCTTCGGTAAGGGTGTGGTTCAGACCATCTTTCCCTTAAAAGGTGGTGCTGCCGTTAAGCTCACCACCCACAAATATCTAACACCATCCAAGAGGGATATAGACAAAGTAGGGATTGCCCCTGATATACAGGTTAAACTGGAACCCCGGCTGGAGCAGGAGGTGCTGAGCCGGCCCCCGGACCTGGAACGGGACGCCCAGCTTAAGAAAGCTTTAGAAGTCTTGCAAGGAAAGATGGTTACCTCCCAAGCTGCCTGAACCTAGGAGGCGAAGGAACAGCCTTGTTACCTTTAAAGCAGATAGTGCCTTTTATCTTGCAGGCGCAACTCAGCCTGCTTGTAAGTCCTTTGTTTTGGCTCTTGGTACTCGTGATCGCTTACCAGTACCGACGTCTGGCCCGCCTTAAGGAAGAGCTCTTCGGGGTGCGTGGGGAGACGGCTTGGCAGCCTGTACTCACGGCCCTAGCTTATGGCGTGCTGGGGGGCTTAGGCGGAAGCTTTATTATGGTGCTGGTGGGCGTTTCTTTAAGCGGTATAGGAATTAACTACCTATGGATCGTAGCCTTGCTTCTCATGCTCGTTAACCCCCGCTTCCTGTGTTTTTCTTACGCTGGGGGCTTAATCTCCCTTGCTGCTCTTATCTTGGGCAGGCCGCAGGTAGACGTACCGCATCTTATGGGCCTCGTGGCCGTGCTGCACATGGTAGAGGCCTTTCTTATCCGGGTGAGCGGGCATTTGGGAGCTATCCCCGTATACACTAGCCACCAGGGCCGGGTGGTGGGAGCGTTTAATATGCAGAAATTTTGGCCCATACCCATCGCGGCCCTAGCTTTAATAACTTTGCCCCCCTGGCTTTCTCCAGGAGAAGTGGTTCCCATGCCCGATTGGTGGCCTCTCATCCGGCCGGCGGTTATGCCTGATCCCAAACAAGCATTGTTCGTGATATTGCCCGTAGCAGCAGGCCTGGGTTATGGTGATCTAGCTTTAAGCTCCCGGCCTGAAGAAAAAAGCAGGCTTTCGGCACGCAACCTGGCTCTCTATAGCCTCACTCTACTTGTTCTTTCCATCCTAGCCTCTTATTATAGATCGCTGACCTGGCTTTCTGCCCTCTTTGGACCGCTAGGGCATGAGTACATTATATGGTTAGGTCGCCGGGTGGAGAGCAAGGGTGAGCCCATCTACGTACCTTCCGAACTCGGTGCCCGTCTTTTGGATGTAATAAGGAACAGCCCGGCAGCAAGGCTGGGGCTAAGATCCGGAGACATACTGTTAAGGGTTAACGGGTACCCGGTACGGGACCGGGAGACTTTGAAGGCGGCCCTGGAAGGATCCTGGGAGCAGGTAGAGGTGGTATTCTACCGGGAAGGCGAGGGCGAAAAGGTAGCAAAGGTATATAAGCAGCCTTTAGAGCCCTTAGGGGTGATCCTGGTACCCGAACCGGGGGATAACCCGCAGGTTGAGCTCATGTCCTCCGGATGGCTGGCCAGATGGTGGAGGGAAAAGAGAAGATAATTTGTGGTATAATACTCCCGAGGGGGGGTGCCATGAACCGGTTTATACTTAAAGCTGATTTTGAGCCCCGAGGCGACCAGCCCAAGGCCATAGCTGCCCTGGTAGAGGGGTTGAAGAAAGGATACCGGCACCAGACCCTTTTGGGAGCCACGGGTACGGGCAAGACCTACACCATGGCCCAGATCATCCAGGCCGTTCAGCGGCCAACTTTGGTTTTAGCTCCTAACAAGACTCTAGCTGCTCAATTATGCGGGGAGTTTAAGGAATTTTTCCCTCACAATGCTGTAGAGTATTTCGTGAGCTACTACGATTATTACCAGCCCGAAGCCTATGTTCCCGAGACAGATACCTATATCGAAAAGGATAGTTCCATAAATGAGGAAATAGATAAGCTGCGCCACGCGGCTACCGCGGCCCTTTTTGAACGCCGTGACGTCATCATAGTAGCTAGCGTTTCCTGCATATACGGTTTAGGTTCCCCGGAGGATTACAGCAAACTCATGGTTTCTTTACGGGAGGGCCAGGAGTACGACCGGGATCTTATTCTACGCAAGCTAGTAGATATCCAGTATAGCCGCAATGAATACGAGCTTAAGCGGGGGACTTTTCGTGTCCGCGGGGATGTTTTAGAGATCTTCCCGGCTTCCTTTGATGCCCGGGCTATACGGGTAGAATTTTTCGGAGATGAAGTAGAAAGGATTTTGGAGATAGATACCTTAACGGGAGAGATCCTGGGCCGGCGGTATCACGTGGCCATCTTTCCGGCGAGCCACTATGTAGTAGAGCAACCCAAGCTGGAGCGAGCCCTGGCTAGCATAGAAGCCGAGCTGGAGGAGCGCCTTAGGGAGCTTAGGGCGGCGGGGAAGCTTTTGGAAGCCCAGAGGTTGGAGCAGCGCACCCGCTTCGACCTTGAGATGCTCCGGGAGGTAGGTTACTGTAAGGGGATCGAGAACTATTCCCGGCATCTTACCGGTCGTGCGCCGGGAGAGCCTCCTTATACTTTGCTGGATTATTTTCCACCTGATTTCCTGCTTTTTATCGACGAATCCCACATAGCAGTGCCCCAGATCGGGGGTATGTACGAGGGAGATTATTCGCGGAAGAAGACTTTGGTGGAATACGGCTTCCGGCTGCCGTCGGCTTTGGATAACCGGCCCTTAACCTTTGAGGAGTTTATGGCCCGGATAAACCAGGTTATCTATGTATCGGCCACTCCAGGGCCCTTTGAACTTGAACACTCGGAACAGGTAGTAGAACAGATTATCCGGCCCACCTACCTCGTGGATCCCGAGGTTATAGTCAGGCCTACGGCCGGTCAGGTCGACGATCTATTGCAAGAGATCCGGAAAAGAGTGGCTAAGAACCAGAGGGTGCTGGTCACCACCCTTACTAAAAGGATGGCCGAAGACCTGGCCGACTACCTCCAGGAGATGGGGGTCAAAGTCCGCTACCTCCATTCGGATATTAACGCCATCGAGCGCATGGAGATAATAAGGGATCTCAGGTTGGGGGTTTTTGATGTTCTGGTGGGCATAAACCTTCTCCGAGAAGGGTTGGACCTGCCCGAAGTTTCCTTGGTGGCCATTTTAGATGCTGATAAAGAAGGGTTTCTGCGTTCGGAGCGGTCCCTTATTCAGACCATCGGCCGGGCGGCGCGTAACGCCGAAGGCCAGGTTATTATGTATGCCGATACCATCACCGAATCCATGCGGCGGGCCATTGACGAGACCAACCGGCGGCGCCGCATCCAGATGGAGTACAACCGGCAGCACGGCATAACCCCCCAGACGGTTGTCAAGCCGGTGCGCGATATCATCGAAGCTACCAAGTCAGTGGATGAAAAGGTCGTCTCCCGGCCCCGGGTCAAAATCGAGGCAAGGGACGGCCGGAAGAGGATGGGCCGCAGGGAGCTTCGTTCTCTTATTAAGCGCTTGGAGAAGGAGATGCGGGAGGCCGCCAAGCGCTTGGAGTTTGAAAGGGCGGCCGAGCTCCGGGATGCCATTTTAGAGCTTAAGCTCCAGGCAGGATAACAAAGCCTTATGGCTTGCGACGTTCACCGGAGAATAGCTTACAGGAGAAGGAAATAAGAGGATATAAAAAAGATAGCTAAGGAAGGAGACAAAGACACAAGAAGAAATACTAAAGATACAAGAAAAGCATACAAGAAGAAGGAGATAACGGGAAGATAAATAAGGGAGTTAGCGGCAAGGGAGAACCTTTTATGTCTAAAGAAAAAATAATAGTTAAGGGTGCGCGCGCCCACAACTTAAAAAATATCGACGTAGAAATACCGCGGGATAAATTAGTTGTAATCACGGGGCTGTCTGGTTCGGGGAAATCCTCTTTGGCCTTCGATACCATTTACGCGGAGGGCCAGAGGAGGTATGTGGAGTCTTTGTCTGCTTATGCCCGCCAGTTCTTGGGTCAGATGAACAAGCCGGATGTGGACTATATAGAAGGATTATCCCCGGCCATTGCTATAGACCAGAAGGCGGCCAGCCACAACCCGCGGTCTACGGTGGGCACGGTAACGGAGATTTACGATTATCTCCGGCTCCTTTTCGCCCGTATAGGTCGGCCCCACTGCCCCCGCTGCGGCCGGCCTATAGTTCCCCAGACAGTATCTCAGATGGTGGATCGGCTCCTTACTTTTCCAGAGGATACTAGGATGCAGATCCTGGCTCCTGTGGTCCGCGGGCGCAAAGGGGAATACAAGCAGCTTTTGGAGGAGCTGCGGCGTAGTGGGTACGCCCGGGTACGTGTTGACGGTGAGGTGCGGGAGACTGCCGAGGAAATTAAGCTGGATAAAAATAAGAAGCATACCATAGAAGTTATAGTGGATCGTGTAAAGATACGCCCCGGGATCGCCCGTCGGCTGGCCGACTCTTTAGAGACCGCCTTGAAACTTTCTGAGGGTTTGGTTTTAGTCGAAGTAGTAGGTCAGGAAGAGATCTTGTTCAGCTCTGAATTTGCTTGCCCTGAGTGCGGTGTAAGCTTGCCGGAGATAGCCCCGAGGCTTTTTTCCTTTAACAGCCCTTACGGAGCGTGCCCTGCCTGTACGGGCCTGGGGACCAGCATGGAGGTGGATCCCGACCTGATAATACCCGATCCCAACCTAAGCCTGCGGGAAGGGGCCCTTGCGCCCTGGAGCGGAGGGGAAGGGTATTGGCATATTTTAGAGGCGGTAGCCGATCATTACGGCTTTAGTTTGGATGTACCGGTGCGGGAGCTTAAGCCGGAGCACTTAAAAATTATCCTTTACGGGAGCGGGCAGGAAAGGATAAGGTTTAGTTATATAAACCGCTACGGTGAGAGAAGGACCTGGGAGGCGCCCTTTGAAGGGGTTATTCCCGCCTTGGAGAGGCGCTACCGGGAGGCTCAGTCGGATTGGGCACGGGCGGAAATCGAAGAATACATGAGCCAGAAGCCCTGCCCCGTTTGCCGGGGAACCCGGCTTAAGCCCGAAGCTTTAGCCGTAACCGTGGGCGGGAAAAACATCCATGAAGTGACCAAGCTGTCCGTAGCTGAGGCGGAAGAGTTTTTTGCCAAACTTAATCTAACGGAAAAGGAGCAGATGATAGCCCATCAGATTTTAAAGGAAATTAGATCGCGGCTTAAGTTCTTGATGGATGTAGGTCTGGATTATCTTACCTTGGACCGCCCGGCGGCCACCCTATCTGGCGGCGAGGCCCAGCGCATTCGCCTGGCCACCCAGATTGGCTCGGGCTTGGTGGGTGTGCTTTACATCCTGGACGAGCCCAGTATAGGGCTCCACCAGCGGGATAATGCCCGGCTGATCCGGACCCTGAAGCAGCTCCGGGACTTGGGTAACACCGTTATCGTAGTAGAACACGATGAAGAAACCATCCGTGAGGCCGACTATATCATAGACATAGGGCCGGGTGCCGGTGCGGGCGGTGGCCAGGTGGTGGTAGCCGGGACGGTTACCGATGTGATGAATTGTCCGGCTTCCCTCACCGGGCAATATCTGAGCGGCAAAAAGCGCATACCGGTTCCGGCTTCTAGAAGAAAGCCGGGGGATAAATGGTTGGAAGTGCTGGGGGCAAGCGAGCATAACCTTAAAGATATCGATGTGCGTTTCCCCCTGGGAACCTTTATATGCGTAACCGGCGTTTCGGGTTCGGGTAAGAGCACCTTAGTCAACGACATCCTTTATCGCGCCTTAGCCCAAAGGCTGAACGGTGCCCGAACCGTTCCGGGCCGTTTCCGGGAATTAAGAGGCTTAGAGCACCTGGATAAAGTTATCGCCGTGGACCAGTCGCCTATAGGTCGCACCCCGCGTTCAAACCCCGCTACGTACACCGGGGTGATGGATGATATAAGAAGCCTTTTTGCGGCCACACCGGAAGCCCGGGCCCGGGGTTATAAGCCGGGCCGTTTCAGCTTTAATGTCAAGGGGGGGCGCTGTGAGGCCTGCAGCGGGGATGGTATCATAAAGATAGAGATGCACTTCCTGCCCGATGTGTACATTCCCTGTGAAGTATGTAAGGGCAAGAGGTACAATCGGGAAACCCTGGAAGTGAAGTATAAAGGAAAATCTATTGCAGATGTGCTGGATATGACTGTGGATGAGGCGGTAGAATTCTTTTCCGTCATACCGCGGCTGCACCGCAAGCTCCTCACCCTTCAAGATGTGGGCTTAGGGTATATTAAGTTAGGCCAGCCGGCTACCACTCTTTCGGGCGGGGAAGCCCAGCGGGTAAAACTTGCGGCCGAGCTTTCCCGCCGGAGCAACGGGCGCACCCTGTATATTCTTGATGAGCCTACGACTGGGCTCCATATGGCCGACGTACACCGCCTGTTAAATGTTCTACAGCGTCTGGTGGATGCAGGAAATACAGTAGTGGTCATTGAGCACAACCTGGACGTTATTAAATGCGCGGATTATATCATAGATCTAGGCCCGGAGGGCGGGGACCGGGGTGGCCGGGTGGTAGCCGTAGGGACGCCAGAAGAAATCTGCCAGGTGCCTACCTCCTATACCGGCCAGTTTTTAAAACCGGTGCTGGAAAGGGACCGGGCCGTCTCTGGGCAGGAGGTAAGGCAGGCAGTCTGATAGGGGGGGTAAAAATGACTACCTATTGGCCGACAGCAGGCAAAGAACATACGGAAGCCACGGTGAAATTGGCCGTGGAGAGGGCCAGAAGCCTAGGTCTTAAACACTTGGTGATCGCTTCCGTTACGGGTTACTCTGCCAAATTGCTCCTGGGGCAAAACGACTTAGAAGTAGTGTGCGTCACCCACCAGGCGGGCTTTGCACAACCGGGACAGCAGGAGATGCCTCAAGATGTGCGCCGGGAGTTAGAGGGGGGAGGGATCAAAGTTTTAACTACCACCCATCTTATGGCCGGGCTGGACCGGGCGTTGAGGCTTAAGTTCCAAGGTCTTTACCCTGCGGAGATCATTGCCAGCACTTTACGGCTATTCGGGCAGGGTACTAAAGTGGCAGTTGAGGTAGCTGGCATGGCCCTGGATGCCGGCCTTATACCGTACGGAGTGGATATCGTTGCTTTGGGCGGCACCAGCGAAGGGGTGGACACGGCGTTAGTGCTTCGTCCTGCGCATTCCCAAAACTTCTTTGACACAAAGATCAAGGAGATCATCTGCAAGCCACGGGAATTCTAGGGAGCCGGGGGAAAGCATGTTACTGGAGGAAAAGCTCGCCCATCTTCCCGACCATCCCGGTGTTTACCTAATGCGTGATGCCCGGGGGCAGGTAATATATGTGGGTAAGGCGGCCTCCTTGCGCAACCGTGTGCGCTCTTATTTCCACGGCCAACACCCGCCGCGCATCCAGGCCCTGGTGCGACAGGTGGCCGATGTGGAGTATATACTCACCGACAACGAAGTGGAGGCCCTGGCTCTGGAGTGCAACCTGATTAAAGAATACCGGCCGCGGTACAATATCAACCTCAAGGACGACAAAAGCTACCCTTATCTTCGCCTTACTTTACAGGAAGAGTTTCCGCACCTAGAGGTAACGCGGCGGGTAGTGCAGGATGGTTCACGGTATTTCGGCCCCTACACCCGCGTAGGGGCCCTTAAGGAAACTCTTAAGCTTTTAGGGAGCCTTTTTCCCGTACGCACCTGCCGGGATACTCCTTTAAAGCCCAAAAGCCGCCCTTGCCTTAATGCCCACCTGGGTAGGTGCCTTGCTCCCTGTACGGGAAAGGTAAGCGCCGCTGAATACCGGCAAGCCGTGCAGGAGATGGTACTTTTCCTGGAAGGCAAGCAAGGAGACCTAATACGGCGGCTAAGGGCAGAGATGGAGGAGGCTGCTGAAAAACTCGAATTTGAAAGGGCGGCACGCCTTAGGGACCGTATAAGGGCTATAGAAGAAGTCCTAGCCCACCAGAAGGTTATAAGCCCCGGCCGGGAGAACCGCGATTGCATAGCCCTGGCCCGGGAACAGAACGAAGCAGTAGGGATGATCTTTTTTATCCGGGAGGGGAAACTCATAGGCCGGGAGCACTTCTTCCTGGAAGGCCAGGCCGGGCTGGATGATAAAGAAGTGATGGCTGCCCTGGTAAAGCAATTTTACAGCCGGGGGATGGAGGTGCCGCCGGAGGTACTTCTCAGTGAAGAGGCTGAAGACCAAGAAACTATAGCCGCATGGCTCTCCGGGCTTAGGGGAAGTAAAGTCACCGTAAAAGTTCCCCGGCGCGGAGAGAAGGCGAAACTCATAAATATGGTGCGGGAAAACGCCCTTTCCGTCCTCCGGGAACACTTGTTGGCCCGGGAAAGGGAGGAGGCCGGCTTCCAGGAGGCGCTGGAGGAACTTAAAGAGGTTTTGGCCCTTCCTGCCTTGCCCCAACGGATGGAAGCTTTCGACATATCTAACCTGCAGGGGACGGAGATGGTAGGGTCCATGGTGGTTTTTATCGGAGGAAGGCCGGACCCTTCTTCCTACCGGCGCTTTCGCATTAAAGACGTACAAGGGCCAAACGACTTTGCTTCCCTAAAGGAGGTTTTATTCAGGCGTTTTAAGCGGCTGGCCCAAGGCGACCCCAAGTTTTCAGCCCGACCGGACCTGGTACTAATAGACGGGGGGCGGGGCCAGCTTTCGGCAGCCCGCGAAGTTATGCGTGAGCTAGGTGTAGAGGATATCCCGACCTTCAGCCTGGCCAAGGGGGAGGAGCTTATTTTCCGTGAGGGGGATGCCCGGCCCCTGGCCTTACCTAAGGACAGCGCCGCCCTGCGGCTCCTGCAGCGCCTCCGCGATGAGGCGCACCGGTTTGCTATTACCTACCACCGCCAGCGCAGAAGCAAGGGGGCCCTGGCCTCTGTGTTGGATGATATTCCTGGTGTAGGTCCCAAACGCAAGCGGGCCCTGCTCCGCCATTTCGGGTCTGTAGAGAACATCCGGCGGGCCAGCTTAGAGGATTTATTACAGGTGGAGGGCATGAATAAGGCCGTAGCGGCCAGGATCAAGGAAGTTCTGCGCTAAGGCGCGGAGATGCTAACAAGGAAGAGCTCCATGGGGGGAAAGAGATGACTTCACCTATTAAGCTTGTAGCCCTAGATCTCGACGGTACTCTTTTAAACAGCGACTCCGATTTAGAATACAGGGCCAAAGAAGCTGTCCGCCGGGTGCAGGAAAAAGGTGTTAAGGTTACCCTGGCCACCGGCCGCATGTTCCGTTCTGCCTTACCCTTCGCCCGGGAGCTAAACCTAAAGTTGCCGCTCATCGTCTACCACGGAGCTCTTATTAAAAACCCCGTTTCCGGGGAGGTTATGCGGGAGAAATTATTACCTTTGAGTATAGTAGAATTTTTAGTCGGCAGGGCCCGCGAGTACGGTTTTCCCTACAACGTCTATGTGGAAGATGAGCTGTATGTTGATGATATCCAGCCGGAGAACCTGGCCTATGCCGACAAGGCCCGGGTGCCCCTGCACAAGGTGGATGATATCCTGGGCTTTTTAAAAGAAAAAGCTCCTAAGGAACCCATTAAATTCGTGGCCCTGCACGACGGGCCTAAGCTAGACAGACTGGAAGAGGAAGTGCGCAAGGCGATAGGGCATAGGGTATATATAACCCGCTCCTTTCCTTATTTTTTGGAAGTTATCAGCCGGGAAGCCAGCAAAGCCAAAGGGCTGGAAATCCTTGCCCGGCACTTGGGCATAAGCCCTAAGGAAATTATGGTTATAGGTGATAGCTTTAATGATCTGGATATGTTTCACTTCGCCGGGCTTGCCGTGGCCATGGGCAATGCGCCACCGGCCGTCCGGGCTCAAGCTCATTATGTGGTGGCTACCAATGACGAGGGCGGAGTAGCGGAAGCTTTGACCAAATTTATCCTGGAGAGGTAACGCTTTATGGATAAGGGTGAGGAACGGCGCCTTGTAATCGTGACGGGTTTATCTGGAGCCGGTAAAACCCAGGCTATACGTTCCCTGGAGGATCTGGGCTTTTTTTGTATCGATAACTTGCCCCCATCTCTCGTACCCGGTTTGGTAGAGCTGTTGAACAAACAGGGACCGGGTCCGGAGGAAACCAGAAGAGTAGCCCTGGTTATGGATATCAGGGGGGGCAAGTTTTTCGCGGGTATGGAGGAAGCCCTGGATTATCTAGACCAACAGGGGTTTCCCTATGAGATCTTATTTTTAGAAGCTTCGGATGAAGTCCTGGTGCGGCGGTATAAGGAGACCAGGCGGCGTCACCCCCTGGCCGGGGAAAGCATCTTAGAGGGAATACTAGAGGAACGCCGGCGCTTAGAAAGTATTAAGGAACGGGCGAGCAAAATTATCGATACCTCCGAACTCACACCCCGCCAGCTTAAGGAGGAAATAACCGAACTATACGGGGCCCGGGGGCAGAAGCTTACCATAACTGTGGTGTCCTTCGGTTACAAGTACGGGTTACCTCTGGATGCTGACCTGGTAATGGATGTCCGGTTTTTGCCTAACCCTTATTACAACCCGGCCTTACGCCCTTTCACGGGTCACGACCGGTGTGTAGCTGATTTTGTACTGGGCGAACCGGCTGCCCAGGAGTTTTTGAACAAGTTTATGGACTTGTTACATTTTCTTATTCCCAATTATATTAAAGAAGGCAAATCTCACCTTGTGATAGCTATAGGATGCACAGGTGGCCAACACCGCTCGGTAACCCTGGCCAACAAAATAGGAGAGTTGCTCGAAAAGGAAGACTTTCGGGTTATCGTAAAGCACAGGGATGTAATACGGGCCTCCTTAAACCGCAGGAGGTGAGCCTTTTGCACAGCCTCAAGTGGTTATACCCCGGCCTTAAGATCAAACGCTTTATACTTTTGGCTGCTTTAGGCCTTTTTTTTCTTGTTTCTGGGGTAACTATAGCTTTGGGCTTAACCTTGCTCACCTCTGCGGAGCAGAGTCTGCTTTGGCTGGCTTATTATATTTTGCGCATAGGAATTTCCCCCGTAGCTACAGGTGTTTTCCTGGCCGGGTTGGGCTTCGTACTATTGTTGCTGGGCATTGACAGGTTGGTGCGGTCAGTTTTGCATGTTTTATGGCCGCGCCAGAAAAGCCCTTGGGAGGTTTTTTACCGGAGGCGCCTTTTAGAGGGCGGTCCCCGGATAGTGGCCATAGGCGGTGGTACGGGTTTAGGGGTCCTTTTACGCGGACTTAAAAACTATACGCGCAATCTTACCGCTATTGTTACGGTAGCTGATGATGGTGGAAGTTCTGGACGGTTGCGCGCGGAACTGGGCATACCTCCACCGGGGGATATCCGTAATTGCCTGGTGGCTCTCGCAGACACCGAATCTCTGATGGAAGAGCTTTTCAATTATCGCTTTCAAAAGGGAGAAGGGCTGGCAGGGCATAGTTTGGGGAATTTATTACTTGCGGCCATGACCGATATAGCAGGGGATTTTGACAGGGCTATAAGCGAGCTGGAGCGGGTCTTAGCGGTAGGCGGCCGGGTTGTCCCTTCCACCCTTACCCCTGTGGTCTTGGGCGCCGAGAGGGAGGACGGCACCATTGTATGGGGAGAGAGCCGCATCCCCTGCCCCGGACAGCGTATAAAGCGGGTCTTTTTGCATCCCCCTGATTGTAAGCCCCATGAGAAAGCCCTGGAAGCCATAGCCCGGGCCGAAGCTGTTATAATCGGGCCGGGAAGCCTTTATACCAGCGTCTTGCCCAATCTTTTAGTGCCCGGTATAGCCGAGGCCCTGCGCAAGGCCAAAGCTCCGGTGTTTTACATAAGCAATGTGATGACCCAGCCGGGCGAAACAGAGGGTTATACGGTGGCTGACCACGTGCGGGCCATAGAAGAGCATTGTGGCCCCGGCCTTATAGACTGCGTCATCGCCCATAGTGGTCCGGTATCCTGGGCCGCCCGGAGGCGTTACGGGGAAAGGGGTGCCCGTCCCGTTAAGGTGGATGCAGCGGCGGTGACCCGGATGGGAGTGGAGCTACGGAAAGCATGGCTGGTGGATGAAACTCTGGTAGTTAGGCACCATCCCGACCGCCTGGCCCAGGTGATCATGGAGGAGCTTTATAAGCGGCGGGTTTGGAAGCCGCGGGACAAATTTCGCTTTTTCGTCCAGAAAAGGATGGGTAAAGACCGCTTTCCTGCCTCCTTTGGGGCTTAGAGCAATCCTTCAAGAGTGGGGGTAATAAAGGTGCCGTTCTCCTTTTCGGCCCGGGTCAAAGAAGAACTAATCCATATCCAGGCCAAAGGCAAGTGTTGTTGCCTGGCCGAACTGGCCGCTTTGTGGCATTTTTCCTCCCCGCCCTCTTTAGGGGAGACCTTGCCTAAAGCTTCTATCATATTAGCCACGGAGAATGCCGCTTTAGCCCGCAAAGCGTACTCCCTAGCTAAGGAAGCAGGTCTCAGTACCAAAGTAGAAACCGTAGAACCCAAAACCCGGCGCAGAACCCGCTTGTATTGCTTGGTATCCCAGCAAGATGGGTACGAGAAAATCTTAAAAGGAAAGGAAAGGACCTTGTACCCTTGCTGCCGTCCGGCTTACCTTCGGGGAATTTTTTTGGCTTGCGGGTATGTGGCCAGCCCTTCAACAGGACATCATTTAGAACTGGTAGTGAAGAGTAAAGACCTTCGTTTTTTAAAGCGCCTTTTGGAAGAACTTGAGCTTGTCCCCGGGATTCACCAGCGTGGCCGGAGTGTATCCTTGTACCTTAAAGATAGCGATCAGGTTATACGCGCTTTAAGCCTCATGGGTGCCCACGCTGCGGTGTTAGAATACCAAAATGTTTTAGTTTACAAAGAGATGCGCAACCAGGTAAACCGCCTAGTAAACTGCGAGACGGCCAATTTAAGTAAAGCGGTGGAAGCAGGTTTAAGGCAGGTAGAGGCTATACGTTTTCTTGAAGCCAAAGTGGGTTTAGAAAATTTGCCGCGGGCTTTACGGGAAATAGCAGAAGTACGGTTGCGCTATCCAGAAGCCACCCTTAAGGAATTAGGGGAAATGCTTACTCCCCGTATCGGCAAATCGGGAGTTAACCACCGCCTGCGCCGCTTGGAAGAGTTAGCTAAAAGATTGACGGGCAGTGAAATAAAGGATGCGACGGGTCAAGAGCTTTCCGGTAAGTGAAGCTAATTCCATGGCCTATTGGTCCAAGATAACCCCCCTATGGCGGGTGGTCTGGAACTTTACCGTTATTGAAATAAGCCGCTTTATACCCTTTTTAAAGGTTAAAAACCTTCTCCTCCGGCTGGTGGGAATAAAGGTGGCGCCATCGGCTTCTGTAGGGTTGATGGCCATGTTTGACATACTGCGCCCTGACTTAATAAGCATAGGCGAAAATACCATCATAGGCTACAATGCTACTATCTTAACTCATGAGTTTCTGCCCCGGGAGTACCGCCTGGGCGAAGTGGAGATAGGTTCCTGGGTATTAGTTGGGGCCAACGCCACCATCCTTCCCGGGGTGAAGATCGGTGATGGAGCGGTGGTGGCGGCCGGAGCGGTAGTCACCAGGGATGTACCTTCCGGTGCCCTGGTGGCCGGAGTGCCGGCACGGGTGGTGGGGCGGGCAGGGGAGTAGCTACTTTAAAAGCCGTCGGTAGGCGGACCTGCCGGGAGGCCCGGATGTGGCGGGTAGGGGAGTAGCTGCGTTGCTAGAGGGGGGCCTAACCTTAAATTATTACTATGTTGCAGTTCCTTAAATATCTATTATGGGACGATCCCTTTCAACCCTTCTTTCTTAAAGGGCTTCTGGTGATAAATCTTTTGGGGTCACTTTATGGTTATTATTGGTATCATGAGCAACTTTTGGCTACTCCTCTGGTGTGGTGGATCTTTACACCGGACAGCCCCCTTTCCACTTCGTTTTTTACTTTAACTTTAACCTTATTGTTGCTGGATACGAGGGAGGGGAAAAGGACAAAGACTTGTAAAAGATGCGGTGAGAGAAGGCCGGAAGGCTTACCTATCTCTACAAGTTACTTAGGTAGGAGTTATTTAAGCAGGAAGACTCAAGAGATTTTAGGAGTTCTTGCTTGTGCTACGCTCATAAAGTACGGGCTATGGGCAGTGGTAGTTATCGGGGATTATTGGATAAAGAGAGGCCCTGTACAGCCCGTAGAAACCCTACTGTTTTTAAGTCATCTGGGTATGGTGGCTCAAGGTTATCTTTTTTTGCGCCACTGGCCCTTTTACTTCGGGCAGGGGGTTTTGGTTGGTGCCTGGCTTATTCTTAATGATTACGTCGATTATGCTCTGGGGTGGCACCCTTACCTGTTCAGGCCAGACCAGGAGCCCCTGGCGGCTGCTGCAGCCCTTGCTTTGAGCGCCTGCTGGTTTCTTTATTGTCTAGGCAGGAAAATAACCGCGAACAAAGAATATTAATATTAATACAAGGGGCAGAAAGAGGGTAGAAGGGATGCGGGCCGGCATAGGGCTGCACCTAGAACAGAGCCAAAAATTGGTTATGACTCCGGAATTAAGGCAGGCCATGGTTATTCTGCAGCTTTCTACCCTGGAGCTGAGCGAATACCTGGAGCAGGAGCTTCAAGAAAACCCTATTCTGGAGATAGGGGAAGAGGGCGAGTTTTCGGCCCCTGAAGGCCTGAACATACACCAGGAGGAAGGGGGCGAATTAAACCTAGACTGGGCAGAATATTTTGCCGATGGCAGCGACCTGGGCTTCGTATGGGGGCCCCGCGAAAAGCAAGAAGAACCTAACTTTAACAACTCCTTAGCCGCCGAAGGTCCAGGGCTTCACGATTATCTTCTTTTGCAGCTTAATTTAACCGTAAAGGATAAAAAGAGCTTATCCATCGGCAGCTTTCTTATTGGAAATATTGACCAGAACGGTTATTTAAAAATTTCAGTAAAGGAAGCGGCAGCGGCCCTTAAAGTCCATCCCGGCGAGGTTTGGCGGGTACTGGAAATAATTCAAGGGTTTGATCCGCCCGGCGTAGGCGCCCGGAATCTGGTGGAGTGTTTATTGTTACAGCTCCGCCATTATAAAGAAGTGCCCGTGGGGGCAGAAAAGATCATACAACATTTTCTGCCTGATGTGGCCCAGGGTAAGCTCACCAAGATCGCCCGTCAGCTAAATCTTAGCCTGGCCGAGGTGCAGGCCGCGGTAGACTTTATCCGGAGCCTGGACCCGAAACCCGGCCGTACCTTTGGGAGCCACCGGGACGTGCGCTATATAGTCCCCGACGTAATAGTGGAGCGGGCCGGGGACGATTATGTAGTGTTGATAAACGATGTGGCTACTCCCAGGGTGAGGATCAACCCCCATTACCAGGCCCTTTTGCGCCAGGGAGCTTGCGACCAAAAAACGCGCAAATTCCTGGAAGATAAATTGAATGCGGCTACCTGGATTATCCGCAGTATGGAGCACCGGCGGGTTACTTTATACCGCGTAGTACAGAGGATAGTTCAAGAGCAGCGGGAGTTCCTGGAGAAGGGGATAAAATATCTTAAGCCTTTAACCATGCGGCAGGTCGCAGAAGCGTTGGGGCTTCATGAGTCCACGGTTAGCCGGGCTACGGCCAATAAATATGTGCAAACCCCCCAGGGGTTGTTCGAATTAAAATTCTTCTTTGCCAATGGGATCGCCAAGAAAGACGGGGTGGCCGCGGCGGAAAGCATAAAAAAACTTATCGCCGAAGCCGTGGCCAAGGAGGATCCCTTCTCTCCGTTGACCGATCAGCAGCTTACGGAGCTTTTGAACAGGCAGGGTATACAGATTTCCCGCCGGACCGTGGCCAAGTACCGGGATGAACTGGGTATTCCTACGGCGGCACGGCGGAAGAGGTATAATTAAATACGGGTGAGCCTAGCGTACGAATCAGGTATGAAGAGGTGGCCGGGGGGTCACCTTTAAATTTTTTCTGGAAAAAGGATTTTGCCCGTAAATGTTGAATACAAAGAGGTGATTGTTGCCAACATCACGCTCATAATTTCCAGTTTCATCAGGTATAATAACGTTTTGAAAGGGGGATGTACATAGTGCCGGCAAAGGTTGCCATTAACGGTTTCGGCCGCATAGGTCGGCTGGTCATGCGTGCCTCTTTAAACAATCCCGAGGTAGAAGTTGTGGCCATAAACGATCTCACCGATGCCCAGACCAACGCCCACCTGCTAAAATACGATTCCGTCCACGGAAAACTCAACGTAGATGTTGAAGCCCGGGGAGACGTAATGATAGTGGGCGGCCGGGAAATAAAAGTTCTTTCCGAGAAAGATCCGGCCAAGCTTCCCTGGGGGGACCTAGGCATAGATATCGTAGTAGAATCTACAGGTGTTTTCACCGATGCAACCAAAGCTGCTGCCCACCGCCAGGCTGGCGCGAAGAAGGTCATTATTACTGCTCCGGCCAAAAATGAGGATATCACTATCGTTATGGGGGTCAATGAAGAAAAGTACGACCCCGCTCAGCATCATATAGTTTCTAACGCCTCCTGTACCACCAATTGCCTGGCACCTGTGGTAAAAGTACTGCACCAGCATTTCAAAGTGCTAAGGGGTCTTATGACCACCACCCACGCCTATACCAACGACCAGCGCATCCTGGACCTCGTGCACAAAGACCTGCGCCGGGCCCGGGCGGCCGGCATGTCTATAATTCCTACTACCACGGGCGCAGCCAAAGCTATCGGTTTGGTCCTGCCAGAACTTAAGGGTAAACTTAACGGGTTTGCCATGCGGGTGCCCACTCCCAACGTGTCCGTCGTAGATTTGGTAGTGGATGTAGAGAAAGCCACCACCGTAGAAGAGGTGAACGCAGCCCTCAAGGCAGCCGCGGAAGGAGAACTCAAAGGCATATTGGGTTACTGCGAGGAGCCCCTGGTCTCCCGGGATTTCAATGGCGATCCGCGCTCTTCCATCGTCGATGCCCTGTCCACCATGGTCATGGACGGTACCATGGTCAAGGTTATAGCCTGGTACGACAACGAATGGGGTTATTCCAACAGGGTGGTAGACCTGGCCGCCTATATGGCTTCCAAGGGGCTGTAAAGCTTGGGGAGCGGTCGCCGCAAGGCGGCCGTTCCCGTTGGAGCCTTAAAGTAATTTCTTCGAGGGGGGCTTTACCCGTGCAAAAGATGACCGTTAAAGATATAGACTGCGCCCAAAAAAGGGTGTTGGTGCGGGTCGATTTCAATGTGCCCATAGATAACGGTGAAGTGGCCGATGACACACGTATACGGGCTGCCCTGCCTACCATTCGCTACCTTATGGAGCAGGGGGCGAAGGTTATACTCGTCTCACATCTGGGGAGGCCTAAGGGTAAAGTAAATGAAGCTTTGCGCCTGAACCCTGTGGCCAGAAGGCTGTCCGAGCTCTTGGACAAGCCGGTAAAAAAGGTAGATGACTGCATAGGGCCGGAGGTTGAAAAGGCGATCAATAACCTTAAGCCGGGGGAAGTCCTGCTTTTAGAGAATATACGTTTTTATCCGGAAGAGGAGAAAAATGACCCTGAATTTGCCAGGAAACTGGCTTCCCTGGCTGATATTTATGTAAACGATGCCTTTGGCGCTGCTCACCGTGCCCATGCCTCTACCGAAGGAGTTGCCCGTTATCTTCCTTCCGTCGCTGGCTTCCTTATGCAGAAGGAAATTGAAATCATGGGCAAGGCTTTAGCCGACCCTGAGCGCCCCTTCGTCGCCATCCTGGGCGGGGCGAAGGTTTCCGACAAGATCGGCGTCATACGGAACCTCCTACATAAAGTAGATACCCTGCTTTTAGGCGGGGGAATGGCCAACACTTTCCTTAAGGCTAAAGGCTATTCTATGGGTAGATCCCTTGTGGAAGACGATAAAGTACCCTTGGCTTCTGAGCTTATGGAGGAAGCGCAGAGGAGAGGCGTACGGTTGCTTTTGCCCGTGGACCTGGTGGTTGCCCAGGAGCTTTCTGCAGATTCCCCCTACAAGGTGGTAACGGTAGGGGAGGTACCGGAAGGGTGGATGGCCGTAGATATCGGGCCGGAGACCAGGCAGGCCTTTGCCGAGGCTTTAAAAGGAGCCCGCACGGTAGTTTGGAACGGGCCCATGGGTGTCTTTGAAGTAGAACCCTTCGCCGCGGGGACCGAAGCCGTAGCCCGCGCGGTGGCCGAAGTAAATGGTACCACCATTGTAGGTGGGGGAGATTCTGTGGCCGCGGTGGAGAAGGTGGGGGTGGCTGGCCGTATAACCCACGTTTCCACTGGTGGCGGGGCGTCCCTGGAATTCTTGGAGGGGCGTGAGCTACCGGGGGTTGCAGCTCTTAAAGATAAGGTTTCGTAGGAAAAGGGGGAGGACCTTGCGCAGGACGATTATTGCCGGCAACTGGAAGATGTATAAGACGTCGGGAGAAGCCCGGCGCCTGGTGGAGGATTTAAAACCCCTCGTGGGTGCGAGTGAGGTAGAGATAGTAGTCTGCCCTCCTTTTACCGCCTTGGCCGCGGCGGCTAACGCTGCTTCCGGGTCCAATATAAGCGTGGGGGCCCAGGATATCTTCTGGGAGGATGAAGGCCCTTATACCGGTGAGGTTTCCGGGCCCATGCTAAAGGACCTGGGCTGCCGCTTCTGCATTATCGGGCACTCTGAGCGACGGCAGTATTTTGGTGAAACTGATGCTAACGTACGCAAGAAAGTGCGGGCTGCCTTCCGTTCGGGCCTAATCCCTATCGTATGTGTGGGGGAAACCCTGGCGGAAAGGGAAGAGGGGAAAACCCTGGAAGTGTGCCGGCGCCAGGTAGAAGAAGGGTTGGAAGGCCTTACTTCCGAGGAGGCCTCGAAATTGGTTGTGGCCTACGAGCCCGTCTGGGCCATAGGAACAGGTAGAACAGCGACTCCCCGGGATGCCCAGGAGGTCATAGGATTTATCCGGGAGCTTATAAGCAAGATGTACGGCGAGGATGCAGCCCGGCAGTGCCGTATCCAGTACGGAGGGAGTGTAAAACCGGAGAACATCGCTCCCTTCATGGAACAGCCGGATATAGATGGGGCCCTCGTGGGGGGAGCCAGCTTAGACCCTGTTTCCTTCGCGGCTATCGTAAATACGGCGGCAGAAGTTAAGAGAAGGCAAAAAATATAGCGAGGCTCAAACTTTATTTCTTAGGGAAAAGTCGTTTAACTTCAACTTGGAGGTGGCCAAAAGATGACCATTATCAATGATATTTTTGCCCGGGAGATATTGGATTCCCGGGGAAATCCTACAGTCGAAGTAGAGGTAGTCTTGGAGAGCGGGGCCAGGGGCCGGGCGGCGGTACCTTCGGGAGCTTCAACAGGCGCCCATGAGGCGATAGAACTGCGGGATAACGACCAAAGCCGTTACTTGGGTAAAGGAGTCCAGGAGGCGGTAAACAATGTGAATTCCATTATTGCCCCCGAGATAGTAGGGATGAATGCCTTAGAACAGCGGGCTGTAGACCAGCAGCTTATAGAGCTTGACGGCACCCCCAATAAGAGCAAATTAGGGGCCAATGCCATTCTAGGCGTTTCTCTAGCTGTAGCGAAGGCCGCGGCAGCCGCTTTGGACCTGCCGTTATACCGCTACCTGGGAGGAGTAAATGCCCACGTTTTACCCGTACCTCTAATGAATATCTTGAACGGAGGGAAACATGCCGATAACAACGTGGATATTCAAGAATTTATGATCCTACCGGTAGGGGCCGAAACCTTTGCTGAAGCTCTGCGCATGGGGGCCGAGGTTTTCCACCACCTTAAAGCGGTTTTAAAGAGTAAGGGGTTAAGCACAACTGTAGGGGACGAGGGCGGGTTTGCGCCCGACCTGCGCTCTAACGTGGAAGCTATAGAGGTTATACTCGAGGCCATCACCAAGGCGGGATACCGGCCTGGAAAGGACGTCTTCTTGGGGTTGGATGTAGCGGCTACTGAATTATATAAAGATGGCAAATATGTCTTTGCCGGGGAAGGGGTCACGCGTACCAGTGAGGAGATGGTCGAATTTTATGCTTCGCTGGTCGAGCAATACCCGTTGATATCTTTAGAAGATGGCCTGGCGGAAGATGACTGGGAAGGCTGGGAGCTTTTGACTAAGAGGCTCGGAGACAAGATCCAGCTCGTCGGCGACGATCTATTTGTAACTAATACGGAGCGGCTTCGCCAGGGGATAGAAAGGGGAGTGGCTAACTCCATCCTCATCAAGGTCAACCAGATCGGTACCTTGACGGAGACCTTAGAGGCTATAGAGATGGCCCAGCAAGCGGGATATACGGCTATCGTTTCCCACCGTTCGGGGGAGACGGAAGATACCACCATTGCCGATATCGTGGTGGCCACCAACGCAGGCCAGATAAAGACAGGCGCTCCCTCTCGTACGGACCGGGTAGCCAAATACAATCAACTATTACGGATCGAAGAAGAATTAGATGTGGCGGCCAGCTATGCCGGGCAAGGTGCCTTTTATAACCTCGAGAAGATGAGGTAGAGCAGGGCTTAGCGTTGAAATGTGTAGCCATATGTGCTACAATAAAAGCATTACATGACGGTATTGTGCTACACTAATTTTAACCCTTAACCAACATGCGGGCAGGAGCCTTTCTCTCTACTATAGTTACTGGAGGTACCGCCGGAGGTACCGCCCGGCCCGGACTGCTAGAGGGAGGTGAGGGATAGTGTTGAAGAGCTTACTGCTTTTCCTGCAAATCTTTGTAGCACTTGCCCTTATTGCTTCGATACTATTGCAATCGAGCCGTAGCGCAGGCGTTTCCGGGGTTATTGCCGGAGGAGCAGAAAGCCTTTTTGGTAAAAAGAAGGGTTTGGATGAATTCTTGGCCAAAATTTCTACCGGGCTGGCCGCAGCTTTCTTCATTTTTACCTTGCTACTATCCTTAGTTTAAATTTTACGGGACGCTTAGTCACGGAACGGGGGTAGGTATCCTTGGATCTGCGCTGGATGGCACCTTTGGCAGGTGTTCTGGCCCTGCTTTTTGCCTATTATCTTATTGTTAAAATCAACCGAGCGGATGCTGGTACTCCCCGCATGCAGGAGATAGCCGGAGCTATACAGGAAGGCGCCATGGCTTTTCTTTTGAGGGAATACCGTACCCTAGTGTTTTTCGTGCTGGGTATGGCAGCTTTAATTGTGATCACGGGAGTTTTGACTAAGGGCGCCGAAAGCATGCAGCCTGTGACAGCCGTTCCCTACGTCCTGGGAACCCTTTGCTCTGTAGGAGCCGGGTACATCGGGATGCGGGTGGCTACCAGAGCCAATGTACGTACCGCCAATGCTGCGCGCAAGAGTTTAAATGCGGCGCTAAATATTGCCTTTTCCGGCGGTTCAGTCATGGGGATGTGCGTGGTAGGTTTGGGCCTTTTAGGCCTGGGACTGGTTAATCTTCTTTTTTCAGACCCCAATATAATCAACGGCTTTGCCCTCGGAGCCAGTTCTATTGCCCTTTTTGCGAGGGTGGGCGGCGGTATCTACACCAAGGCTGCGGACGTAGGTGCTGACTTGGTAGGAAAGGTGGAGGCAGGGATCCCGGAAGACGATCCCAGAAACCCCGCTGTTATCGCTGACAATGTAGGGGATAATGTAGGCGATGTAGCTGGTATGGGCGCCGATTTGTTCGAATCTTACGTAGGGTCCATTGTATCGGGGATCGCGTTGGGGGCTGCGCTGAGTATCCCCAACGGTACCCTGGTTCCTCTGATGCTGGCAGCGGTAGGTATTGTGTCCTCCATTATCGGGGCCTTTTTCGTTCGCACCGGTGACCAGGGTAACCCGCAGAAAGCCCTGAACACAGGAACCATGGTAGCTAGCCTCTTGGCTATCATTGGTACTTATATCGTTATTACCGGGCTTCTGCCCGTGCGGTTCCAGGCGGGCAACAGCACCTACACGGAAACCGGGGTATTTTTGGCTACGGTGGCTGGCCTGGTAGCGGGTGTGCTTATCGGGCGCATAACCGAATATTACACTTCCGGGGATTATCAGCCGGTGAGGGAGATCGCCAAGGCTTCTCAGACCGGTACGGCTACCAATATTATAGTAGGCTTAAGCACCGGTATGCTTAGTACCACTCTGCCCATTATCGTGATCGTTATAGCCATACTTGCGGCATACAAATTCGCAGGCCTTTACGGCATTGCCCTGGCAGCGGTAGGTATGCTTTCTACCACAGGGACTACGGTAGCGGTAGACGCTTACGGTCCCATAGCTGACAATGCCGGCGGTATTGCCGAGATGGCTGAACTAGACCCCAAGGTGCGGAAGATTACCGATACCTTGGACTCCGTCGGTAATACTACGGCGGCTATCGGTAAAGGTTTCGCCATCGGTTCGGCTGCCCTCACTGCCCTGGCCCTCATTTCGGCTTATATTACTTCGGCTAGAATTGCTTCTATCGATCTTGCAAGCCCCCGGGTGATAGCTGGGCTTTTTATCGGGGGTATGCTTCCCTTCCTTTTTGGAGCCCTTACGATGAAAGCCGTAGGAAGAGCAGCCTTTGATATGATCGAGGAAGTGCGGAGGCAGTTTAAGGAAATTCCGGGGCTCATGGAAGGAAAAGCTCGGCCGGACTATGCCCGGTGTGTAGCCATAAGCACAGGCGCTGCCTTGCGGGAAATGCTGGTCCCCGGCCTTCTGGCTGTGGGCGTGCCTCTTGTGGTCGGTCTCCTTCCCGGCCTGGGCAAGGAAGCCCTGGGAGGGCTTTTGGCCGGAGCAACGGTTACCGGTTTCCTGCTTGCGGTTATGATGGCCAACGCCGGTGGTGCCTGGGACAACGCCAAAAAATACATTGAGGCTGGCCATTTCGGAGGCAAGGGTTCCGCAGCCCATGCTGCTGCAGTGAACGGCGACACGGTGGGTGATCCCTTTAAAGATACTGCCGGGCCTTCTATGAACATCCTCATCAAGCTCATGAGTATAGTTGCCCTGGTTTTTGCTCCGCTATTTATGATGTAATCAGACGCAGCTCTCTAAAATAAAAGGCCTAGAGGTGAACTTAAACATTGGTTCGCGAGGATGCCCTAAGGCTTCTGCACCAATACTTAAAGACACCCAACCTAATTAAACATTCTCTGGCTGTGGAGGCTGTTATGCGGGCCCTGGCCAGGCATTTCGGTGAAGATGAAGATAAATGGGGCCTGGCCGGGCTCCTACACGACATAGATTACGAGGAAACTAAGGGTGATCCCCAGCGGCACAGTCTGGTGGGCGGGGAGATCTTAGAGCGAGAGGGGCTGGATCCCGATATCGTATACGCTGTAAAGGCCCATAATGAGGCCCACCGTCTTCCCCGGGAAGACCGTTTAAGCCGCGCCTTGTACGCCACCGACCCCTTAACCGGGCTTATCGTGGCCGCCGCCCTTATAAGGCCGGAGAAAAAGCTTGCGCCTTTAGATGTGCAGTTTCTCCTTAACCGGTATCATGAGAAGTCCTTTGCCCGGGGAGCCAACCGGCAGCAGATAGCGTCCTGCAGGGAACTGGGGTTATCTCTAGAAGAATTTTTGGCCTTAGGTTTGGAGGCGATGAAAGGGATAGCCGGGGAATTGGGTCTATAGACTTGCCAAACCAGGGGCGCCCAGGGGCGGCCAAAACAACAATACTAATGGCGGGGGCGGAAAGACGCTCCCTTTAATTTTCCTTTCCGTCATTGTCCATCCTTTCCCGGTAATACTCCCACCTGTCCAAAAGCAGATTGCGGAGATAAGGCTCTAAATCAGGTACATGGAGAAGCCGGCCGAGCCACTGGCGGGCGAGACCGTAGTTACCCAGCCTCCCTTCCAGCTCACCTATAAGGTAAACCCATAAGTGGACTTCCCCCGGCGAAGCGGTATCTTCGTTGGCGTAGGCTTCCTGGTACAGTTCGCTGGCCCGGCGAAGGTAACGTTGCTCCTCCTCGACATTACGATTATACCTGTAGAACCAGCCTAGCCTTAGGCAGAGGCCGGCGAGGAGCGAGCTTTTTTCCTGATTGAGAGAGCCGGTGAGGTAAGCTAGCTTATACACCTTAATGGCCGTGGATAGATCGCGGCTACCGGTATAATCTTTGTATTTTATTTTCTTTATATACTGCTCGGTGATAAGTTCCCGGCGGTCCTTTTTAACCGGGCCAAAGTTTACCGTAAAGGCATACCCGCAATACGGGCATACGGCGACATCGTAAAAGTAAGGATTTTCTCCCTCAAAATAACCGCAAAAATCGGTGTCGCGGCCTACCTGGCGTATGAAACTCGAGCGCACCTTCTTGTTAGTAAATTTTTCTTTACAAAATAGACATTGATAACGCTTATCGTACAGGGGTTCGAGTTTGGCCATCTCTTAGCCAACCTTTCTTAAGGTGAAGAAGGAAGAGTATCAGGACTTTGTTTTGCGTTGTTGGTTACGAAGGGGTTGTGTTTATAGATAACGACGTCGACGCGCCTGTTTTTTTTCCGGTTTTCCTCACTAGTATTAGGGAACAGGGGATGGTATTCTCCATAACCTAAAGCTACGAAGCGAGTAGGATTTAACCCTGTATTTTCCGTAAAATAGCGTATTACGGTCGTGGCCCTCACAACCGAAAGCTCCCAGTTACTGGGGAACTGAGCGGTATTGATGGGCAGGTCGTCTGTGGAACCTACAACACCAATGTAGTTGGGTACGGTTTTTAGAAAGGCCGCTATTTTATCCAAAATGGGCAAGGCTTCAGGCCGGAGATTGGCTTCCCCTTTGTCGAAGAGGACGGAACCTGTAAAGCTTATTATAACCCCTTGCTCGTTTATGGTGATGAAGACTTCGTTTTTGAGGCCCTGCTCGGCTATGTATTCGCTTACCCCTGCGGCCAACGCACTTAAGGGATCACCGGGTTGTTCCGGCGGGACTACCGAAGGACCGCCGCCTAGCTCGGGAAGGATCATAGCCGAGCCTCCGGTAAAGATTTGGGCCAGGGCCTGGACCAGCTGCTGGTAGCGCACTATATCTACTTTGGAGATGGCATACATTACAATGAAGAAGGCCATGAGTAGCGTAATCAGATCGGCGTAGGTCAAAAGCCAGCGCATGATGCCGGCCGTTTCGTGCCCCCCCCCTTGGCCCTCATCTAGATCCATCTTGTCCCAGGAAGGCAAAACGAATCCCCTCCCTTCTATTCTTCCCGGCGCCGTTCAGGGGACGGCTTTTCCTGGAGCTTAAGTATCTCCAACTCCCTCCGGATAAGGCGGGGATTTTTACCCTGCACAATACCTAAGATGCCGTCAAGTATTATCTGGTTTGCTACTAGTTCTTCTGCTGCTTTAGCTTTAAGTTTAGCGGCAATGGGTAACCACAAAATATTAGCGGTAGCAATTCCGTAGAACGTGGCGAGGAAAGCTACGGCGATGGAAGCGGCCAGTTGGTTTACATCGCTAATATTGCTTAACACATGAACCAGGCCCACTACCGTCCCTATAATTCCCATTGTAGGAGCATAACCCCCGGCCGTCTCGAAGATGGCGGCTGCCTGTTTGGCCTGGCGTTGCCGTTGAATTATTTCATTTTCCATGATACGGCGTATCTCCTCAGGATCTATACCGTCTATGGCAAACCCCAGGCCGTTCCGTAGGAGGGGGTTTTCTTCTTGGTTGGCGTGGGATTCTAAGGCGAGAAGCCCTTCGCGCCTGGCTATTTCTGCTAGACGGACCAAATTGTCAATCAATTCGTCTAAATTGGTCTTGTCGCGGGTAAAGGCCTTAACCAGAAGGGCGGGGACACGCTGGATCTCCCGCATCGGGAAGGAAAACATGGTAGCTCCAATGGTCCCACCTAAGATTATCACCAAGGCCGGCAGGTTTAGCATTCCGCTAAGATTTATACCTTCCATAAGTATAGCGACTACGAGGGCAAGTACAGCAAGGGATAAACCGATGATGCTGGAAATATCCATGAAGCCTGCGGTGAAAAAGCCCCTCTTAAAAGGGCTTTACACCTGTCACCTCCTATATATTTCCATGGCATCCGTAACCGAGCTACCTACCTGTATTATATCGGCTTAAAAAGACAAAAAGAAAGCTTTTCTTACAACAAATAGCACGCTTTAAACGGTCACGTCGTTGTTTTAAAACTAGCACGAGAAGAATATTATAATTTCTGTACAGCGAACTCAAAAGCGGAGGTGGCCGGCCCATGCAGGGGATGCCTCGCTTCACCAATATTTTTAGCCGTGTGCAATTTAAGGAAGACGGTGAAGATGAGAGCCTGGTGGTACTAGAAGCAACTGGCCCCTTCCCTTTTGAACTGGTGGCGGAAGGACCTTGCCTTTACAGCTTAAAGGTTCGGGGGAAACTCAATATGTTCTCGGGCCCTTTAGAGGTGCGGGACGGGATCATTAAGCAGGTTTCCATCAAGGAGGAAGGTCCTGAAGAGGCCAGATTTCTAATTCATCTTGAGGTCCCTACGGAAGCTTTTACCACAGTTCAGAAGGGGTTGCCGGCCAAGGTTACGGTACATCTAAGCCGCAAGCCCATGAAGGAGTTTTACCAGGGGCGCCTCCTGGTGATCGACCCGGGCCACGGGGGACCAGATGCCGGCCACCGGGGTCCTGTAAACCTTTGGGAACGAGATATGGTATGGATTGCCGCTCGGGAATTTGCCGAAATTTTACAACACTTGGGTGCTATGGTGGTAATAACCAGGGAGAAAGAAGAGAATCCTTCTTGGAAGGAAAGAATAAAAAAGGCGGGAACAGAGACGTCTCTTTTTTTGAGCCTGCATACCCACGGAAGTACGGATGAGAAAGTACGGGGCGCAGCCGTAAAATACAATCCCCGGGCTAAAGGAGGAGAAAACCTGGCGCGGATGGTTTTAGAAGCCATAACCTCTAAAACCAAGGTGCCCGGGCGGGGAGTAGAGCCAGAGAGCGAGTTGGCCGAGCTCGGGGAGACTCAGGCTCTTCTTGTGGAGATGGTAACTATTACCAATTGGG
Organism: Thermanaeromonas sp.; assembly: GCF_021890735.1. Classification (GTDB taxonomy): domain Bacteria; phylum Bacillota; class DSM-521; order Neomoorellales; family Neomoorellaceae; genus Thermanaeromonas. The sequence continues at coordinate 62,390 of NZ_JAKKUR010000007.1, forward strand.
TAGATGAGGGTGTCCTGCGCAACCCCTATTTCTATCGCAAATTGGCCCAGGCAACTTTAAGCGCATTTTATCACTTTGCAATCCTTAACGAGGGATATGCAGGAAGCGAAGTATTCCTTAAGCCCTCTGTTGAAGCAGCGAAAACCGAAGAGGAAGCCCAGAAGAAAGATGCTAAAGTTGGGCCTCCGCTTCATTCCATCCCCAAGGCGGCTGTCAAAGGTGCCAGATACATAGCTAAAATACCTATCCGTACCCATATTATTACGGAGAAAGATAATATAGTAGAGGTAGCCCGGCGGTATACGGAAGGGATAGTCGGTCCGGGGGATGTTATCGCCTTGGCCGAAAGTGTAGTAGCTATTTCTCAAGGCCGGGCCATTCTTCCGGAAAATGTTAAACCTGGCTGGCTGGCCCGGTTTTTATGTCGCTTTCCGGAGAAATCGGGTAGCCTGGCTACACCTGCAGCTATGCAACTGGCCATTCAGGAGGCAGGTTGGCTCCGCATTTTGGCCGGATGTTTGGCCGCAGCTATAGGCAGGCTCTTGCACCGCAAAGGATATTTTTATATAGTAGCAGGGAGGGAACTGGCGCTAATCGATGATGTAGCTGGTACGATGTACCCCTATGACCGGCACATAGTTTTGGGTCCCCGGGAGCCTCAAAAGGTGGTTGAAGAGATTAAAAAGGCTACCAGAGCCGAGGCAGTAATTGCTGATGTAAACGACCTGGGGTGCGTAGATATTCTGGCAGTGACCAAGGGCACTGCCTTGCGCGCCGTACAGGAGGCCCTACGGGATAATCCCTTTGGAAATGAAGATGAGCAGACTCCTATTGTGGTTTTAAAACGTCTAAGGGTTACTTAAAGGTCGCCAGGAAGAAGGCTTTTTATGCCACGCAATCCGCGTATTTAGGGAGAAGGTTTTTAAAATAAGGTTGGTGTTGTAGTTGGGCAAAAAGAGAAAGAGCAAAATGGAATCCGTGCAGGTTAATGGCGCGGTAACACAGGAAAAGATACTACAACTTATGGAAGAACGCAGCTATAAACCCCTTACCTTGGAGGAGCTTCATGAGGTTTTGGGGGGTTCCTACGAGGATTTGAGGGAACTCCTTCAAGAGCTAGAACTTGAGGGTAAGGTGGTTCGCACACGGAAGAATAAATACGGGTTACCTTCCAAGATGGGCCTGGTGGCGGGCTACCTCCAGGTTTCACCCAGGGGGTTCGCTTTTCTTTCTCCTTTAGATAAGGGTGACGATGTCTATATCAGCCCGGCTAACTTGGGAGGGGCCATGCACCAGGACTTGGTTCTAGCCCGACTCCTTCCCTATCAGGGCCTTAAGCGCCGGGAAGGGGAAATAATACGGGTTTTGAAGCGAGCCCGTACCAGGGTAGTGGGAACCTACGAACAGAACCGGCGGTTGGGATTCGTCGTTCCCGATGACCCTCACCTGCACCAGGATATATTTGTTCCCTTGGAAGAAACTAAAGGGGCCCGCCATAAGGATAAAGTAGTGGTGGAAATAACCCGGTGGCCGGACGGCAGGCGTAACCCTGAGGGCAGGGTAGTAGAGGTACTGGGGCCCGCAGGAGCTCCAGGGATCGATATTTTATCTATAGTAAAAAAATATGAGCTGGACCCGGATTTCCCTCCTGCCGTCAAAAGGGAGGCCAAGAAAATTAAAGAACAGGTAGAACCAGAGGAGCTGGCGGGTAGGCGCGACCTGAGGGACTGGCGAGTAGTAACTATAGACGGCGAAGATGCCAAGGATCTAGACGATGCTGTATCCATCCGGCGTCTAGAAAACGGGAACTACCTCTTAGGCGTCCATATTGCGGATGTAAGCTATTATGTAAAAGAAGGTAGCGCCCTGGACAGGGAGGCTTACCGCAGGGGGACAAGCGTCTACCTGGTGGACAGGGTTATCCCCATGCTGCCGCCCCGGCTATCCAACGGTATCTGCAGTCTTAACGCGGGAGCCGACCGCTTAACCATGTCTGTAGTAATGGAGGTCTCACCCCGGGGCGAGGTGGTCAATTA